>CAYTGC010000004.1:0-59219 GCA_964437195.1 uncultured Myxococcales bacterium | reverse complement strand
CGATTTCCGTCGAAAAACGACCGTCGCTTCGTGTCACTGCGCGACCCAAGATGCGGGGGCCTGCGCTGAGCGCCAGGATGACCATGACTTCCAGCCCGGCTGCGTCGCCACTCGTTGAACGGACAATGCCGGCAATGGGCAGGCTGCTTCCCCGATACGCATTGCCGGAAGCCGACAGCGTCACTTGGGTCGTTGCCAAGACGGCGCTCGCTTCCACGCGTCGATCGTCAGACTGTGAAATATCGTCCTCGGCAGGCAGATCACTGCTGTCATCCGGGCCACCGCCACTTCGCGCTCCCTCGCTGGGCTTTCCGGGCGGAGTCTTGCCATCGTGACCCGATCCGTCTTGGCTCTTGCCGTCGGGTTTTCCGCTTGTGCCACCCGGTCCTGTACCGCTCGGTTTGCCACCATCGCGCTGGCCCTTGCCATCGCGTGCTTCGGCTCCACCGCTTTGCTCGGTTCCGCTGTTGTGCGTGCCGTTCTTTTCCGTACTGTGCTGGTTCCCCTTGCCTCCGGGGTCGCTGCTTGGGGTGCCGTCTGGGCCGTTCTTTCTGCCGTCCCCTGCCGAGGAAGAACCGGTCTGCCCGGGGCCTGGTCCGCTCCCACCGCTGCCCGCGTCGCCATTTCCGCCGCTTCCTCCGCCATCGGCACCGCGCTGCCTCGGCTGGCCTTGGACCTGTGGTGGAACGCCACTTTGGAAGCTTGGTGGCGTCGGGAAAGGATCACCACCTTTTTCCCGGTACGCGACCTTGTTTTCCCCGTCGACGATTCGCTGTGACAGCGGTGCGCCGCCGAGGTTGATCCGTCGGAAGTATCCTCCGCGGCCGCGTGCATCGGGGATCCAGACCTCGACGAAGACGTGCAGCTCGTTTTCGACGTAGCGAGCGGGGATTCCTGCTTGCAGGGCGGTAATGACGAACACGTACGACCGATGTCGGCACGCACCACGACGGGATAGCGCCAACTTCAGGTACAGGTCGCCGGGGCCTTCGTCGGGTAGATCGCCAACGGTGAAGCCCCGGAAGTAGTTCACCAGCTGGGCGAGCACCGACTGATAGTCCGCTCCCGAAGACGTGCGCACACCGATGTGTTGGAGCACGACCTTGGCCTCGCGCTGGAGCTTGCGAGGAAGTGGCGCAAGCATGTCATCAGGCACATCCCCGAGAAGCGGCGCGGGTGTCCCTGGTGGCAGAAGCGGCCCGGCAAAGTACCGCGGCCCCACGTCCATCAAGTAGACCAGGCGATGTCGGCCTCCCGTTGGGGACGAGACGTACAGATTTTCAGCCCCGTCTACATAGAACTGGAGGCTGCGGGCAGGCGTCGAGCGATACGAGAGTATCCGAAAACCGGCGGCAGGCGTTGGCAGCGGCACGGCCTGACCAGCGACGAAATCCACAACCACAGATGCGTAGAAGGGATCTCGACCCGCCGCCACGCCACTTTTCTCGACCGGCATTGGGATAAGCTCACTTCGTCTCAGCTTCATCGCCCCATCGTCATCGACTCCATCGAGGACGCTCATTCGCTTGTACGGGTAGACTGCGGGCTGGAACACCTCGTGATAGAGCCGCTCGCCACCTGTCTCGGGGCCAGTCGCGGAATCGGGCAAGATGCGTGAGCGCCGGACCGGCGGCGGATCGGTTCCCGGCTGGGGGCCTTGCGAGTGAGCCAAGCTGGCCGTCGTCGCACCGCTTGCAAAAATCTGTTCCTGTCCCGTCGGTCCGCGACCGCTCGAAGGCGCTGTCAGCAGGCCTTCGCGGCTCATGACTGCATCGGGCATTGCGTCGCTTGGCGCACCGTCGGGACGGCAGACTCCATCTTTGCAGCGCAGCCGTGGCACCGACACCGGTTCGTGGAGCACGGGCTGCGCAGTCGCCAGCAGGGGAACAATCATTCCCGTCGCCAACAAACACCTGTGTAGCGTCTTTTCCGCCCTGCCGTGCCGTCTCGCCATTCGCTTTGTCATCATACCGTGCCGCTCTTGGCGGTGCGTACTGCGTGTGATATAGCGCCTCCTTCGTTTGTGGAGGTTTGTCGCATGTCCCGTCCCTGTGATCCTTGGTCGCAAACTCGGCGGCCCACGTTTTTGCTCTTGGCTACGTCGCTGCTGGTCGCTTCGTCGGTTGGAAGCTGCACACCCTGTGAGCCCATCGCGCCGGTGAAGCCGGACCCACCGCCGCAAGTGGCGCCACCGCCGCCGCCCAAACCAACGGGCCCGACCGAGGCGGACGCCCGGGCTTTTATGGACCAGACAGAGACGCAGCTTCGGGCGCTGTGGAGCTATGCGCAGCGCGTGCAGTTTGTCCAGAACACCAACATCACGCACGACACCGAGCATCTGAACGCCCAGTCGCAAGAGCAGGTGATGGAGCTGGTCGGCAAGAAGATCAAAGAAGCCGCCCAGTTCGACAAGGTTCAGCTGTCTCCCGATTTGCGTCGGAAGTTCGATCTTCTCAAGCTGGCACAGGATCTTCCTTCGCCGGCTGATCCAAGTGAGCGGGCCGAGCTTGCGCAGCTCGCTGCGTCGATGGAGACAACCTACGGCAAGGCGAAGTACTGTCCGCCGCGGCTCAAAGGTGGCTGTCTCACGCTCGACGATCTGAGCCGGACACTTGCGACAAGCCGCAACTACGACGAGCTTCTGGAGGCATGGGTCGGCTGGCACGATCTGGCCAAGACGCTGCGTGGCTCCTACGTCCGTTACGTGGTGCTGGCGAACAAGGGCGCTCAGAACGCGGGCTACGCCGATGTTGGGGCGATGTGGCGCTCGCGCTATGACATGCCGGAAGAGGCCTTTGCTGCTGAGACAGAGCGGCTGTGGGAACAAGTCAAGCCGCTGTATGAAGCGCTGCACTGCTACACCCGGATGAAGCTGCGCCAGACCTATGGGAATCGCGTTCCGGAGTCTGGACCGATACCAGCGCACTTGCTTGGCAACATGTGGGCGCAGGAATGGGGGAACATCTTCTCTTCGGTTGCACCGACAGGGAAGGGCACCGCTATCAACCTCAAGGCCAAGTTTGCGCAAAAGAAAACGACTCCCATCGAGCTTGTGAAGATGGGCGAAGGATTCTTCAAGTCCGTCGGATTTGATCCGCTTCCAGACTCGTTTTGGAAGCGATCGATGTTTGTCCGCCCCAAGGATCGCGAAGTGGTGTGCCATGCCTCTGCGTGGGACATCACGTCGAAGGGTGATCTGCGCATCAAGATGTGTATCGAGCTTGATGACGACAACTTCCGCACCGTGCATCACGAGCTGGGACACGACTACTACTACTGGTACTACCGCGACCTTCCGCTTCTGTTCCAGCAGGGGGCAAACGACGGGTTCCATGAAGCAATTGGCGACGCGATCGCGCTGTCGATTACGCCAACGTATCTGCAAAAGATCGGCCTTATGGATCAGGGCACGCAGGTCGATGACACGACGTTCCTTCTGCACGATGCGCTGGAGCATGTCGCCTTCCTTCCTTTTGGGAAAGTGCTCGATCAGTGGCGATGGGAAGTGTTCTCCGGAAAGGTTCGTCCCGAGGAGTACAACAAGCGCTGGTGGGAGCTGCGGACCAAATACCAAGGCGTGACTCCGCCTGTGAATCGTACCGATGCGGACTTTGATCCGGGGGCGAAGTATCACATTCCGAGCAACGTTCCCTATGCTCGGTACTTCCTGGCTCGCGTCCTGGAATTCCAGTTCCATCGCGCACTGTGTCAGGCAGCGGGATATCAGGGTCCGCTGCACAAGTGCTCGATCTATGGGAATCAGGCCGCAGGCGACAAGATGAAGGCGATGCTTCAGATGGGATCGTCGAAGCCGTGGCCGGAAGCGCTCGAAGCAATTGCCGGAACGCGGAGCATGGACGGCGCAGCGATGCTCGATTACTACGCGCCGCTGATGGGCTTCCTCAAGGAGCAGACCAAGTCGCAGAAGTGCGGCTGGTAGGAACATCCCTCCTTCGTTTCTGCGCGGACTCCGCTTCTGTGAAAATCACTCGGGAAGCGGGCCGCGGTGGCGCATGAGTCCTTCCTGCGCTGTCGATGCCACCAGCTTTCCATCGCGTGAAAACACACTGCCGCGCACCAGGCCGCGCGCCCCCGATGCAGATGGACTCTGCATGACATGCAGCAGCCAGTCATCCATGCGGAAGGGCTGATGAAACCACATCGCGTGATCGAGGCTGGCAACCTTCATCGACGGAGTCACCCACGTCACTCCGTGCGGACGCATCGCGGTAGGAAGGAAGGCAAAGTCCGAGCAATACGCCAGCAGGTAACGGTGCAGAGCTTGGTCATCAGGAAGTGTTCCGCTGGCACGCACCCAGACCGCCTGAACAGGAGACGTCTTCTGCGGCGCAAAGGGATGCATCGGAGACACTGGACGAAGCTCGATCGGACGTTCGCCGAGTGCGCGAGAGCGGAGTGCTTCCGGCAACCGCTGTGAGTATTCCTTCCACAGATCTCGCTCGGAACGGAGCCCTTCTGGACCCGGAACATCGGGCATCGGATCGGCGTGTTCGAAGCCGACTTCGTCTAGCTGGAAAGAGGCGATCATCTGGAAAATGGGCTTCCCATACTGTGTCGCCAAGATGCTGCGGCTGGAGAAACTGCTGCCATCGCGGGTGCGATCGACCGTGTAGACAATCGGTTTTTTCGCGTCGCCAAGTTGCAGAAAGTAAGCGTGGAGGGAATGTACGTGGCGATCGGTCGGGACCGTCTGGACTGCAGCGCTGAGCGCCTGTCCGAGCACTTGGCCACCAAACACTTGACCCCAGCCGAGGTCCTGGCTCTGACCGCGAAAGAGGTTCTCTTCAATTCGTTCCAGGGCAAGCAGCTCGACGAGTTCCGTAAGGACAGAGGACATGTAGACTCCGTGCTCGTCCCATTCTAAACGTCGCTGCGTACCGGACCCACTGAATTCGTCGCCTCGGCTCGCCCGAAATTCCTAGCTGCGAGGGCTGTGTGACGGATGGTGTCCTTTGCGGGCCAGGCGCTGGAGCAGCTTGCGAAGCTGGACCCGCTCGGATGGTTTAAGCTCGGCCAGAAGCTCTGACTCGACGGCAAGTGACGCCGCCGAAAGTCGCTTCATGACATTGACCCCATAGGCCGTCAGTGTGACTGAATACCGTCGCCGATCGGATGGATCTGGAGAGCGCACGACCAAGCGACTTTTCTCCAGCTCGTCGAGAAGCGAAACCAGATGGGCAGGCTCAAGCGCCAGCCCGCGTGCGATGTCCGCTTGCGAGCACGCTTTTCTCTCGTGGAGCAAGCTGACGATGTCAAAGTGAGGCGCCCGCAGCCCATCTGCCTCCATCGCCGTCGCAAAGGCACGCTGCGCACGTTTTCCCAGCACGACCAGCAGATAGCCGACGTGCTCGGTCAATCCCGCTGGCAGATCTTCAAAACTCCGGTTTCTCATCGGGAACCACGCTAGCCAGAAAATAAGATTGACACAATGATTACATCTAATAATTATTGTCTCATACAACAATTGTCAGGAGTATCTATCATGACCCCACAGCTGACCAAGGATGTAGCCCTCGCAGTTTCGCTCTCGATCCAAGACAATGACTGGCAGAAGCTCGACTCGCTGTTGGCACCGGGTTTCACCTACTCGGGTGATGGCCTTCTGTTCAGCCGCGACGAATACATCGGTTTCATGTAAGACATGAAGGACGCCTTCTCTGGCATGAAAATGACTTTTGAACATGTGCTGGTCGATGGAGAGTTCGTTACAATCCAGTTCACCTCGCGGGCCAAGAACGTGGGCAAGTTCATGGGGGCTCCGGCTTCGAAAAAAGACATCGAAGTCCGTGGCACGTTGATTCGTCAGGTCCGCGATGGGAAAGCGATTCAGGAGTGGCAGACCACCGATCTACTCGGGGTGATGACGCAGATGGGCTTCGGCGCCCTCTTCGGTTACTCGATTGCAGTGGGGCTCTTCAAAGCGGCCCCCAAGAAGCCGGTGCGTCGCGTCTAGCGTTGCGCTGAGACCTGTTCTTCGCTGGTTGCATACTGTTTTCGTTCTATTGAACAGTCTTTCCGACTTCCGCTTGCACGAGTCCTACCTGTTCTTCCAGCGAGGTGGTTTCATCGACCCAGTGCGCGTAGGTTGGGAATTCCGGGAAGGTGCGGACAAAGATCGGATCTTTGTATCGTCGTGCAACCCAGCTTGCATAGTGAACCATGCGAATCGCGCGCAGGGCCTCGATCATACGGAGCGTACGAAAGTCAAACGGACGGAACTGCTCGTAGCCTTCAATGATGACTGCGCGCTGCTGCTTCGCTTCGGCATCTCGTCCACGCACGACCATCCACAGATCCTGGACCGCTGGTGCCATCATCAGATCATCGAAGTCGAGGAAGATCGGGCCCTGCTTCTGCCACAGCAGGTTGCCACCGTGACAGTCGCCGTGAACACGATGCAGAGGAACTCCTTCCCACAACGGCTCTGCGATCCGAAGCAGTGCCTCTGCGGCGCGTTCATAGCGACTCTGCAGCTGAAGATCCACGTATCCTGACTTCATCAGCGTGGTGAGTGCTGGACGCAGATACTCTTGTGGAGACAGGGTCGGGCGCGCCATTGCCCTTCGCGATGCGCCGACGTTGTGAAGCCGCGCCAGCAGCCTTCCCACATGCAGGAGCTGAGCTTCCGAAAGTTCCTCGCTGACTCGGCCACCGACTTTGGGAAAGAGGGAAAAGAATACTCCAAAAGTTGTCTTATGAAGAGTCTGTCCACCTGCGCCCGCGAGCGGTATCGCTGCAACGACCGGGATCTCGGCCTCTACAAGTTCATGTAGGAAGCCGTGCTCTTCGGTGAGGGCAGCAGCAGACCAGCGACCCGGACGATAGAACTTGGCCACGACTTTGTTTCCGACGCCCGGAAGCTCTTCTTCCAGTTCGATTTCATAGACGCGATTTTCCATGCTGGCATGAACAAAGCAGCGTCCTGTGGCCCGAACCATGCCGGCTGGATCGAGCGCCTGCTCGACCGCACCAAGTACGGCATCGGGCGAAAGGGAATAGAAATCAAGCTGGGTATCCACGGCCGCGACTTTGCCAAATGCAGCCCCGGTGAGGATAGCTATTTTCGATACAGACCGCGGGTCTCGACGCGTTTTTTGATCGCCCGCAGAAGATTGGGAATCGATCGACGTGACATGTAGTCGGCGATAAAGCGCGGAATCTTGAGTCCGGTGTCGACGGATGAACGATAGACAACCAGTGTCTTTTCCGCAGACACTTCAAACAGGGAATAACCGCCTGATGTGTCCTTGATGGTGTTGTCTGGCGCCGTCTTGTCGAGTGAAAAGACGATCGTGTGCTGATCTGGATCGAGCACGAACACCGCTGTGTAGCGAGCAAACTTCACGGATGCATCAACTGTCATGCGAGCGCGCAGCCGACGCGGAGATTTCTCCAGCACTTCGACCTTTTCCAGCCGCGGCATATACTCGGCTTTGTCCTCGAAGTGACTGACCACCGCCCAGACTTCGGCAAGCGGCCGATCGATGACGACTGCGCCGATTCCTTGACCCTTGGCTTGTCCCGAATCGGTGCTCTGGGTCTCGCTGCGAGTCGGAACTTCGCCTCGGAGCGCCGCAGCCAGCTCGGGCTCGGTCAACCCAACCGTGGCCGCTAGGACAAGGCCTAGCAGTTTGCTTACGCAGAGCAGCGACATCATGAACACCACCCTATCATGCCGTTTGCGTCCGTGACACGGGCCGTTGCGACGCGAATATTTGTGCCGATTGGGAACCCCAAAACGGACTAACATAAAGAGCGAGAGATCAACATGCGTACGCTGGTTCGTCTATTTGTGATCGGGGCGTGCGCGGTGACGTTGGCGGCACCTGTGGACGGACAGTCCTATGTTCGGACGCGTACCAGGGTCACGTGCAGACCTCTGCGCTGGGCACAGACCTGCATTTTCCTACAGCCGGACGCCGAGCTATTGCGCGACGAACTACCCGCAGACGTCACCCTGGATGCGATCCAGAGCGCCATTCGATCGTGGAATGAACGGCTGACTCCGTCGAGTTTTCTTCAAATCCAATACCTTCCCCCTACGGACAGCCGTGAGCCGAGTCAGACCGATCGCTTGGGCTTCCTCAAGTTCCGCTTTGGATCGTGGTGTCGCCCTGCGAAAGACAGCAACTCAAGTCCGGTTTGCTTTGATCCTTCTGCAACCGCGGTGACCACGGTGTCCTTCCTGAACAAACCAAACGATGCCACTCTCGACGGAAACATCGTGGACACGGACATCGACTTCAATGCGGTTTCGTTCCGTTTTGTCGATGCGAGCAAGCCCGTGACCGGCGCAGACCGCCGCTCCCCCGTGGATCTGTGGAATGTCCTCACGCATGAGCTTGGGCATGTGATGGGCCTTGACCATACCTGTCTGATCGACGCTGGCGCGTCTGGTTGCATGACGGATCAGAAAGGGGGTGCGGTGCTTTCGTGCACTGCGCTCGATGCAAAGAGGTTGGCATCCCCAGATGCGGAAACTGCCTACGAAGCAGCGATGTACCCCACGAGCGCTGCTGGCGAGTTCTCACGGCGCGTTCCAACCGCCGACGATTTGGCGGGGGTGATCATCTCTCATCCGGCTTCAGCAGATCCTCAGAGCTGTTCCTTGCCGTCGGTGGTAAGTGGATGCGAGGTGGCCAAAGCTGACGCCCGGGGGACGGCTCCACTTTGGGCATCATTGGCTGCCATCAGCGCGGTGATTGGTCTGCTGTTTCGTCTCCGTCGTAGCTGACATCCTGTTGCCAGTCCGCGCAAAAGTCGTGATACCCTGACCACCTACGTAAATGGCTCCGTCTCACGCTGGAAAGTAGGGGGAACACGATGATCAAGCTATATGGATTGACGCTCTCGGCTCACACTCGCAAGGTTCAGTCTGCGCTGCATGAACTCGGACTGGCCTACGAGCTGATCAACATCGACCTAACCAAGGGGGAGCAGCACAAGCCCGAGTACCTGGCGCTGAACCCCGGCAACAAGACGCCAACGCTGGTCGATGGTGAGACCGTGGTGATTGAGTCCAACGCGATTCTGCTTTACCTCGCCGAGACGTATGGCAAGGGCAAGCTGATTGCAGAGAGCGGCAAGGAGCACTGGCAGACGGTGCAGTGGCTCGTTTGGGCTGCGGCGGAAGGGCACGGTCCCCTCGCTCGACCATGGTATGTGAAGATTCTTTTCCCGATGATGGGGCAGCCACTCGACGAAGCGGGTCTCGCCAAATCGCATGAGGATGCCCAGGTTCCGCTGCGGATCATGGATCGTGTGCTGGCCGGACAGCGGTACTTTGGTGGCAGTCACTTCTCTGCTGCGGACATCGCACTTGCAGAGGCTGTTCACCTGTCTCAGTGGGGCGGCCTGGACACCAGCGCCTACGCCAACGTGACCCGCTGGTTTAACGAAGTGACCTCCCGTGAGGGCTACAAGCAGACCCGTTTCCAGCACAGCGCAAGCTAGTTCCAGGCTGGGCGTGGGATGAGGTAGTCGCACCAGCGGCGATGAGCGCTCATGCTCACAGCGACAATTCTTTGCAGCGCATGCGAGGATTCACTGTGTGAAGCTTGCTATGTCGTGTCTCGTGTGTGTCGTCCGGGATCACACCAACGATTCCGCAGAGTCACTCCCAACCCATCTGCATCGACAGTCCGGGGTCGCGCATGTCTAAAGGAAAGCGTCCTTTGGTCGTACGCGCTGTCGGATACGTGCGTGTCAGTACGGATCAGCAGTCCACAGAAGGCGTGAGCTTAGATGCCCAGAAGATCAAGCTTCAGGCTCACTGCACGGCACAGGACATCGATCTGGTTGAGCTCATTGCCGACGAAGGCGCGTCCGCGAAGTCGATGGAACGCCCTGGACTGCAGCGCGCGCTCAAGATGCTTCGGATGAACCAGGCCGACGCGCTGGTGGTTGTCAAACTGGATCGGCTCACGCGCAGTGTGAAGGACCTTGGATTCCTTTGTGAGAACTACTTCGGAGAGGGAACTCCGTGGTCGCTCCTCTCTGTCTCCGATGCCATCGACACCCGTTCAGCGAGCGGAAAACTGATTCTGAATGTGCTTACCTCAGTTGCGCAGTGGGAACGCGAGGCCATAAGTGATCGCACCAAAGAGGCGATGCAGCACCTCAAATCCCAAGGAGTGATGCTTGGGGCAGCTCCTTATGGCTGGAAGTACGTCGAAGAGGTCGACACACATGGGCGACGGAAGGTTGTCGAGAATCCTGAGGAACAAGCGGGAATCAAACGAGTCTGCGAACTGTACGAACAGGATCTCTTTGTCTGGGAGATTTGCGAGAGGCTAACGGAAGAAGGAGTCCCATGCCGTGGCGCGATCTGGCATCGTCCCACCGTGTATCGAATCCTGGTCCGTGCAGGATACGTCGATGCAGCGGACCGTCCACGCAAGTCTGAGCCGTCGAGAACGCAGCGTGACGCCCAGCGGACCAAGAAGATTGTGCGCGACCGGGCCGCCGCTGCGCAGCGGGCGCTGGTTTTGCGCGATGACGGACGGAGTCTTCGCTGGATTGCCGAGCGATTGGTGAAGGAGGGTCTGTACCCACCGCGTGGTGATCTTTGGCATGCCGCATCGATTCTCGATCTGCTGCGCGGGATGAATCGCAAACCGTCAGACAAGCAGTCGGCGCGCTAAGTCATTTTTGTGCATTTCGTCCGGACGCAGTGCATGCTCTGCTGGTTGTCTGCGTCTGACCTTGTTACGCTGTGGCGAGATCACTGGGGCTTTTCATGAGTCGACGAAGTGGGACACTCATCGTTGCGATGCTTTTGCTGAGCAGTTCAAGCTTTGCGCAGTGGAAGAATCTGAAGGTCCTGCCGACGACGATTAGCAAGGACGAGCTCAAAGCGGTCATGCGCGCGCAGGCAAAAGCACTTGGGGTCGAGTGTGATTACTGTCACCACATGCCCAACACCGAGTTTGAGACCGAAAAGAAGAAGCTCGCCCGAGAGATGATGAAGATGGTGAACGAGCTCAATTCCCAGTTTCTGAAGAACCGACCGAACAAGGTCGCCTGCGCAACCTGCCACCGCGGCAAACGAACCCCTGAGGTTGTGACCAAATAGCAGTTTCCAGTCGAGACACATTGCCCGAACGGCACTTTCCCAGTACCGTCAACGATGGTCTTTTTGTGGCGACGCGCCGCGATGTCTCTGCGCGATTGAAATTGTCTATATGGGGAGGAAAGCGGATGAATGGTTCTCTTCGGCTCTGGCTGTTCGGGTTCTCAACGCTGAGTGTCCTTGTCGCTGGCTGCCAAGGGGAGCCTGCTCTGGTCGATGGTGTCTTCACCGAGGCAGAGATGACGGCGATTCGGCAGCTGGGTCCGCTTCAAGCACCTGATCCCGATCCGACCAATCGCTATGCAAACGACTCCAAAGTGGCGTTGTTTGGACAGAAACTGTTTTTCGATCCCGGCTACTCTGGACCAATCGTCGTCGGAGACGATGGAAAGAACGGTGGACTGGGCGCAAAGGGAGACACGGGAAAAGTGTCTTGCCGGAGCTGCCATCTGGGTGACTGGCTGATCGACAACCGATCGATGCCCAATGGCACTTCGCTCGGAATCGACTGGTTCTTCCGCAACAGTCCGTCTCTCGCGAATGTCACCTACTACACGACGCAGTTCGGCTGGGTGGGCTATAACGACAACCTCTGGGGGAAGTCACTGATTCCTGCTGAGTTTGTCATGGGGACTGATCGGTCAGGAATCGTTCACTACCTCTACAAGAAGTACAAGGCCGACTACAACGCGTTGTTTTCTCCGCCTCTGTCCGATTCCCTCGATCCGGGCGCTCCCGATGCTGCACGTTTCCCGATGTCTGCGACGCCGATCGGAGGTACGGGTCCCTCCGGTCTGGCCTGGAAGGGAATGGCCGCCGCCGATCAGGACATCATCAACCGTGCGTTCGCAAACTTCGGTAAGTCGCTTGCTGCGTACATGCGTCTTTTGGTAAGTCGCAACTCGGCGTTTGATCGCTACGTCGCTGGCGATCTGACAGCGATCAACGCGCAAGCAAAGCGTGGGCTGAAGCTGTTTGTCGGCAAGGCGGCCTGCAATGCATGCCATGCTGGTCCAACTTTTTCGGACGAAAAGTTCCACAACACCGGGGTTCCTCAGGTCGGGGCCCATGTGCTTGGCGCGCCTGATTATGACGTTGGGCGCTTCGGTGGCGTCGATGTGTATCGCGACTGGGATTTCAAAGCGCAGGGCGCGTACAGCGATGACAAAACGGTCAAGAGGGACCCAATTCCCGCTGCAGGCCAGGTGGACGCCAAGCTCAAGGGGGCTTTCCGTACCAAGGGAATCCGCAACGCTGCCATGACCGCTCCCTACATGCATACTGGACACATCGCAACCCTGAAAGAAGTGGTGCAGTTCTACAATGCGGGCGGCGGGAGCAAAGACTTTGCTGGTACCAAAGACCCGCTGATGAAGCCCCTGAATCTCACGGATGCAGAGGTGGATGATCTGGTCGCCTTCATGCAAACACTTACAGGTGACAAAATTCCTGCCACACTCCTACAGTCTCCGTAGTCGTTCTCGGAACACTCCGTTTGCGTGATCGGTGACTTTGCGCCCGGCATTTCCTATGATGGGAAGTGAGATGCGCAGAGTCTCTTCTTTGCCCGAGTACCCAACGCGTGGTCATTGCAAGCTCTGGGTAGAGACCCTGTGCACGACGTCGATCCTGACCTGGGCTCTGCTCCAGGCCGATGGGGCGTGGGCCTCCGATGAGCCTCCGCCCGGACCGCCTCCTGTCACTGCCCAAGACCTGAAGGAGCAGAGAGCGCAGCTCGGTCAGGAAATCGATAAGCTGCGTCAGGATTTGGAGAGTCTCCGCGAGGAGCACAATCAACTCGCCCAGCAAGTTCAATCGCTCGCACCACTATCCACCCGTATTACCGGATATCTCGACTTTGGTTTTTACTACGTCAGCGGAAACGGAACAGGAATCCGTTATGACGCTGGCTACGCGAACTTTCCTGAGTACCGCGACCGGGTGCCGGACTCCTGGGTGTTCATGGGCGATCCGCTGGCAACCATGCTCAACTCACGGGGGGATCCTGCCAACACGGGTGACTCGCGGGCCATTACGTTCAATCCGATCCACAGCGAAGGAAAGCCCGGTTTTCTCCTGAACAACCTGAACCTGGCGCTGTTCAACGGCCTGACCGAGAACCTACAGGTCAATGCGCTGATCGACTTCGTGCCACGAGGTCGAAATGTGTCGAATCCGAACGGCCTTTATCTTGGTGATTATATAGATGTTAAATTGGCATATGTTGAATATAATGCGCCAATTCAAAAGTTCTCACTCAGTCTGACTGCCGGTAAATTTGATTCGATCGTTGGTTACGAATATCGCATACAGGAGTCCACTGATCGTATTACCGTGACACCGTCGCTGATCTGTCGTTATGTGTGCGGGCGTCCAGTCGGTTTGAAGGCTCGATTCAAGTTCTTCGACAACCGACTAAGCCTAAATCTCGGGCTCACCAATGGCAGCAATTTTGTCGAGCAGTTCCCGTTCTACGATGAATCCGACACCAATTATTTTCAGACCGGTAGCGGACGGCTTGCATATAAATTCCCCGTCGGGGCTGGACTTGAGGTCGGTGTCTCTGGCGCTGTCGGCGTTCAGGATCAGCAGCCCAGCTCCGACGTGCTCCAGTGGCATTATGGGTTCGATTTGCATCTCGACATTCGCGGATTTGATCTGACTGCAGAGTATGTGCAAGGAAATGCAGCAGGAAAGAGCTCGACGGCTGTCGATCGCTGTGATTTGGCGCCATGCTTGGCATACAAAGGAGCATATGGGCTTGCAGCATATCGCGCAACAAACTGGCTGATGCCGTATGTGCGGGTTGATTGGCGAGAGGCAGTGCATGAAAGTGGGGCCAGTTTCGTTTATGTATCAGATGCGGTTCGATTCACTGGTGGTTTCAGATTCGAAATCGGGAACTATGTGATTCTGAAGGCTGAATATACACATGTTCGGGAGATCGGACGGCTGATCGAATTTCCTGATGATGTCGCGGTCAGCTCCTTGGTGGTTAGGTACTAGCGGGAGGGCATGGATGCGCGCTCAGGGTATGTCACTTTCGCTCGTTGCTTGGCTCCTGCTTGGGAGTCTGGGTCTTGCTCGGGCCGCATCGACGGGAACCGTGACAGGGACCGTACAGCTAATGAAGAGCGGCAGCGCGATCGATCCGAGTGGAGTGGTGGTGTTTCTTGAAGGAGTGCAAGGTGCTCTGCCAGTGGCAGGGGCCGCACCCCCAGAGCATGCCAAGCTGATTCAGCGCGAGCTTCAGTTTTCTCCGCCGCTGCTCGTTGTGGTGCAGGGAACCACCGTCGATTTTGTCAACGACGACAAGGTCTTCCATAACGTGTTCTCGCTTTCGGAAGCCGCACGGTTTGATCTGGGTCTGTACAAAAGTGGAACGAGCAAGTCGGTCACATTCCGCAAGCCGGGCGTGATCAACGTGTACTGCAACATCCATCCGGACATGGTGAGCAAGATCAAAGTCCTCGATACGACATACTTCTCTGTCGTCGGGAAAGATGGCGCATTCCGGATTGGTCATGTTCCCCCGGGGACCTATCCGATCGTCGCATGGCAGCCCACTGGAGCCGAATTTCGGGGTGAGATCAAAGTATCAGAGGGTGGGAAGTCGGAGCTGAACATTGAGCTGCAGAAAGGAGCAGCAGAGATTCGTCATTCCAGAAAGGACGGCACGCCATACGGGCGCTACAAGTAGCAGCCCTCCTTGCTGCTGAATTCCTTCTGATGGGTTGTCCGCGTAAAATGGACAGCACACACGCTCCGATATCGGATGCGTCACTGCCGACGTATGCGCTCGCGGATGCCCTCGCGGTGCCCCAGCCGCTTGAGGTGTCGTCGATGGTTCCTGCGGCTCGCTGTGGAGAGTGCCATGGTGTCATCGAAAGTGAGTGGCGGGACTCTGCGCATGCTCGGGCGGACTCCTCACCGCTGTATCAGGCGCTTCGCACCCGTTCTGGATCAGCGGCATGTGACCGCTGTCATGCGCCACTGCGCTCACTGGCACCGCGGGATTCCGTTGTTGCAGAGGGTGTAAGTTGCGATGTCTGCCACACCATCCAGCGCGTTGATCTTACCAAGAAGGATGGGACTGGTTTCGTCAGTCATCCCGAGGAGAATGTGCGCTACGGGCCACTGTGTGACAGCCGTCCGCACTACTTTCATCGCATGGGCTGCTCAGAATTGATTGCGGAGTCCGCATTCTGTGCCGCTTGTCACAACTGGCAGCTTTCGCATCCTGCGGGAGCGACGCTGTCACTCCTTCCTGATTATGAGGAGTGGCTTGCTGCACCTCAGCCCATGGGCGGCGTGGACTGTCAGAACTGTCACATGCCGAGTCGATCAGGAGAAGCTGCCGTTGGCTCAACGGAACGCGTCGTTCACGGACACGATTTTTCTTTGCGGGGTCCGCTGCTGGGCCGGGCTCTCGAAGGCAAAGCGCAGCTCTCGGTAGGCCAGGGGCTGCTCCGCGTTCGACTATCGCTCAGCAACACGGGCGCTGGTCATTCTGTTCCCACAGGTTTCCCAGAACGACATCTGTACGTAGGTGTTCGCGTACTCGATAACACAGGGCGAGTTGTTGCAGAGAGTGCCCACAGCTACGGGCGTACACTGGCAGATGATCAAGGTCGCGTCGTTCCGTTCTATGCAGCGACCCAGGTGAAAAGCGATACTAGAATCCGTGCAGGAGAGACGCGCGAGGATCAGTTCGAGCTAGCGGCACCAGCCTCTGGACACGTTGAGATCTTTGTCCGCCGAAGGGCCATTACGCCACAGCTTGCGCAGCTTCTTGGGATTCCGCCGCCTCCTTTTCAACCGATGCTGGCCGGTCAAGTTTCACTTCCACTCCCTCTGTCCAAAGGCGGCTTTGCGCTCGCCTTGAAGCCAGCATCATGAGATTCCGCACCGCCATCGTGCTGACGATTGTGTTCGCTCTCACGGCTGCGCTTGTGGCCACTACGCTTGTGGTGTCAAGAGTCCTGACACAAGCGACGAGGAACCAGCTTGCGCAAGAGCTCACACGGGAGAGCGCAGCGTTTGCTGACATGCTGCGCTATCGCAAATCGCTGCACCGTGCGGAGACTCGGATGCTCGCAGATGAGCCTCGGCTCAAGGCAGTCGTCGCGACAGATGATGTCACCAGAGCAACGGTGCAGGGCGTGGTCTTGGAGCTGCGACGTGCGCTCCGCTGCGACCTTCTGGTCATCACGGATCGTGAAGGAAGAGTCATCGCCGATTCGGCGCACGCCGATGCCGAAGGTGCGTCGCTTGCGGACAACCCGGTTCTTATGGCAACCCTTTCCCAGGGGGAATCCGACGATATTTGGCTGGACGACAGCACGCTCTTCCAGGTGTACGGACGACGGATCGCTTTTGGATCCACCACAGTTGGTGCCGTGGTCACGGGATACAAGATCGATGATGGACTGGCCGAATCTCTCGCGCATCACCTGGGGGCCGATGTCGCGCTCGTTCACGATCGGAATGTGATCGCAGCATCAAAGGGACTCAGTGCTCTGCGAGGGGAGAAGCCGCGGGATGCTCTCTCCCTCCCTGTGGATGGAACGGGCAGCAGCGTGGTCGAGTCGTCGTGGCAGGGAAGCAAGCGACTTGTGCTGGCATCGAAGCTACCCGACTACTCTGGGAGGCGTCAGATCTCCTACTCTCTGGTGCGCTCACTCGACCAGGCGATGGAGCCTGCCCGGAAGCTGCTCCGCATCCTGTATGCGATGACGGCGGTCTCGCTTCTGGTTTCACTCGGGCTGGCGTTCGCACTTTCGCGGCGGCTGTCTTCTCCAATCGAAGAACTGGTGGAATTTGCGCACCGAATTGCTGAAGGAAAACTTCAGCCCGCTGGAATCAAAGGGATGCGTGAAATTCGGCAACTTGGTGAAGCCATGGACCAGATGGTTCTGGAGCTTTCAGCGTCGCGTTCTCAGATTGCAGAGAAGACTCGGCTTGCCAAGGAGATGGAGATCGCTGAGCGGATTCAGCTCTCCATCCTGCCGCGCACCCTATCGGTTCCCGGTCTACAAATCTCGGCTCAGATGCTTCCCGCAAGTGAGGTCGGTGGAGACTATTACGACGTGATTCCGTGCCCAGACGGTGGCTGCTGGATTGCGATTGGTGACGTCGCTGGCCATGGTCTTCCTGCTGGGCTCGTCATGTTGATGGTGCAAAGTGCGATGTCGGCCCTGGTCCGGGGTCTTCCCAATGCAACGCCGCGCGACCTTGTGACGACACTGAATCGCCTGTTGTTCGATAACATTCGCAATCGCATGCGCTCGGATGAGCATGTGACATTCATGGCTGCGCGCTACTATCCTGACGGTCGCTTTGTGTATGCTGGTGCGCACGAGACCATGATCCTGTTGCGTCACGGGCAGACAGAGTGTGAGCTTGTGGAAACAGCAGGCACTTGGCTTGCGATTATTGACGACATCTCTGGAGCCATAAAAGACCAGAGTATTTCTCTTCATGAAGGAGACGTTCTTTGTCTATACACCGACGGAATTACGGAATCCTTCGATGAGAAAAGACAACAGTTTGGTCTTTCGGGACTCTGTGGCGTGATTGCAGAAAATAGAGAGCGTCCGATCGCTGATGTACAGGCCGCGATCGTGAACCGCGTGCGTTCTTGGTCGACGACTCAGACCGATGACCTCACGCTGCTCCTGCTTCGATGTGAGGAACAAGATGAACAGCGCTAGCCCCAAAGAGGGGTCGGATTTTGGCAATCGATCGGTAGATTTCCGACTCGAAGTCCAGATGCGGCTTCAGTATTTGACCTCGGTTCGGAGAACGGTTTGTGACATGGCGCAGGCTGTGGTCCGCGATGACGACTTGGCTTCCCGTCTGGCGCTAACGACGCACGAGCTGCTCGAAAATGCGCTCAAGTATGCATCGGATGAACATCAACCTGTGACCCTCAAGCTTTGGGTGGACTCTAGTGGGCGGGCCCAGGTTGTCGTTGAGAATGCGTCGAATCCAGCGCTGTTTCAAACGCTGGCCGAGCATCTGCGGCAGCTGAGCGCAGCCAAAGATCCGGTCGAAAACTATCATCGCCTCGTAGCGGAGAGTCTGCACCGCAACACTGGTTCAGGACTCGGCTTGGCTCGCATTCTGGCTGAAGCAGAGATGAGTGTCAGTTGCGATCTGAGTGAAGCGATGATTCTGACTGTTCGTGCGGATGCCGGAGGAATTCGATGATGATCAAAGAACTGACCCTGCAGCGGGACGCGTTTTCCATTGAAAGCAGCCGACCGGCACCGAACCGTCTCAACGTCACCTTCGATGGCTCCGCAGACATGCGAGTCCAGAGTGATCTATCGGCGTGGGTGTTCAAGGTTCACGATGAAGCGCGGCGCAACAAAGTGACCAGTGTGACGCTCAACATGCAGAAGCTTGAGTTCTTAAGCTCGGGCTGCTTTAAGGGACTGTGTACTTGGATTCGGCTCATGCTGGAGCGCGGAACAGAGTACCAACTGACAATCATCTCGAATCCGTCGTATCACTGGCAGAATCGCAGTCTCGACGCACTTCGGATGCTCGCTCCTGATTTGGTAACGATCACCAAGTCATAGAGCGAAGAGCCAGAAGGGTTAACCAGGGAACGTAACGCTGGTCTTGTTGCGCTCGGTGTAGATCCGGAAGAAGGTCGCCGCGATGTCGTCCGGTTCAAGCTGGCCGTGACCGCTATCAAACGCAGTTCCTTTCACGACTCCCATGACGATCACTTCGCCGACATAGACGCCATCTTTGCCAAGCTTCGCCGACAGGAGTCCGACCAACTTGTGCTGCGCAGCCTTGGAAACAGCAACTCCCATTGCGTTCCATTGGGTCGCCATGGCGTCAACCTGCGGGTCATAGAACGCGAATACACCACCTGTCACAAGGACAGCGCCGTGTCCGCTCGACTTCAGATCGGATTGAGAAGCCTGCACCGCAGCGACAAGGCCAGTCACCGAAACATCGAAGGTGCAGCGGATATCGTCGGGGCTTGCCTGCAGCAGATCGCCTGCCCGTCCCGCATAGGCATTCCAGTGAAGGACCGTGACTGGACCCAGACTCTGCTGGACTTTTCCAATCAGCTCCTTGACGGCACTTGGATCACCCAGATCCGTTGCAAACGCTTGCGCCTTGACACCCTGCGCTGCAAGTTTCTCTACTGCGGTCTGTAGCTTCTGCTCACTCCGCGCCACCAGTGCAACCGAGAATCCTTCTGCGCCGAACTTTCGCGCGACCGCATCCGAGATTCCTGGACCGTACCCACACACGACGATGGTCTTGGACATAAAGGCCTCCCTTTATCAAACTTGTGCTGAGACAATGTGGAAGATGCGCTCCAGCGCGTCAAGCGGCATCGCCGGTCTCTTGCTTGGGGGGCGCTGGATGGTGAACGTGATTGCTGTGTGTGTCAGCGAGACACTGGCGCTTTTAAGAGACCGAGCCGTGAACGTCCGTCTCGCTGCCAGATGAATCCTGTCAAAAGAGAGTGATCCCAGATCAACAGCTGCGCTGCACCCACTCCGCCGCCATCGACCACTGTCATTCGCTGCTTCGGAAGCGTCAGCAGATCCAAGCGACGAGATGTATTCGACTGAAAAGTGGACTGAAACGCGTCCACTTGTGGGAGCAGAAGGATCGGACTCTGGCCCGAGACTGCGCCTGTCACCAACCACTCTGATGGATCCAGCTCGGCCACACGGACCGGCGCTCCGACTGAAGCGGAACCTGGGCTCACCTGGATGGTGTTCACTGCGTAGCGCTGGGTTTGTCCTGGTTGTGACACGTTCGAGAGCCAGCCCAGTGTCTGCGGAGTCACAAAGAACGGGGACGTTCCACCCATGGTGATGATCGACTTGGCTTCCACTCGCCCGTCGTTGGACACGCGCGCAACCACGACTCCTCCCAAGTCCATCACACCGGGCACCATCTGTGCGCGAGCGATCAGGAATCCTCCTTCCACGGGGCTGATCGCAACTTGATCCGCCGCGGGTGGAAAGGAGTCCATGGTTTCAGACGCCGAGGCCTGGTGCGGAAACACCGTCGTTCGACTCTTCATCTCTCCGTTCGCATCGATTGAGACGACATCCAGACCTCCCAGATGCGGATGATTTCTCGTCGATAGACCCAGAAGGAATGGTCCATCCGGCCCTGCACTTTGCAAAAACACGGGACGTCCGCGCAGCGCAAAGCGTTCAGGGCCTGGCTGTCCTCCTTCATCAACTGCGTGCACCCAGGTATTCACCTTGTCGCTTACCGCAGCGAGCCATCCAAGCTGAGTTGCGACGAGCTGAACCCGGCTTGCTCGCGGTCGACCAAATGGCTCTGACGTAGATACGAGCCGAAGATCAGGAGAAAACCGTCCAAATACTGCCTGCCCACAGGTGCCTGCGGCTCCCCAAACCGCCCCCAGTTCTTTGGTCTTGGGTCCGAGTGCCAGTCCTGCGGTTGGTAGCTTGTCAGGGGATAGCTGCGGCCAAGAGAGCTTCGCTCCGCTTGTGAGTCTGCTGATGGGAACGCAGGCGCTGGTATCGTGCATACATTGCGCCGTGCAGGACAGCTTTCCACCGCCATAACCAAGCGAGGCGCACGATGCCCCACCAAGATCTGTTCCATCGCAAGTCTCTCTAACTTCGCGACGGGGTGAGCAGGGACAGGAGTGTCCGTACATACATGGCGGACACTCTCCTCCAGCTACACCGATTGCGTCTCGTTTGCCGTTCCCGCACGAGGATGGCGTCGGTTTAATCATTTGGACAGACGGTTGAGCTGGGGCTGCGATGCATGCAGCAGGCGGAGGGGCAGGGGGCGGGTCTGCTGGTTCCAGATCGAGTGCATCTAGCGGAACGACGACAGGCTCCTTGATGTTGGTCGGTGTACCGGATCCGATGCCCTCCCGGTTGTTTCCCCAGCAGCGCAGCTCGCCGGATTGGCTTCGTCCGCAGGCGTACTGATCGCCAGCCGAAAGCTCGACGGCCCAGGAAAGATCGGTGGGGGGGATTGGTGGGGAAATTCCTGCTTTTGGAAATCGCCATTCATTTGTGCCGATGCGCAGAAATGCCGTGTGGCGATTCGTGACGATGCCTGTGACGTTGCGATCTGGCGTGGTCGTAGGAACCGGGGCTGCAACGAAGTCGCGATCGCGCTGCCAGGTGCCCCAGTAAGACAGCGTGCCATCAGCCAGCACTGCAAATGATGCGTTGTTTGTGACCGCAATGGCTGTTGCTTTGCCGATGTTGATGCGGCTGGGTGGGACGACTCCTCCTTGGCTTCCGCTTCGTCCGTGCTCGCTGTTTCCCCAGCAGTACACCTCGCCGCTCTTGGTGAGTGCGCAGGTGTGGGATTCCCCGATGGCAACCGACTGGGGATTTTGCACTTCCTTGATTTCAACTGGAACTGGACGACCGGACTCGTTGGGTCCGCGCGGAACAGAGAGCTGATTGGAGAGATTCCGGCCCCAGCAGAACAGTCGTCCATCACTGCTGATTGCGCAGGAAGTGCTGTGCCCCGCGAAGACGCGTGCAGCGTGGGGCAATCCAGCGACTTTGCGCGGAAATGGTACGTACAGATCGAGCGGATCTCCACACGACCCAGGACCATTGCTGCCCCAGCACAATACTTCTCCGGTTGAATGGACGACGCATGCGTGGTTTTCTCCGGTGGCTATCTCTTTCGCACCGGAGAGGCCGACGACGCGAACCGGTCGGCCTCGCGATTCTCGGCTGCCATCGCCGAGCTGTCCGGAGTCATTGGCTCCGAAGCAGTAGACGGCACCGCTTTCTCCGAGCGCGCAAGTAAAGTGACTTCCTGATGCGATGGTTGCAGAGAGTGCAAGCAGACTGATCATGGGATCTCTCCGTCTTATGGTACGGCAAGATCTCGCCAGCGTGAGCGCGTTTTTGCGTGGGGGTGAGACCTACTCTGTCTGCTCTGTTTCGATCCGCAGTGCAGCGGCTTCGTCGACCAACTTTACGAAGTCTCGACGGTAACCAAACTCATCTTGACCGCGCGACTCTGCCGCTATGGTGCGGACATCTCGGAAGGACAGCTTTCCGATGTCGTCTGACTGTCGCAGAAGCTGCGCAAATCCGGCGACTGCCGATGCAAAGCGCAAGTCATCACTGGCTCTGTCGAAAGACCGAACCATGGCTGGTTTGGCAATCGGAATCTCCAGGAGTTTGCTGGTTTCGCCGGATGGTGACTTGTACCGGATGCGCAGAAACGCAAGCTCGCTCTCGAATCGTGTGCCGATGGCTTGCTCGATCTTGTCCTGAACATAGCGGAGCGGTTCTGCGCTGCTTGGTGCTCCACTCGGAGTCAACTCGTACAGCGCCGTCACCGTAGTACCCGCACCAACTTCACCTGCATCGACGTGATCGTTCTTGAAGTCTTCGCGACGGAGTGCGCGGTTTTCATACCCCAGAAGTCGGTATTCCCGAAGATGCGTTGGATTGAATTCAACCTGTACTTTGACATCCTTTGCCACGGTATGCAGGGTCGATGATGCCTGCTGTGCCAGGACTTTGCGTCCTTCGGCGAGCGAGTCGATGAAGCTATAGTTGCCGTTTCCTGCATCAGCCAGCCGCTCCATCATGTGGTCGTTGAAGTTGCCTCTTCCGAACCCGAGCGTGGACAGAGACACTCCTGACTTGCGCTCCTTCTCGATGAGTTCCAGCAGTTGCTTGGTGTCGCTGATTCCGACGTTGAAGTCACCATCGGTTGCGAGCAGAATGCGGTTGATTCCTCCGGGGATGTACGCGCTGCGAGCGAGTCGGTATGCAGTTCGGATGCCGGCCTCCCCAGCCGTGATTCCCGCTGCCTCCAAGTGGTCGATCACCGACATGATTCGAGTGCGGTCAGAGCCTCGGGTTGGTTCAAGCATGACTTGTTCTCGTCCTGCGTAGACAACGATGCTGACGCGATCTTCAGCACGGAGTCTGTCCACCAGCAGTCGGAGCGAGCGCTGTAGGAGCGGAAGTCGGTCGTCGCTGTTCATCGAGCCAGAAACGTCGATGAGGAATACCAAGTTGGCCGGTGGCATCTGCGCTTCGCGAACTTCTACCGCGCGTACGCCGATGCGTAGTAGATACTTGTTGGAATTCCATGGACAGCGAGCCAGCTCGGTACTGACTCCGAACGGGTGCTCACCTTGCGGACGAGGATAGTCGTAGGGAAAGTAGTTTACGAACTCTTCCAATCGGACGGAGGCTCTGGGCGGAAGCTGTCCATGTTCGATGTAGCCTCGCGCATTGCTGTAGCTTCCGGTATCGACATCCATGCTGAAGGTCGACACGGGACTCCGGGATACCTCGATGCTTCCGTGATCTGTCGGATGTTCATACTTGGAAGTGTCCATCTGCACCAGTGGGGCGCTGACAAGACCGTTGAGACGTATGATTCCGCTTGATGCGAAGCCCATCCCGCCTCCGCCTCCGCCTCCGCCTCCGCCTCCGTGCCCGAAGCCAGCAACGCCAAGATAACCGTCCGCTTCGGTCACGATGCCGGGTTCGGATGCCTTCAGGATTCCCACGATACCGCTGTGCGCAGCCATCGAGCGCGCGACCTCTAACTTGTGGTAATTGTCGGAATTGCGGAGTGCATAGGCCTTGGCGGCGCGCTTGGCCACAGGAGCGCTTGGGCGTTGATTTCCAGTCGATATAGGGGTGTCTTGTGCGCGAAGACCATCTGGGTCGTCTTCATGCCGGAGATCGATCTGGATCTTGGTGAAGCGCTTTACTTGGCTCTCTGTAAGGGCCAGATCCAGAGGCTCCTTCGGCTGGAGTGCTCCAATCCCAAGAACCGTCGCTGCTGCACTTGCCACAAAGAGCGTGGTCGCAAGCAGAATCGGATTTGGTCGCCACGATGGCACAAGAGACACGGAACCCGGAATAGGAGACTTCATGGGACTACCTCCAAACTGCAGCGGACATCAGCTTGGCCGCTTGCAAAGTTCTAGGACAGCGAGGAATCATTCCCTCTGCCCGGCACAAACGGTCAGACATCCGTCCATGCGGGAGGTTCCCCAAAATGTTACACAGGGGATGGCGCCTGGTGTGCAGCGTCGGTCAGTTCTTCATCCAGCGCTGGACGTCAGTTCCGAACGGATCGGTTGGCCGCAGTGGATCGGGTGGATTTCCGGGCAAGATGACTCCCGATCCGTTTGTTCCCAGGACCAGGTGTGGCATGTCACCGACGGACCACGCGAGCGCCGAAAGACCTTTTCTATCGATGTAGCGCTGCAAGCGCGTCATCCAGGCTCGTGCGGTCTGTGCATCCATCATCATCTCATCGACACCATACTCACCCAAGATGACGGGCACTTCGCGCGCGATGTTTCCGAAGTTGCGGTCCCAGTCTGGTTCTACGTGAGCAGGCATTCCTTTGAAGGGATACGGATGCGTTGCATAGACCACTGGGCCTAGGTCATGGATCCGATTCTGTGACTCGGCCAGCGCTGACAGATCGTAGGCATAGTCGAGTCCACCAACGAGGACCACTGTATCTGTTGCCCCCGCATCGCGGATCACTTGCAGCAGAGATTCTGCTTGGGCCTTCCACACATTCCACGATGCAGCCCGTGGCTCATTCCACAGATCGAACACGACGTGCGTCTCGCTGCCGTAGCTTCGCGCAAGCTGTTCCCACAGTGTCGCGGTCTGTGCATCAGGAAGCGGCGGATTGAGGTTGAAGGAATAGCCATGGATTTCAAGGATGAGATACTGTCCTTCGCTTTGTGTTGCGCTGACGATCTTACGGATGTCCTCGCGATAGGCTGGGTTTCCCAGGTAAAAATCCTGTGCGATCGGAAGTCGAACAGCGACGGCATGCCAGTCTGTGCGGAAGCGCTGTAGCTCGGTCCGCGGGTCGGTTGGGAATCCCGCGTAGGAAAGAGATGATTTGTGCTGAAGACCCGAGCGATTGATTCCCTTGAGACGAACCGGGACTTCAACGCCAGAACACATGGCAGAAAGCCAGTTCCCGCGTACGAACAGCCGGGGAAGGGGGCCCTGTCCGCACGTCTTGGGGTCTGTCAGGAGGTTCGGAGGTAGGCCGGGGTCTTGATCTGGCTCTGCACCGCAACCAGAGCCAAGCAATAACATCGAAAGGAAGGCACAGCGGAGCGAGCTGCGAACGTGCATGGACGAATCTTACGGCGATTCCTTGTCGGTCTGTTTTTCGTCGCTGGTGTCGGCGGAATCGGCCTCTTCGGTTTCGCTGTGCAGCTTCACTTTGATCTCAAGCCGGTCCTTTTCCTTCCACTTCACCCGCTTGCGACCCTTTTTGTATCCATCCAGCTTGAGTTCGATCTTGAAGTCTTCACCTGGAGTTCGGTCGAGCAGGAGCAGGGGCGTCACTCCGACCTCTTGCTTGTCGATGAGCACAGTTGCACCGGGTGGATCGCTGCGCACCAAGACCTGGCCCGCGGTGGGCTTCTGCTTGTCTTCGGCTGCCACCGCACGGTTCGTCTCTGACGCAGGTTTGTCTGGTTTTGCGATCGAGTCGGGACTTGTCGGCTGGTCGTCCTTGGCTCCGCCATCGCCGCGGCTTTGAGCGAGTGCCAGATCAGGGGGCGTGGCCAGGTCTTCCATCCGGGCCAGATCGACGGGCACTACGCTGTCCTTCTGCCTCTGCGGTCCGATGACCAAAAACCAGGTGAGCGCCGCGGAGATAGCCGCCGCTGAAACGCCAGCGACGATGAACAACCAGCGGCTGCGCGACGCGCCGACTTCAACGGATGTCTCCGGGGCTGGAGAGCCTGCGCGTACGCCCGCCGGGGCGTCGAGTGCTTCGTGGGTAAACTCCGTCGAGATGATGTCGATCTGTCCCGACGGCTCGGCCTCAATGGTCACGGCATTGCGTTCGCCGCTGCTTTGAGCCGCTTTTTTCGGCGGCTTTGTGTCGGGCCGTTGGGCCAGGCTTCCGAGTGGCGCAAAGTCATCGCTCTGAGCAAGCTCGACGGCCGGACGACCAGGCGTGTTGCTCCCGTCGTCAAATGAGACGTCACTCTGCATAAGCTCGAGCTTGGGCTCCGACAGCCTCGGTCGTTGCGCTTCTGCACTGGGCTCCCCCGCAGAACGGGATGACGGGCGACGTGTCCGACGGGAACGCTCAACCCCTGGCGGCAACACAGCGACGGGTGCAACCGCAGTCACGCTGTCGCCGACACCGTCGGAGTTTCCTTTGGGATAGAGAGAACCGCTGCCATCGCGTCGAATGGCTGCACCGACCTGACCCAGTTCTGTCGGACGAGGCAGCAGGTCGGCCCCTTCGGTCAGCAAACCAAAGATCTCGCCGTCCGCGGTGATGGCGGGGAAGATCGCTTTGGGCGGCGCTGCTTCGACGATTCTTCCGGCGATTCGGCGGTGCGTCGTCACATCCGAGTTGTCGGCCGGACGCATGCCGCGATCGGTTCCATGCGGAACGTCATCGTCATCGTCGTCGTCCGTATTGCTCTGCTGCGCTTTGCGTTCGAGCAGCGCTTTGAGATTTCCCGACTGAAAAAGCAGACTGTTGTCGTCTTTGATTCCGAGCGCCCGGACCTGTTCGAGCTGAGCAGGATCAATGCCCATGGTCGGGCTTGGTGAGTCGTCATCGGCGTCATCTGGGGCCGACATGCTTTGCTTGGCGGCCAGCGACAGATCGAGTGCAGCCGTGGGTTCGTCAACGCCGCGCTTCTTGACCTGCGAGGTTTGGACTTTTTCGACGAACTTGCCCAGATCACTCGCCGCAAAAGTCGGAGCGTGACGGCGCAAAAAACCGTCGAGCGCTTGCGCCATTTCCTCCGCATTTCGGTAGCGATCCTCGGGTTTGCGGCGCAGCGCCCGCATCATGATGCGTTCCAGTTCCTGCGGCGTATCTGGGCGACGCCGCGAGATCTGGGGCACTTCCGCTTTGCGTACTTTTTCGAGCAGTCGCTCGATGTTCTGGTCAAAGTAGAGCATCTCGCCGGCGAGCATTTCGTACAGCAAGATGCCGCAGGCAAAGATGTCAGTCCGTCGGTCCAGCGTCTCGCCCGCTGCCTGTTCCGGACTCATGTAGTAGTACTTGCCCTTGATGATTCCTAGCTGGGTCTGTTCCGAACGACCTTCTGCCTTGGCAATCCCGAAGTCCGTCAGCTTGACCGCGCCCTCGTAGGAAAGCAGGACGTTTTGCGGCGAGACGTCACGATGTACGACATGGAGTGGCTTTCCTGACACGTCGGCCAACTCGTGAGCAAAGTGAAGACCCTGCGCCACTTCTCGCGCAACAAACGCGGCAATGGGAACCGGAATGCTCAGCCGAAGATCGGTCGCGCGCTGCTCGAGGCGAAACAGGTCAATGCCCTCGACCAACTCCATCACCAGGTAGTACTGCTCGTTTTCCCTCCCGAGGTCGTACGTGGTGACGATGTTTGCGTGCTTGAGCCGAACCGCCAGCCGCGCTTCGTCGAGAAGCATGCGGACAAACTCGGGATCTTCGCTGTTGTTGGGGTGGATGACCTTGATGGCAACTTGGCGCAGCGGCTCCGTATCGGGCACGATGGCGCGGTAAATCTCGGCCATTCCCCCGACGGCGATCTTCTTGACGAGCTGATATGGACCAAGCTGCCCCGTCAGCACATGCGTCCCTCGAAAGTGACGGCTCGCGAACTGGTGCTCTGCTGCCGATTAGACATTGTCAATCATCGGAGAGCGCGTGCCTAGCCAGCACGCTTAAAGATGGGCTATTCCTTGCCCGTCGGGTTGCCGGGATGGACGAACACCGACAGCGCACGCAGCGGCTGCCGTGTCCCGCGGTCAAACGTGCAGACGACTTCGGTCGCCATGCCCGGGGCGACGTTCACCACATATTGCGTCGCGGCGTTCACAATCAGGTAGAGACCCAGACCCGCACCATAGGTCTTCCGGTCGATCTGGTCCGAGCTGCGAAGGCATTTTTCGATGTATCGCAGGATCGTCGCTTTTTCGAGTCGACCGAATCGATCCCGGACCGACACCGCAAACTGATCTTCTGCGACGGCATAGCGAATCGAAACCGGTCGCGGGGACAGCTTGTCGACGCGTTCTTTGACCTCGACGTGGTGAAACAGCGGATTGCCGTTTGCGTCCACCGGCGCGTCGTAAAGTGCATTCATGAGCAGTTCTTCGCAGACCTGTCCGATCGACGCTCTCACCTGACGACGCACACCGGACTTGTCGGCAAAAGACAGCACTTCGTCGATTGCGTTTTGACGCCCTTGGAAGTCACGAAGTCGCGTGAGCTGAATCGGCGTGCCCGGCGGAAGATAGCGTTCGAGACCAAAGAACTCGCCGCTGACGAACTTGCCGATCGTGACTTGCAGCAAGAACATCCCGCGATCGTCGGCGGTCAAGACGTGGTTGCAGTGCGGATCGGAAAGCAGTGCAACTTGCTCGCCGAGGTTGCGCTGGGGAACCAATGCGACAAGCTGGGCCGAATCGCGCAGCCGTCGACACAGGTTTTTCATCCAATCGACTTTGCCATCCCACGCCGCGATCACCAGACGATGCGGTGCTTGTGGCCCGGAAATTTCATGGACGCCAGCGACGGCAAGAGGCTGAACTCCGGCGGTGCGTACCACCTGAGATAGTCGCTGCCTCATCACCGGGTCTTCGGCGACGATGAGGATTCGCTGTCCGGACGCAGCCGGTTGCTGGAGACTGTCCACCGTTTGCGAGCGTCGCAGCTTGCGACTGTCGCTAAGCGTATAATTTTCAGGGGAAAAGTCAACGGCCTTCGTCGGGGGATCCTCGTGGTGATGCTAGGTGCGAGGGAGCCTGATGAGCGGCGTTGGATGTGCCATTGGGTCGAATGGCTCGATTCGCTGCTTGAAAGAACGATGCTGCAAAGCGGCGTCAAAATAGAAGAGTTCGACGGTGACTGGCTGAGTTACCGCGAGCGTGTAGACGACCTCTCGCTGGGTGGACTCGCAAAGCAGTGAAAGAGTCCCGTAGCGCGTCGGCAGCCTCTCCGCTGAAAATCGCTGGCCGGGCGCAAAGTAGCTGGGCGGCATCGCTGCACCGATCAGGACAGTTCCCGTCGGCAAATCATCTTCGTCTCGTTCTTCGCTGGCGAAGAGCAGACGCAGATATTGCAGCATCACTGCCGTTCCCGCCGAGCACGGATCCGAATCAAAGCGACACGGCTGCTGACGGAGCGCCCGGAGCCGATCTTGCCATTCCGTTTCGCCAAACAAGACGATCGCGGTTTCTGGTGACACGAACGTGTGCGGATCGCAGCTCAATGCCACTTGGCCCAGCAGGCCCAGGTAAAAACGGGCGAAATCTCGTCGGTGTAACGCACAAAGCTGGGTGCCGCGTGAGTACTCGGCATCGACCCCGAGGCGACCAAACCACTCGTCAAACCGTGCGACCTGGAGCGTCTGCCGACCTGTCTGTTCCAAGTAGTCAGTGATCTCGTGGGAAAAGCGACCGTGCCAGCCAAACAGCGCGGTCTCAAGAATCAGCGACGCAAAGAGCTGATGGTAGTCGCCTGCGCTGGGTGCCTTGGTGCTCTCGTCGGTTCGGAATGGCAAATACGGCGGCGTTCCATCGTGTCGGTAGGATCGCTCGGCGGCCAGGTGAAGATTCCGTCGCGCTTCTGCTGCCTGCGCAAGCCATGTCTCGGCTCGGCTGTCCCGCGCGACATGGGCAAGTCGGCCAGCATCCCGTAGTCCGCGCCAGCAGGTCGAGCTGCCGTACAAGCTGTACGCTGGTGTCGTGAGATCCCCGCCATAGGTGTGCTTGGGCATCAGACCGAAATGAACTGGGCGTGTCCCATCGATGAGCTGCTGCGTGCTGCGAAAAGACGCGGCGATCCAGTCAGCGCTTTCAGCGATCTGTGGCCACAGCCTGTCGACAAATGACGCGTTTCCAGACAGGGCAAACACGTCGGCGGCGTAGGTGATCGCGAGGCCATTTCGATACTGGTGGTGCTGTCCTTCTTTGGCGAGAAACTGCGGATCGAAGAAGGTCTGGGCGAGCGCTCGCTCGGCCTCCTCATGGTGCCCAAACTGCGAAAGCGCGACGATGTTCCAGCCTTCTTCGACGCCAAAAACACCGCCGTCGTATACGCCAGGGAACAGTCCATAGCGCATCACTCCGCCTTGGACAAACAGCCGGTTGTGCAAAAGCAGCGCTTTCCACAGACGGTGAAGCTGCGGATCTGGCAGTGAGAGCGTGGTTCCAGTCGCCAGGTACGCTTCGCACTCCTCCGCCACGGACTGCTCGGCATCCTCGAAGCTGCGTAGTGGGGAGTGATCGGCGAGTGGAATCACGACATCGAGCTGCCAGCCTTCGTCGGTGCGCTGAATCGTTCGGGTTCCGGTCTTCAACTTGAGCCGCAGCGTCGGGTCGGTGATGTGCCCGGGAATCCGCTCGATGTGCTGGGCTTTGGCCTTCTTGTCGTTTTCACTGCTGACTAGGCCACACTGCCAGACCTCGTCGGCGGGAAGCTGCGCCTCGAGAAGACCGCTCAGCGTGTAGCGAATCCGCAAACACTGCTCGGCATCGACAAAGGCTCGCTGCGTCATCCGTTTTCCGGCGGGTCCGACAAGTTCTACCTCGGCGATTGGCAGATAACCTCGAACCAGACGCTGCTCACTTTTTGCGAGCGGGGATCCAAGCCAGTCCGTCGCGATTCGATACAGCGTGCGGTCCGTTCCGTCGTCACCCCACTGGCGCAGGATCAGGCCTCCGTCCCACGACTGGTAGACCACGGGCCCATCGACCTGACCGAGCAGCGCGCCGCCGCGAAACGGCAAGGCCAGGCGATGAATGGCAGCGATCGTTGGCTCGGTCGCAGCCGCCAAGAGCTGGGCTGCCAGACGATCGCCTTGTTTTTCGAGCTGTGGTTGCGGTATCTGCGTCGTGATTGCCACGGCTGGCGTCGGCAGAGTGTCCGGTGGCAACGACAACCGCGTCGTCGAGACCATCACCCTGGCAAGCTGGTGCGGACCCTGCGGAATCGACACAACCAGCGTTTTGTCATCGGATAGCGGGATTTGCGGAAGCAGCTCGATGACGGTCGCTGGGAAAATGCCCAGAGCGGCTGGCGGCAGCTGCGTGATGGGAAGAGCAAAATCCCGTCGCTGGCAAGGGCAGGGCGTTCCAGCTGTGTGCAAATCCACGGCGTCGATCCGTGGCGGACGAGGCGAACGGACCCAGCTATTCCACGTGTCGGTGGTTCCTTCGCCGGCAAACAGCAGATAAATCGCCGCTACTTCCGATGCTGGCTCTATCCGAAGCTGCACTCGGAGCGGCTGGGTGCACGCAATGGTCTTGTGTGCGACCAAATCGGTTCCGACGAGGAAATCGGGACAGCGAGTCGGCTTTGCTTCTGCATCGAGAAAATCGGCATGTACGATGACGGTGCCCATGTCCTCATCATCGCGGAATCGCCTCGGCCTGTGTTTTGCGTTAGAAGCGGAGCGTCAGGCTCGGCACAAACTGCGTCTGAACTTGCGGCGCGACGAGCGGTTGCACAAACCGCGGATTGGCGATGGGCTGGGTCAGGCTGTAGGGCTGAAGGGTCAGCGGGGCTGCCTGGATGGTGGTGCAGACGTCAACGTCTTTGCAGATCGTCCGCTGTGACAGTACCACCGGCACGATGATGGCCGTGGCGACCGCGACAACACCGACGGCAACAATCGTCCAGACCCACCATTTTTGGTACCACTTGACCTGTGGCTGTTTCACCAGATAGGGGTTCTGGTCCGCCGGCAGTGGCTTTAGCTCCACGTCTTTGTCGATCCGCTTGCCTGGTTCCGCCTTGATCGAAAAAGTCTCCGAGTAGAAGCCAGGGCGCTCGACGCGGACCTGATGGTTCCCAAGGGGAACTTCGGTCTCGAGCGGAGCTTTGCCGAAGAACTTCTCGTCGATAAACACGCGTACCGCAGGACCGTCTTTTACCGACGACGACGTGATTCCGAGCACGCCAGAGATCGGTGTCAGATCGACCTCAATCTTGCTCGTCTGGCCGTTTTTGACCTTGATGACGTCGATATAGGGCGTAAATCCGAGTCGCGAAACGCGGATCGTGTGCTCGCCGGTGGCCACCGGCACGATGTCTTTGAACGGCGTCTGACCGATCAGCTCACCGTCGATATACAGCTCGGCTCCCTCGGTCGAACAGATGACCTTGATGGCGGTCTGCGGTGCGCTCGGTGCGCTCGCCGGCCCCGCAGTTGGGGTTGCTGCCGGGGCAGCCGGAGCTGCGGGCGTGACCGGAGGAGCAGGGGCTGCTGCCGGTGTTGTGTTTTTCGGATGGCGACGCGTCGCAGCGATAGCTTCAGATCCCGAAGAACCCATCAGCAGGAGCAGCAGGGACACAAGGCCGATCCAGACGCGCATCGAGGTCATCTTAGCAAAGATCTTCGCACTCACGTCGGCTTATCCGCTGGAAAATTTCTGACGGCTTTTGCGTCGCTGGGGGGGGCTAGCGTCGGATGTTGACGAAGTCATACTGGAGGTTGTAGCTGTCTGCGTCGCTGATGGACCCGAGACGAAGTGTCTTGACCGCGTTTCGGACGCAGCCGGCTTGATCCCCTGCTCCATCGACGGACACGTCGGTGATCTTGCCGCTTTTGGCGACAGTGACTTCCACCGAGATCTTGGTGGGAAGAACCGCCTCGGCGGGAAAACAGCGCCCAACCATCGGTGTTGCTTTGCGCAAGATGGCGTTGGCCGCCACGGCTGCTTCTTGGGTTGTGACGGGCTCGTTTTTCGCATCGGTCGCGGGGACAACCTTGCGAACGGCTTTGTCACCTTTGGCTCCGTCGGAGTCTTTGGCTGCGTCAGACCCGTCTTTGGCCGCGGCCTCTTTGGCTGCTGCGGCTTCTTTTTGCGCCGGATCTTTGCCCGTCGAATCCTTGACCGCTGGGGCCTTTTCCGACGGTTGCGTTTTGTCACCCGGTGGCGTCGCTGATTCTTTGGCATCGGCCGCTGGGTTGGCAAACGGCACACTTTGCGCCGGTGGCGGCAGGCCGACCATTGCCATGTTCATGTTGGCCAGTCGCGGTGGCCCAAAACGCAGGGGGTGCGTCGGCATTTCGCCAATCGGCTTTGCCCGTGGTCCTCGCAGCGGAAGGTTCGGCGGCGTGTGCGGTTTTGTCGGGGCCGTTGTTGCCACGGCGCTCGGCGACTTTCCGGGCACACCGGCATCGGCGGGTTCGTCTTTTTCATCGCCGAGTGGAAGCACCGGGACGGGTGGATGCTCGCTGGTTGCAGCCCGGCCCAAATCGAGTGCCGCCGCAACAGGCGGGATGGATTTTGCTTCAGGGTTCGTCGGTTCTGTGACCGCAACAGGCGTCTTGGGGTCGGTGACGGCACTGACCTTGATGAGTGGTTCCGTCGCACTTGGGTTGCTCGTGGCACCCAGGGCCGGATCTGGAACGCGAGGCGATTTTTGCTGACTCTGCCAAAGTGTATAGCCCGCGAAGCTGGCAAAGCTGAGTGCTGCTGCGACGGCTGCTGCTGCGACGGCGATGTGCGAGCGGCGCAGACTCGTGGCTTGCGCGCCCCCGGCCACCATTTCGCCGCTCTTTATCACCGAGGCCGCCGAGATGTCGGGCGGCATCGACTTGACTGCCGTCGGAATGATCACAATTTCGGGTCCCGACTGCGATGCGGACGGCGATCTCGCAGCGAGAAGTTCAGAGGATGCAGTGCTGTCTGCTGGCCCCGACGGCGGCTGCCCGAGCACAAGCACACCACCTTGCAGCTTGGTCCCTGGAGGCAGTGTGTCGATCCGTGGTTGTGGCTTGGGATAGACGGCGTTCAGTGCATGGAGCAGCGCCGTCGCGGACTGGTAGCGATTTTCTGGCTTTTGCTGGCAGCAGCGGTGGATGATCTTTTCGATCATCGTGGGAAGCCCGCGCTCGGCAAAGGGCAGCGGCGGCAGCTTGGCCGCCATGATGAGCTGTCGCTTTTGCTCGAAGTCTTCGCACGCGAACAGCTTTTCCGCCGTCAGACACTCGTAGAGCAGTACGCCGACCGACCAAATGTCCGATCGGGCGTCGACGATGTGTGAGTCACCGCGCGCCTGCTCGGGCGACATGTACGATGGCGACCCGACGAGCCGCCCCGACCCGGTGATCTCGACGCCATCGAGCATCTTCGACAGACCGAAGTCGAGCACTTTCAGCGTCAGCGCTGGCTCACCCGGCGGCGGATTTTCAACGTTCGCAAGCAGCAGGTTTTCCGGCTTCAGATCTCGGTGGATGACGCCTCGGCGGTGGGCGACGACAAGCGCATCGGCCAGCTCGGCCATCAGGCGCACCGACAACTGGGGATCGAGCGGTCCCTTCTCGAGCCGGTCACGCAGCGACTGACCGTTCACCAGCTCCATTACCAGATAGGGCCAGTTGGTTCCGTCGTCGCGGAAGTCGGTGATCGCGACGATGTGCGGATGGCCTAGCTGGAATGCACTCTGGGCTTCCCGACGGAATCGGGTGCGCAGCTCGGGGTTCGAGACAAGCTGCGGGTGCAGGAACTTGATGGCGCACGGTCTCTGCAAGTGCAGGTGCCACGCGCGATAGACGACACCGACGCCGCCCTTACCAAGGGGGGCGTCGAGCCGATAGATGCTGTCGAGCACATCGCCGCCTTTGGGGGCTCGACGGACTGAGCTGTGCGCGGGCTCGATGTCTTTTCCGCTCTCAGGCTGGTCGCTCATCTTGGGCTACGCCATGCGGGCAAAGCGCACGGAAATACAAAGAATCGTACCACAAGCTACTCATATTCAGTGGTCTGATCTGCCGGTCTGCTGCGACTTGGTCGATTTTTTTGGTTCGGCGCGGGCTGACTACACCAAGCTAGGCTACGGTTTCGGCCATGTCGCTCGGTTCCAATCGAGATGGAGACGGCGGGCAGATTCGACCCGAGGATCTGCCGTTTCCGTCGAGTCTGTGCCACCGTTGCTCTAGTCCTCGGTATATCCGTTCAGGCAAGGGCAGCATCTTTGTGCTTTGCCCGCTCTTGCCCGAGAAATATCCGCGTCAGCCGGTGAGTGGCTGCCCGCTCTATTCTCCGCGCAGCGACGACAATTCAGGAAAATCGAACAAGCCGTAAGTCAAATTTTTTCACGCCACGGATCGCGCAAGAAACGGTATAAAGCCCGCACGCACTTGTAGTCGTTTGTGCGTTTACCGTCTCAATCCCGGTCTTTTTCGGAGGAACCCTACGATGCGTGGTGACAAGTCCCGTATGCAGAGCCGACGGCTGCTTTTCGCCTTCGGGGCGGCGAGCATGCTCTTTTTGGCACAGAGCGCGGCCCATGCGGAAGTGCATCTGGCGATTGGTTCGCGGTTTGAGCCCTATCGCTACACGATGGCGCAGTTTCCCAATGCAGGGACGGCGGCAGGCGATCTCCTGGTTTCCAACCAGAGCTTCCAGACGACGTCGCTGTCGCCGTACTTTGGTGCGTTTTTTGCGCAGCGCTACGGCGTGATGCTGGGACTCGATTTGGGCTGGGCGAAGCTGGCGACTGAAAAGCAGATGGGCGCAAATCCAGCGACGACGGCCACCGACAGCTATCTGCAATTTGGGATCGCGCTCGGCTTCAAGCTCTACATGCGAGAGCCTCGCAAGGACCGGATCGCACCTTACGCCTACGTCGATGTGTTCAAGTATTTTGCGTCGGTATCGACGACGAACACCACAGTGACGGGTGACCAGGCCTCGGCGCAGGCTGATACCTCAAGTCCCGTCGGTGGTACGCTTGCCGTGGGTGCCGAGTACTTCGTTGGATCGGGCTTTTCGATCGGTGCGGAAGTGTTCGGCCTGCGGGTGTCTCACGTCGGTGGTGAGTACACCGATGCGTCGATGACCCGTCGAAATGTTGGGTATACCGCGCTGTCGATGTACAGCGGTCTGACGCTCAACTATCGATTTGGGGTCGGATCGGGTGGAAAATCGGATGAGCCGGAAGAAGATCGTCGACGGACCAGCGCGCCAAGCTCGCCTCCGCCACCGAGTGTGCCGCCGCCGACGCCGGAAGCGATCGACTAGCCACAGCGTCGGCGAGCGACTGGCGAACTAGGCTGCTTTGGGCGCTGGACTGCTCGATTCGTGCCCGCGCAGCCGCTCAATCAGCCAGTCGGCGAAGATCTGGGCTTCGACTGGCTTGCCGATGCCGACGGCGCGGTTGCGTCCGATCAGGACCACGACCTCGCACTGGTGCATCCCTCGTCGGTTTTTCTCAGCGGCAAATCGCTGCCATAACTTCTCAATCTTGGCCACTGACGCCCGCGCCGACGACGCATCGGTGAACTTCAGCACTCCTTCCAGCTCTTTGGCGTCCTCGTTTTGTGGCCCCGTCGAGGTATAGAGGTCGACGTACGCCGGAACCCGACCTTGCTCAATCAGCGCATTGGCGACGTAGCTCGGTTCGCAGCGCAGCAGTTTTGCGATTGCAACGACGTTCATCCCTCGGTCGTACATCGCCACGGAAAGCTGCTTCTTCGTCAGTCGGTCCTTCATGTTCGCTCCTTTAGCCTGGGGTCCAAGAAGGCAGTTGGGGTTTCGCCCCCCAAAAGAATCGTCGCACATGGGTCTGACACCGTCGGGCGAACCAAGGAATGAGTGATCGCCTTTGCAATGCGTCTATCTTGATGGCGCGTTTGCAAGCGACTTGCGACAACGCCACGACAAAACCCGCACATCAAAACCTGGGAGAAACCATGCGAAAGCTAACGGCATTTCTGGCTGCACTCTTGTTTTCCACCGTCGCGAGCACTGCGCTTGCCGACATTGAGGTCCGCAAAAATGGCTCGAGCTGGGCTCGCATTGAGAGCGACGGCACGATCCGCATCAACGGGTCGAGCGTGGGTCGGATCGAAAATGACGGCACCGTGCGCAAAAACGGCAGCAGCGTGGGCCGCATCGAGAGTGACGGCACGATCCGCGAAAATGGCAGCAGCGTAGGCCGCGTTGAAAACGACGGCACCGTGCGGAAAAACGGCAGCAGCATTGGCCGTATCGAGGGAGACGGCGACATCCGCAAGCATGGTTCGAGCTGGGGCCGCGCCTCGAACTGCTGCGGCGACTTCGGCAGCAAGCGCACGATCACGGCGCTGCTGGTCTTCTTCAGCGACTACTTCTAGCCGCTACTTTTTCTTGTGAGCGGGCGTTGGCTCGAAAAGCAGGATGAACGAACCGGGGCCGCGCCGCACGACGGTGACGCCAGTCTGCTTTCTCGCCTTTTGGTAGAGCGGATACCACGGCTGCGCGAGGATCTGCTTGTCGTTGGCGATGTACTCGGGGACGTAGAGATCGATTTCCAGGTATTCACCCGGGAACGCGTCGGTCAGTGGCTTCCCGAACGTGTACTCGGCAAGCTCTGCCATCGGGTACAGGTCGTTGTGGAGCGCTCCGCCATAGGCGAGGACAACCTTGTCGACACCGGCCTTTTGCCGTCGAGTGCGCACCTCGGTGATCCGCTTCTGAAGCAGATCATTGATGAGCTTTAGCATCTTGACGTAGTCGACTTGGCCCTTTTCATCGAGAACCGACTGATAGTCTTTGCAGCTGACTTGCAAGATGTGCGGCTGGACGCCTTGCGCTTTGGCCTGTTTGACCAGCGTGACGAGCTCGTTTTCTGTCGTCTCGGGTCGCTTGGTGGTCGTCTCGACGTCCTTTACGACCTTTTTTTCTTCTTTGCCGCAGTTTCCTTCGGGGATGAAGGTCTCGAGCACCAGATCAGAAGCCAGCGGCTGCACCGTCGGCCAAAGCTCCTCGGAAAAACGCGCCAGGGCGCTCCTAATGTGCGTCCGGCCTTTCAGCTGGTGGTACTCGCCGAGCGCGACAATCCGCGGCTTTTTGCCCCCGTCGCGTTCCGCTCGTTCCAAAATCGCCGCAAGCGCGGCTTTTCCGTCGCTGTATTGGGCAAGCTCGGGCTGGCTGGCTTCCGATGGCGGCGCCGGTTTTTCTTCGGCTGCTTTGGCTGGCTGAGCGTGCGCCGGGTGCGATGCGAAAAGCAGAGCGAAAAGGGACAGCGAGGCCAGTCGTTTTCGTGAGCGGCAAAAGGGTCGCATCGTCTTCATCCTCATCCTAGCGAATGCGAATATGGAGTGCGGAGCGAGGAATAGGTTCCGTGCCTAGGGCTTAAACTCGAGCACTTGCGGACGCGAAAGTGTTTGCAAAAAGACGCGCAGCGCCGCCGAATCTTCGAGGGACAGGGCTTCATAGGCCTTGGCGGACGCCGCGCCTTCCCCTCCGTGGGCTTCGATTGCGGTCGTGATGTTCGGGGCTCTTCCGTCGTGAAGGAACGGCCCCGACGAGGCAACTCCCCACAGGGGCGGCGTCATCCAGTCGCTGGCTGGAATTCCTCGGAAGCCGCGTGAATCGGCGAGTGCGTCACCCATGTCGTGACGCTTCAGATCGCTATATATGCGCACTGTCAGCGGTTCGTGCGCTTTTCGACCGCTGACAACCAGTGGTGACAGATCGACCCGCGGGCGTTTTTCCCAGGCTGGACCGACGGAGATCACAGGCTCGTGCAACGTCATCTGAGGAACGTGACAGGTCGCGCAGCCGATTCGTTCAAACACCTCGGCGCCCCGCGACGCCCGTAGCGAGAAGCTGGGGTCTTCGGGAACTTCTTCCATAGGCGGTGGCAACGCGGCCAGATAAGTGGTTAGCGCAGTGACCATGCCTTCGGTGGCTTCGCGCGTCACTCCGTCGGAATCGGGATCGTCCTTGGGGCCATTTCCGAGGAATTCCTCTCGATTTGGCGCGCTGCTTTTCACCAGTTCATCGGCCTGTATGCCCAGGTGTTGTTGCAGTTCTTCGACGACAACTTGGCGCAGCGTTGCCGTCGAACCCTTCCAACCGAAAGGACGCACGATGAAGTCCGGGCTGACGCCGCGAATCCCGGTCAAGTCGACGGTTCCATCGGGACGGCGCTTCACTTTGCCAAATGAAACGCCCTTGCTCGTCAGATCTGCACTTTCACCGGGCTTGAGTCGCTGGCTCGTCTGATTGATGGATGATCTCAGCTCTCGGGTCATCTCTTCGCCGAGCGCTTGCAAGAGGCCGGCGCCGAGCAGGGCTTTGGGGTTGCGATGAAGGGCCGAGCTTGGCTGCTCGCCGTCGCCCTGCAAAAAGACGGTGTCGATCTTGCCCCCGCCTCCGCCGAGCCCTCCGAGGTGATGACATGCGGCGCAGCGCGTGGCGTCGGGACCACCGAACTCTCCCTGCTGGACATGGCGGAGGTTTGGCGCTGGGCGATTGCCGACGAGTGGGCTTTTCTGAGCGGCGAGGCCGTTGCCAAGACCCTGCTCGACGGAAAAATCGATGCGGAACAGCTCTTTTCCGACCTCGACCAAGCGAGCGATAGAGATCTGCCGTCTGTCGATCTGCGCTTGTTCAATTCGCAGTGGCTGCCAAGCGGACCCTGGGGCGTACACTTCACGGAAGAGCTGTTCCCGTCGGTGGAGCCGATCGCGAATCGACTTGTGTAGCTGCTCTTGCGCCGACGGAGCATCCATTCCACGCAGGCTGAGATCTTCAGCGGGCACGATCGGTTCTACCAGTGCTACCCGACGACAGCCTGCCTGGCCAGAGCAAAGGGCCAGCAGCGCCGCTCCGAGGAGAAAGCGTTTCATTGCGACACCTCAGGCAGCGTTGGGCGAGACAGAGACAGCAAGAACACCTGAACGGCACGCTGGGTTGCGAGCGGCAGCGCCTGGTATTGCCGACGAGACTCCGCTGCTTCTCCTCCGTGCATGATGATGGCTTGTCCGACGGTCTGGGCTCGGCCATCGTGCAGATACGGCCCGGAGTCGGCCAGGCCCCAAAGTGGCCGGGTCAAAAACTGCGATGGGGGAATCCGCGGCGGCGGCGTACCAGGTGGCGGTGATGGGTCAGAGAGCTCACTGCCCATGTCATGCCGACGGAGATCGGAATACAGCATCACCGGATAGCCGACAATCTCGGAGTCACGACTCGAAAGCTGCGTGCCGTTGCGGATGTCCTTGCGCAGGTCAAGCTGGATGCGGAAAGACGATGCGCTGGCTTCACCTCTCTCGGTCCAGACGGGATCTTGAACGGTCCAAGCAGGCTTGTGACAGCTTGCGCAGCCGACCTTGTCGAATGCCGCCTGTCCCTGTCGGAAGGCCAACAGCAAATCCGGTGCGCGTGGCGGCTCGATGGTCGGAATCGGCAACAGCGTCAAATACACCGCGATAGACGTCAGCATCGGTTCGGTCAGCTCGCTGCGTGAGCCATCTCCGTCGAGATCATCAGGATCACCTCCTGCAAACGCGGCCATGATGTCGCGAGTTGCCTGCGAGGCAAACAGCGGTGCTGGCGAGAAGAACCGCCTGTGCCAGCCAAGCACGCTCGATTGCATGCCGTGATGGACCTGGAATGCTTCCTCGGCGAACCGTCTCAGCGTGCTGTGGGTGCCCTTCCAGCCAAACGGCTTGAGAATCAGATCTGGATCAATGCCTCGAAGGCCGCGCGTGTCGATGCTTCCGTCTGGCATCCGGACCACGGACCCGAAATCGACCCCCTGGACTTCGAGCGCGATCTTCATCGGTTCACCCGGCGGTGCTCCTGCGACCTTGGCTTGCAGGGCGGTGGTCACCTCGGATGCGAGGATCTGCACCAGGCCTCCGCCTTGGAGGGCTGGGGGATTTCGCTCCAGGGCACTGCTCACGCGTCGGCCGTCTCCACCCACGAGAGCATTTTCGTTGTACTCGCCTGCGCCATCGTCGCCGCCGCGGTGATGACAAGACCGGCAGCTAAACGAATCCGGCCCGCCTTTGGCTCCACGATGGACACGATGCATCTGTGGGCCCTGTGGACCCCATGCATGACCAAATCCGCGCACGACCGCAAGCTCCGTCTCGAACAGCTCTTCACCGGCCTGAAATAGAGACTCCGTCAGCTCGAGCTCTTTTTTGGCTGATGCTTTGCGACGCGTTGGGTTCAAGTCATCGACCTGCTCGGCTGGCTCGACGGCGGCGATGTACCGACCGATGCGACGGATGTCCTGGCTTTCGAGCACTTCGCCAAGGTAGGCCGACTGATCGGGATAGAGCGACATTGGCTGTGCCGTCGCTGGCAGCGGCTGACCAGATGCCGCGTCGCCAAACGCGGGAGCACTGGGGGCACCGCTGTGACAAGACACAAGCAGAAGCGCCGCCCAGCTAGAAGCACGATGACGTGACCCAAAGGCAGTAAGGAGAGACACAAGACACTCCTGCTACTGATCTTACTTCGTCGGGAAACGTGCTCACAAGCGCGAATTTATGCTGCTAAACGCTTGCCGTGGCCCGCTTTGCGGTGCTGGAGTTGGGCGGTTGGTTGCTCAACTTGCGAAGCTGCGGAGGTGTTTTGATGCGTCGTTTCGATGAATCCGTGTCGTTGTCTGCCGCCAAGCGCTGTGCCATCACACTCGGCGCCTTCGGTTGTGTCTCCGTCGGTGGGTCATGTCAGCCCGGTACGCTCGTCGATGCTGCAGCGGACTCCGCTTCGAGTCCGCGGATTGGCCAAGCACTTACCGACGATGCCAGTATCGTGGGGGCCAGCCTGCCGACGAGCATGCGCTGTGGGGAGAGCGTCAGCGCGCAGGTGACGGTCCAAAATCGCGGCACTTCGACGTGGACTTCGGACTCATTCAAGCTGGGAACCGTCGACGACAGCGACCCATTTTATACGACAGACACCCGCACCTACATGAATCCCGGCGACAGCGTTCCGCCGGGCGGAACCTACCGATTCAACTTCACGCTGACGGCCCCGGCGACGCCAGGCCGCTACACCACCGACTGGCGGATGGTTCACGAGTTCGTGCGCTGGTTTGGCGGTACCGCGCGCAGCGACGTCAGTGTGAGCTGTACTCGTTCAACCGTGGATGCGAGCAGCCTCGATCGCAAGCTGCTATTTGGCTATCAAGGCTGGTTTGCGTGTCCTCGCGATGGCACGAGCATCGACGGCTGGGTTCACTGGTTTCGAGACAACACCGCCGATTGCAAAAATCTGACCGTCGACCTGTGGCCCGACGTAAGCGAGCTGACTTTGGCTGAGCAGTGTCCGACGGGAATGACCAAACCCGATGGATCTGCGGTGGTGCTCTATTCGGCAAATCGAGCCCAGACCGTGCGTCGACACTTCGAGTGGATGCGAGATGCTGACCTCGACGGTGTCCTGCTTCAGCGGTTTTCCTCGGAGCTACGTGACCCGCGATTTTTCGCATTTCGTGATCAAGTAGCGAAGAACGTCCGCGACGGTGCCGAAGCCACGGGTCGCGTCTTTGGCATCATGTACGACGTGTCGGGCCAGCCGGAAGCCACGCTCGTCGACGATCTGAAGCGCGACTTCACCCATCTGGTCGACGATCTGAAGCTAACCGACAGTCCGCGCTACCTTCGACACAAGGGCCGCCCGGTGCTGGTGATCTGGGGGCTCGGGTATCGAGATCGTCCAGGCACCGTCGCTCAGGCCGAGGAACTGATCCGCTACTTTAAGAGTACGGCAGGGGCACGCTATCAGGTTACGCTCGTCGGGGGTGTTCCGTCGGGATGGCGGACCTTGAGCGGTGACTCCCGCAGCGATCCCGGCTGGGCGTCGGTGTATCGCAGCTATGACATTGTCAGCCCGTGGTCCGTCGGTGGATTTGTCGATGATGCGGGCGCCGATGTCTGGAAGCGGGATCGGCTGACACCCGACATTGCCGAGACGCGTCGGGTTGGCATTGGCTACATGCCGGTTGTCTGGCCCGGCTTTTCGTGGCGGAACCTGATGGGAGCTGCGTCGCCGAGCAACCAGATTCCCCGTCGCGGTGGCCGTTTCTATTTCCGTCAGGTCTACAACGCGATGAGCGCTGGGGCGACGACGCTGTTTGGCGCGATGTTCGATGAAGTCGACGAAGGAACGGCGATGTACAAGCTGGCGACAACGCGCAGCAAGCTTCCCGTCGGCTGCAGCTTGGTTCCCCTCGACGTGGATGGCGAGAGTCTGCCGTCAGATTGGTATCTGCGGGTCGGTCGGGAGGCGGGCAAGATGCTGCGCGGAGAAATTGGACTAAGTCCTACTTTGCCGATTCGACCGTAGTCCTTCGCTGCTTCGGCAGGCGCGCTACTTCACCGTGTTTTTGAGCGCGCCGATGCGGTCGTAGAAGTGGTCATAAAAGCCGGTTCGCTCGTCTTCGCGCTCGGTTGCCTCTCCGGGTTTCCCTGAATCACGCTCGGCCTTGAGCGCAGCCATCTCCTCGGCATTTCCATCGAGATTGAGTGCAGACAGCGTGCCCTGTTCCTGCTTCACCAGCTCCTCAATGCGGGCAATTTCGCTCGGGTCGGCACCGGATGCTCGCATGCCTTCCAGCTTCTTTTCCGCTTGGCCGACAAGCTGCGGGTACTGATTTCGCGCGCGCAGAAACTCGATCATCGGCTCCGCTTCACCGAGCGCTTTGGGATTGATGTGTTCATGCGCGTTGAAGTCTGGCAGCGTTGCGGTGGTGTAGTTGTTCGCGCCAGACTCGTCCTTGCCATGCTGCGACAGCGACGTGATATCGAGGCCGTACTGCTTCGCCAGGTTGTTGCTCAGATTCCACACCGAGCGCTTCTGGGCGCCACTGATGTCTTCGTAGATTTGGTCGCCGTTCCACTTCACGACGTTGTTTAGCTGCTTGTCGTTGTACCCAAGCAATCGGGACTCGAACTCTGGCGACAGATTGAGTCCGGTGATCTGATCACGAAGCGGACCTTTGGCTCCGGTTCGATCAAGGGACTTGGCCGGGCCGACCACTTCTACTCCGACCGTCGACGAGTTGAAACCCTTGGCGTGATAGACCAAGGAATCCTGTGGCGTCACGAGGTTCGTCCCGCCTTTTTCGTCGATCAGATACTGCGCGCCTACATGGCTGCCGTTCTTGATGCGATCGTTATAGCCATTGAGTGTGCCAGCCGCTGACGAGGACTCGGTACGATGCAGCACCGCCCCTTGGGTTTCGGATCGCTTGCCAGCAGCCAATGCACCGTATGTTCCCGTCAGATCTTTTACACCGGGATACACACCTGGCACCTGTTTGGGCGGCTCTGCTTTGGCGTCTTTTCCTGCTTGGGCTTTGGGTGGCGCGTCGGAAAACATGCCGAGCGCCTTTCCGAGCGCTTCAGGAGTGCCACCGCCCGGCCCTTTGTGCGCGGGATCCTGACCGCTGGGCAGCAAGGAAAGAGGCGCACCAACTTTCGACTCTTCCGGTGCCCGAAATGGTCCACCTTTCAGATTCGGTTCACGTCGTAATGTCTGCATCTACCACTCCGATCGCTACGACCAACTCCGCCCGTTCCTAAAGTATCGGTGAGTCCGCGAAACAATTGCTTTCTGAATCATGTTTGCCGCAGGCTTGCTTGCATCACTACCGCGGAACGGATGGACATGCGGAGAGTTGCTTGCTTGCCAAGTTGTTGCCAGCCTTGCACTCCGCCACTGGATGTCCGCCCGAACCATCATCGTTGGTTCGCAGCCACAGATCGTACGGTGGTGGCGACGGGTTCAGCCAATCACACCCGACAGGGATGCAATCGCCCGCAGAGATGGAACGATCTGTCCATGCTGTGCAAAGTGGGCGCGAGCCCGCAACACGCGGGTCACCCAGATAATAGGTAGATGGGAGTCCTTTGGGAATTGCTGTTGCACCGCGATTGCAGACATAACCCGACAAGCGAAACAGCTTGACGCAGTCGCCTACATCCGGAGGAAAATCGATTCCTCCCGTTGGATCGGGACGCGGCTCCTTGCCAACAGCGCTCCTCGGAAGGTTTTGTCGGTACGTATTGTGAACCTTCCAGCTCTCTTGTTCGCGAAGCGGGACCGTTCGGTCATCCAGAACGTTGGTGATGTGATAGGAATGCTGATTCCACATCGGCCTGGCCGCTGACCATCGATCTTGTGGATCTTCGAGAATCCGGACTCCATACGTTGCGCCCTGGTGACTGATTCCTAACTCCTTGGAAAATCGTCCAATACGGCAGGAGTCGCCTTGGGCAGAATCGGAGGCAACCACGATCTCCGCGTGTCCGTCTCCGTCGACATCCGCAATGACTGGCAAATCAAGAATCGTTCCGGAAGTCACCGGCGCGGCAAAGAGCTTTCGTCCATCCCGACCAGAATAAACGCGCAGCCAGCATTCATCGCGATACACCACTTCGGCTTCGCCATCCCCATTGAAGTCAAAGACGGATGATCCAGTGCTTCCTGATGACAGGTCTTGCGTTTCAGACTGCCAAAGTACACCGTCATCGACTCCCGTGCACTTGGCCGGAGGTGGCGATGTCGCGCAGTCGGGGCTATAGACGTAGTAATATGAAGCACCAGCAGTACCTATTTCTTGGCGACCATCTCCGTCGAAGTCAGCCACGGTTGGCGCACCACCCCAGCCGTTCTTGGCCATCTGCGGAGCCAGAATCAGTCGGTTCGCTCGGTAGTCGATGATCGAAACTTTCTGATCATCCATCCGAGAGCTGACCAGCGCGATGTCTGGTTTGCCATCGGCATTGAAGTCTGCGATGGCTGGGTAGCCACCGCCCAGGCTCTTCATTACCGAGGGAGTTTTGTCTGCTCCGGTCATTCCGTCAAAGACATTGTGACCAGTGACAACCTCTGCTTTGCCATCGCCATCGAGGTCGGCAACCGCAGGAATGGTTCCCCATGCGCCCTCTTCGAGTAGATTCTTGTTCCACAGCATTTGCAGCTGAGGCTTGGGACTCGTGATGTAACGGAAGACCCCCGCTCCGACGACAATTTCAGGTGGTCCTTCGCCATCCAGGTTTGCAAAAGCAATCGCGAAGTCGCGCACACACAAAAGGCCCGCACCTACTTCTGATCGAGTCGCGAGCACTGCACCGTTGTGATCGAACACCGTGAGTCCGCTTGCCACTGCAACGATCTCGACTTTGCCATCACCGTCGAGGTCTGCGGCTCCCAAGTTGCTACAGCCCGGCCCAGGTGTCGCCCTGTCAAACACAACCGAACAGTCTTTTCCGCGCAGCGCAATCAGGTGCGTCTGTCCAATGTAGCCTGCGGTAAAGACGATCTCTGTTTCTCCATCTCCGTCGAGATCGATCACAACAGGGGTTCCCATGACATCTTTGTAGGCAGGCGGAGTCGTCCCCTTCTGCGGCCACTGACACTTGACGATCGGATTGCGGAACTGCTCCACCATGAAGCCAGCGCCACTGCACGTTTCATCGCTGCGAGCACGGGGCATCATGCCCCACGGAATGCATGCGCAGCGGTCACTCTTCAAGTCTGGAGGACAGGCACACGCAGTGTCGTTTTCGCAGTCATTGTCGGTCTGGCACTCGCCGCGATCGGGATTGCAGCGCTGGTCGATACAGCGGCGACCAAGCTTGCAGTCACTGTCGTGTTGACAGGGGCGACCTGGTCCCGGACCCTCATCATCGTCGTCGATGGTGCGTTCAGCACTGCAACCAGGAAGGCTGCCGCCAAGACTGAAGACCAGTGCGAATAGGCCGATTTGGATTCGGATCCGCGCGTTCATACCGTCTCGTACAACGTGGACGGAGCACCGGTCAATCGACAGAAAGCGGGCGCGACTTTTATTCTCGTGGTGTCTCTGCCGCGATGACTTCGGTCGGATCGGGAAGCTGGGTTCCGCTCGGTACCGAAGCCAGTGAAACGTAATCGCATCCCGCCATCATTTGCTGCGCTTCTGCTTCCCGCAGCGGGGTTACCGTCAGCGTGAGGATCTTCGAAACGTCGTGATGGACAAACACTCTCCCGCTCGGCTGGAGCAGCACGCTCAAGTCCTGGGTGTGGCCGGTGCCCATCCGGAGATCGATGTCGTCCCCGTAACTCGTCGACAAACGATGATATCCAGGTGCCGCCAGATAACAAAAGTACGACGGACCCTGCGTCATCCCAACCAATTTTCCATTGTCGTGAACCACCGCAGGAACCAGCATTGCAACGCGATGTGGACGAACGACACAGATCTGTCCTGCGCCCGGGGGTCCTTGTGGCAGCGCTTTTGGCGGCGTGTGGATTTGGATGGCGTAGCTTGAGCAACCGGAGGAGAGGGCAAAAAAGCCCAGGAGCGATGCGAGTATCCGGAGTCCTAACATCAAGGCACCTTGCACTTATCCTTCGACGCGAATCGCACCGCCTGGACAGACAGTTGCTGCTTCGCGCACTGCTTTGTGAAGTTCCGTAGGTGGTGTGGAGTCTAGCAGTTTCACAGTGCCGTCTTCCTGCTGATCGAACACCTGCGGCGCAAGCATGACGCACTGACCCGCACCGCAGCATTTTTTTGTGTCAACAAATACACGCATTCTGATCATTCCTTTGGTGATTCAATCAGGTCGTTGTTTGCTCGGGCTGTCCGCCAAGCCTTGTGTACGGAGCCAGCCACAGACCGGTCAGTGCGTCGACAAGGCCGACTGCGCAGGACTCCCAAGAGTGTCGCGGAGTCACGGTTCCTTCCTGCAGCGCCCGTTCGCGCTCTGCGCAGCTGTGGACGATCAGGTGGCGACTCATCTCACCTCGCTCGGCGCGCACTTCTTTCGGTAGGACGGGAAGCAAGCGACTGATTCCTTCAATCGTTTCTTTCATAGACGCAGAGGACACGGTTTCATCCACGACCAGTTGGCGAAACATCGGGTCCGTGGTCACTTGCGCAATAAAGCGCGCGTAAAAACTCGGCGTGCCTAGTGACTCGATGTGCTCGGTAAGTGGCCGTACAAGACAGTCGATGAAGTCGCGAAGATTGGACGAACCGCGGATTTCCGAAAGTCGCTGCTCCCGCCTCTGTTCGATGGGGACGGTATGCCGACGCACGACCGCCAGGATCAGCTCACTCCTTGTACCAAAGTGATAAGCCACGGCAGAGTTGTTTGCCTGACCGCCTGCTTCGCTGACCTGCCGATTGGAAACCGCCGCGATTCCTTGCTCTGCAAAGAGCCGCTCTGCTGTCGTTACAATCAGCTCGCGGGTTTCGTTTCCGTGCGCCTGCTTTCCCTTCATCGGCTCACCATCGCACTGGCACGCGCTCCAGTCCACCGATGATGAGTCCTTGTCGCCGTGGCAGATCTTCACTTGGCACCGCGAGCGCAAGTGTCGGCAATCGCTTGATCAGCACCGAAAGCACGGTCTGCAGCTCGGTTCGCGCCAGCGCCTGTCCGATACACGAGTACGGTCCCGCGCCGAAAGACAAGTGTTGATTCGGTGAGCGCGTAAGATCCATCTCTGTCGATTGTTCGAACGCGGTCTCGTCCCGATTGGCCGCCGACAGGTTGCAGATGACGGTCGTACCCGCCGGAATCGTGGTGTTCCCAACTTCGATGTCGGTGGTGATGAACCGTGGCAGGCCAAATCCCCCGTTGGCATCGAAGCGGAGCGCTTCCTCGACTGCTGTCCGCAGAAGCGAAGGGTCCGCCACGAGCTGTTCCCATCGCTTGTGATCCGCGAGCAGCATCGCGATCATCTTGCCGATCATGTTCGAGGTCGTCTCGTGCCCGGCAACGAGCAGTCCCTTCGCCGTCATCAGCAGGATCTGTTCAGCCGTAGGATCCTTCGGGTCCGTCATCGTGCACAGCTCACTCAGCAGATCGTCGCCGGGCTGGGCTCTCTTGGCTGTGATGTGCCCGGCCATGTACGCCGTGAACTCGGCCTGCGCGCGGTTTATCTCCTCTTGGTTGTACTGGGTCATGCTCAGCATTGTGTTCGACCAGTACGCCAGTCTGTCGCGATCGACATCCGGCACACCGAGCATGTCGCAGATCACCCAAACGGGCAGGGGGAATCCGAGCGAACTCGCCAGGTCGGCGGGCTGCCCCTTTTGCAGCATCTCGTCGATGAGCTGATTTGCCATCGCAGAGATCCGATCCTGCATCGCTGCGATTCGCTTGGCGGTAAACCAGCGCAGGATCATCCGACGCCACTGCTGATGCCGCTCCTGGTCGGCCAGCGCCGCGGTCTCTTGGTTCTCGAACACGCCTCCCTCTTCGTTGGCGGTCGTCCGTGCTGCACCTTCGGCGTTTAGGTTGCGGCTAAACCGTGGATCGGACAGCACCTGCCGCACGTCCGCATGCCGCGTGAGCAGGATCGCCTGGTCGCCGCTCGGCAAGCGAACGTGGGCGACCGGGCACTCCTTGCGAAGCTGCGTCCACTGCTGCGGGGGTTCAAGCGGACTCGTCGCAGGGAACGGGTAATCCATAAGCTGGTCTTTGTCTGTGGTCATTGGATTCCTCCCAATGGCCTAGACTAAGACATGTGACTTAATAAGGCAACCGACTTAAAGCGCCAACGCTCTCCGTCGAAGCGGGCGAGTTTAGAAGCTGAGCTTGGCGGCGTCGAGGATGTCGGTCTTTGGATCGGTGGACAGCGTCTTGCTCGCTGGGGCCGCCTGGTTGTGTTCCACCCAGGCCGTTAGGTAGTCGAACGCACGCTCGACGTAAGGCTGCATGGGAGTCAACAGGTCCGCAGCACTCTCGTCTCCTCCGACTCCGTTGCAGTTGTAGTCGAGCGTTCCGTCGGCGTGCGCATCCACGTGGTTCCCGTTTTGCACCACGTACAGCCGATGCAGCGACGGCGTTCCACTTGTCTGCACAGCTTGATCGTACGCACGTCCGTGACCAGGCAGACCAATCAGTGCATCGCGATCGCCATGCAGACTGATGAGCGGCACAGAGAATCGTCCCGTCGTGGCATTGCGCAGCGCCCAGTCCACGCTGTCCTGCGTCCAGCCTCCGTTTACCGCCGTATTCAGGTAATCGTAAAAGGGAGGACGTCCACTTCCCGTCGAAAACATGCTGTATACCGCGCTGTCTTTGGCGTCATGTCCCAACAGATCGGCGCGATAGAAATACGCCGTCAGGTTGTAGTAACCGACTCCTTTCCACGCTGGCAGTTTGGTCTTTAGGACATCGAACAGGATGTTGTAACTGCCCCACAAAAGCGACGAGGCTGCGTCAAAACCAGCCTTGCCCATGGCGACCGTCGCGCCCGAAAACGGCGGACTCTGTCCATACCCGGCAGGAGTAGACAGCGTTCCCATATCGTACAGATAGCCCAACGCCAGCGATGCGCGCTCGTTGCTTGAAAGCAGGTGCGTGCCGGCTGCAAACTCTGCCGGGGTCACTTTTCCATCGCGATCACTGTCGAGAACGGTGGCATCTGGCCAGTACACGCCGGCCCACTCGAGGCCGCCAGAAAACAGCCGGGACATGCCTTGCTGCGTGCGCACATGATCAATTTCAAGCGCACGCCGGACTTGGTATCCACCGTTCGACAAACCGACTGCATACGTCTGCGCAGGACGCTTTCCCATGGCCGCCAACAGCCGCTTTGAAGCCCAGTCGCCAAGGTCATGCATCATGAGTCCCCAGCTTGCCGTGATGTGATTTTTCCCGAGCAGTGTGGCATTCCCATCGGCTCCGGCGTTGGTCATTCCTTTGTTGCCGGAAACGTACGCATATCCTCTTCTTAGGAGCCACGCAGCGAGCACGGCATCGCTTGTGAACTCCGCCCGTGTTCCTGGGGTTCCAGCCACCGCAAGCGAGCCATTCCAGCTGGCTGGAACTTTCAGCACGATCTCCTGAACCCGAGACGCAGTTCCGTCCTTGATGGTCAAGGTTCCCGTGATCTCTGTTCCAGCAATCTGTTCCGTTGGTACCAGCTTGGCGCTGTGCAAGATGCTGGACTGGATCTTGGCCAGTTTGCTCTGCTCGACTTTGGGAAGTGCTTGGAATTCTGCCGAGCCGGGGACGATCGAAAAGTAGGTGGTGTGGGAAAGACCGCCATCTCCGCTGCCACGATAGTCGACGCGTACCGCATCGGTGAGATCTCCCGTAAGCTCATCAAGAGAGATGACAAACGGGGGCAGCGTTTCTTCCATCGCAGGATCGCAGCCCGCGAAAGAAAGGAGGAGGGCAGTCCGACAAAGACTCCGCCTTCCAAAACGATGAGAGTAGCTGTGTGTCGTGCGCATTTTTCAGCCTTATACGGAAGACAGTCACAAAACAGAAGCGGCTTTGCTTAGTAGGTCAGGACGAGCTGCGCTGCGCTGACTCCGGTCAACCAAAACTCGATGACGTCGGATCGAAAATCGGCGGCTGTCTTGGCTGTGATTCGAAGCTGTACTCGCGGCGCCGCGAGCGACCCGAGTGCGGACAGAGGAATCGGCACGACAACTTGATCATTGTCGCGCGCAGGTGGTGCGAAGCTGGCCACTCCGGTGGCGCTGGCCGCAGCTGCATGGTCGTCCGAGGCAAGCGACGCATCGCGTCCAAATGCGCCGCGTTTTACATCCACCGATAGACTTGTTGCTGCGCCCGTCATTCCCTTGCGTACAAGGACAAGCTCCGCAGCACGCGGTGCTGTGGTTGGAAGACCCGTCGTATCAAACGACAAGATGGTGCGGAACGTATCGGCATTGAACAGACCTTTGTCTCCGGCTTTGATCGTTCCCACACCAATTCCGTCGGCTGCCACTTGGCCGACGAAGCCGCTCTCTGCTGCGATGGAAAGCAGTAGAATTTTCGTCGCTGGAGGCAAAAGATCCGGCGGCAGAACCATGTCTTGATGCCGAATCATGTCCTGCGGCATGGAAAAGTCCGGCATCGCCAGATCAGGAGTCGTGAGATCTGGTCGCGCCAGATCATTTCCCAGGTCCAGCGGAGCTGTCATGTCCGGATGTCCACCCGCATCGACTCCACCGTCTGTCGACGGCATCACAGAACCCATCGGATGTGAACGGAAGAATTCCCAGGACATCGCGGTGGCATCAGGTCCTTTCGGATCAGAAAATGATCCGCTGGTACTTCCTCCCGACCACGCGTGACCCATTCCCTGCACGAGCACTTTGGCCAGTGCTTCACGCCCAGTCCGTTTGTCCCGATAGCTGGCTCGACTGTAGCTACGTCCCGACGGGACAGAACCGCTTATCGTGCTATCGGGTGTATCACTGAAAGTTCCATCCTCACTCCCATCGGCGGCCAGATCGTTGGTCTTGACCCACTGCGAGATGATCTGGTCTGCATTCACCGGAGCAACGGTACCGTCTGAAGAACCATGGAATACGATGACTGGTACCACGCGTGCGGCGGCACCCATCGCGCGATACGCCGTCCGCCCCTGGGTGGCTGGACTTGGCCCACCGCTGCGCATCGCGGTGAGCGCGTCACTCGATCCGCTCGCAGCTCGGTATTCGAGTCCAGAGCCCACCGCGATCGCGGCAAAGACATCGGGATAGGTGGCACCCAGGATCACGGACATTGCGGCCCCGGCTGAGAGCCCACCGACGTACACGCGACTCCGATCGATGGAGTATTTCTTGCCAAGCTCGGACACCAGCGAAGCCAGCCACTCGGGCTGCCCGGCGCCGCGAGACTGATGCATGGGCTTGAACCAGCTCCAGCAGCGGGTGCTGTCTTCACTGCTCGGTTGTTCGGGATATACGACCAAAAATCCTTGGGACTCAGCGAGGGTGTTGTACTGGGTCGAACTCGCGAACTGACTCGGATCCTGAGTGCAGCCGTGGAGCATCATCACGAGCGGCATCGGTCGGTCCGCCGCATAGCTCGACGGGACAAAGAGCTTGTAGCGGTGACTGCCGAAGGTCCCATCGACAAACAGCGGCTCTCGCCGAAATGCGATCGCTGCATCGTGGTCAACGACGCAGGCCGAGCTGCCGAGAAGTAGAACTGGGAGCAAGCGCAGCATGCTTGCGCGAACTTTTGCGAACCTCACTTGAACCTCCAGGCCAACATCCGCGACAACCGCGGGCTGTCTGGGTAGTTCGGAGACGTACGTGTCGTCAATCAGGTTTCGCAGGCAGACGAAGGGTTTTTCCCGGCCGGCTCGGAATCCCAGCGCTCCTTGGGCTCACTGCGACGAAGCAACCCAGTTTCACGCACCGGTGGGAGCCTGGACGCTGGGTCGTGCGCTGTTACTGCGAGCGAAGCGGCGGGATCTCGCTCCACGGTCGCGGCATCGGATTGGGAAGCTGTCCCAGCCACGACAGTCCGCGCACGCCCGGTCGGTTCGCCTTCGCCATGTCAGGAACAAGATCCTGCACTCTGCGCAGACGCCGAATCGGGCTATCGATCCGAGCAATGAACTCGTCGAGGCTCTGAACCGAAAAGTGCCAGCGATCGAGATCGGGGGCCGGAACATCTCCGCGCGCCAGCGTCCGCAGTACGATTGTCCGACCATCGTGCGGCAAATGGACCAAGTTGCGGCGAAACTGCGGCGAATACTGAAACCACTGCTCGACATTGGACAAATACACGGTGCGCATGGTGACGCGGAGCGCCCGGGCGGCGTCGCCGATGCCCAGCATGGTGCGCTCTCCGTGAAGGTCTCCGACCCGAGCGATGACACGCTTGGCGATCATCAGCTCGCGGATCCGGGAATACAGCACCGGATCTGACATCCACGTCGACGGACGCCCATTGCGATTCACCTGCATTTCGTTCTGCAGGTGCATGCCGATCATGTGGCGGTAGTTGCGATAGGAATGCAAAAGCTCGGTTGCCTCGGTCGGCCAGCGCTGGACGAGCGCCTGCTGGACCGACGGTTCCGCTCGCGCCTGTAACAGCTTGAGCAGCATTTGCGGCGACTCAGCCAAAGGAATCACCGCCGCATAAATCTTGTGCCAGCGAATCACCTCTCCGTCGATGTCGACCAGGAACAAGAGCTCCGCGCCAGCGACGGCAGCGAGCGTGTAGTTCTGATCTGCGCCGACGCCCAAATACCCTCCGCCAAGCCGGGTGAGCACGGGAAAGAACAGATCGTGACGACGCTCATTCGACTTGAGAAAGTGAAGCCGCACGTTGTAGGGCTTCTCTTCGTTGGTCGACGACAAGATCTGCTGCTGCGCTGGACTCAGCTCCGGAAGCTCGGTTGCCTGCGCCTGTGTCAGCTGCAGTGCAAGTGGTATGGCCGCGCACCACTTCAGCCACGGGACCGCAAGTCCCCAGCGCAAAAGTAGTGCCCTCATCGCGCAGACTCGTTCGCCCATTGGTCCCGGTCGCTAATTATTGGAAAGTTTATGTGTAATTTAAATAACTAAATGAGAATCAGACGACGGAATCCTGCACACGGAGACGGTTCCCCAATCGGACCGCTTGCCAGTAAGATGGGGATCAAAATTCTCGCGCGCCTGCACTTGGGCCGTTAGGAGTCTGCTGATGCGTTTGTACCGGTTTGCGCTGTCTTGCTCCCTGCTGCTTCTGGCGATGTTGTCGTCGGGATGCACGATGTTCAATCGCTTGGTCCAGGACGCCGTCGGGAGCGGCATTCAGCAGCAGCGGGCCAATCCTCCAGTCGTGACGGCGGGCAGTCCGCAGCTTGTGCGGGCACCGTCGCTGCAATCGCTTGCGGCGTACTACTGCCCGCAGGTGGTGACGGATCGGATGCTGCGCATGGGCTGCACCATTGGACTTGGCTCGCCGCCGCCTCAGCAGCAGCTTGAGTTTGAGTTCGCGGTGCCAGTTACGATCAAGAACCCAAACAACGTTCCCATTCCGGCGCTCGACGTCCTGCTCGCGCTGAAGCTGTTTCCGGGGCAAAACGCCGAAGCGCTGGGCTCGGTCTGCGTCAGCATGTGCGGCAGCAACGAGCCCTCTTGTACCGGGCAAGCCAAGCCTGGGGCTTGCACGGCGGGCAACGGCGGCATTCGGACCGCGGCTGACTTTGTGCGAGCGATTCCGGGCCTGATCGTCGGACTTGCCAATGGAACGCTCGTGAATGAGCTTCGCAAGGCGCTGATCCCCGCTGGTGGGGATGTTCGTCTGAACTTGGCTTTTCCACTCGGCATTGACCAGGCGCTGCGCGTGATCCAGAACGTCATTCAGCCCATCGTCGAGAATCTTCTCCGTCAGCAGCGCAACTCGCTGGAGATCCCGGTTGCGGCAGAAGGGACGGTGTTTGTGAACTTGCCGGTGGTTGGCCGCCTCGGCGTGCCGTTTGGTCCGATCCAGTCCGTCTGGCGGGTGATGTGACGGGTCTTAAGGAGCGATGCAATGTACGTCGTCGTTGTCCGTGTACATGTGGTTGCTGATCGAGTGAGCGACTTTGTGTCTGCGACCCTGGCCAATGCGCACGCCACGCGTCAGGAACCCGGCAATGTTCGTTTCGACGTGCTGCAGCAAAATGAGGATCCGACACGGTTTGCGCTCTACGAGGTCTATCACGATGAGGCTGGCTTCAAGGCGCACCAGCAGACTCCGCACTACCTGACCTGGCGTCAGACGGTGGCTGACATGATGGCGAGTCCGCGCGTCGGAGAAAAGCACCACAGCCTGTTTCCAAGCCCTTGGGGATAAGTGCCGTCGTCGATGCAGTTTCAGTTTCGTACCGCAGGTCAGCTGGTCTTCGGACGGGGGGAGCACCGTCGAGCAGCGCAGTTTGCCGCGAGCTTCGGCAAGCGTGTGCTGTTGGTGACTGGTTCCTCGTCGCTGAATCAGCATGGTGTGCTGCAGCGTCTCCTCGGGCAGCTTGACGAACGGGTCGAGCACGTCGAGCACGTGACCGTTTCGGGAGAGCCGGACGTAGCGCTGGCCGATACGCTCGCACTCGTCTGCCGAGATGCTGGCTGCCAAGTCGTGTTGGCGGTCGGTGGTGGAAGTGTGCTGGACGTCGGGAAGGCGGTTGCGGCCCTCGCCCCAAATCAAGGGACGGGCATCGACTACCTGGAAGATGTGGGGCGTGGCACTCCTCGCTCGCTGGCTGCTGCGGCACTGCCGGTGGTCGCGGTTCCAACGACTGCCGGGAGCGGATCGGAAGTGACCCGCAACAGTGTGCTGAGAGTCCCGGAATTGAAAGTGAAGCGCTCGCTGCGCAGCGATCAGTTGCTGCCCCGGGTGGCGCTCGTCGACCCGGAGCTATCAGCGACTGCACCACAGCGGGTGGCGGCAGCAGCTGGAATGGATGCACTGACACACCTAATCGAAGGCTATCTGTCGAAAGGTGCCCAGCCGACGACGGATGCGCTGGCTGTGCGAGGGATCGGGCTGCTGTGGAACGCGCTGCATCGACTGGCCGAAGTCCATTCACCAGCGCACAACGACGAAGCGGAGCCCATCGCTTTGGCCCATGATCACATGGCGCTTGGCAGCATGTGGGGGGGAATCGTACTCGCGAACGCTGGTCTTGGGGCGGTGCACGGGCTCGTCGCACCACTTGGCGGACTGTGTTCGGTTGCACATGGCGACGGCTGCGCCTGTTTGCTGCCTGCGACTTTCTTGGCCAATGCGCGGGCTCTATCGGCGAGACAGCCTCACGGATCGGCGCTTGCTCGGATGCGCGAGATTTGTCGACTGCTCCTGGCTGGCTGCGACGATCTTGAGCTGCTTGCGGACCGGTTGTCGACGCTTCGGCTCAGGCTGGGTATTCGTGGGCTGGCAGAGCAGGGCGTCAGCTCATCGCAGTTTTCGCAAATCGTCGACCAGTCGCGCGGTGGCAGTATGCGTAGCAATCCCATCGAGCTATCCGACGAAGAACTTCACGGCATTCTGCTCGCTAGCTGGCAAGGGGATTCCAGTCGTGCGTCCTCTTCTCACGTTGCGGTGTCGTCAACGCCGCCGGAACAGTAGCGATGGAGAGTCAAATCTATCGAATTGTGGCTTTCATCGAGGCTCGGCTGACGCCGTTTGCCGTCAGTCGGCTCATTATGCTGTCCGGCGTATCGGTGCGGAAGTACGGACGCGCTAGCCTCGATGATCCCCAAGATCTGCGGAAAGTGAGAGCGGCGCTGCCGACGCTGCTGAATCGCCATGACTTGTTCGAACTCGATGAGCTGTTGGCTCGTTGAGGGGGCCCGGTTTTTCTTGGTGTTGAGAACGGAAACTCACAGACGAGGAGAGCGCAATGACTCAGCTTTGGGCCGGATTTGGAACCAGTACCGTTGCTGATACCCGGACTGCGATCGATGCTGCCGTCCGTGGGGCCAAAGTTCAGCTCGGAGATCACAGTCCTGGGCTGGCTGTGGTGACCGCAACCGTCGAACACGATGCGAACGCGGTGCTGGCTGCGCTTCGTGATGTGCTGCCGGGCGTGCCAATCCACGGCGTTACAACGTCGCTGGGTGTACTGACCAAGCAAGGCATTGTGACCAGTGCTGACGGTGTGGTCGCTGTTCTTCTGTTTGCCGCTAGCGGGAATATCAGTTTTTCCGTTGGTCATTCGCTGCTCGGAGAGGATGCCCGGGCCGCTGGACGACGGGCTGCGGAGCAGCTAGCGAGCAGTTCGCTACCGCCCAAAGTACTGCTGTTCAACAGTTCTCCGGGACGGGAGGAAGACACGCTGGCTGGGATTGCCGAGGTACTGCCCGGAGTGCCGGCGTTTGGCGGCAGTGCAGCCGACCACGCGATCGTCGGGGAGTGGTCGGTCTTTTCCAATGAAGGCGTCCACCGTGATGCGGTGTCCGTCGCTGCTCTGTGCGGAGATGTGGCATTTGCCGGTTCACTGATTGCGCCCTTCGTTGCCACCAAATCTTCGGCGACTGTCACTGCGGGAAACGATCGCCGCATGGTTTCACTCGACGGAAAGCCAGCAGGTGAGGTGTTAAATGGCTGGCTGGATGACAGCTTGGCGCTCCAGCTCGCAGAGGGCGGGAACATCCTTGCTCAGACGGCTCTTCGACCGCTCGCAATTCGTCATCAGGTCGGCAGTAGCGAGCACTACGTCACGATTCATCCGGCGCAGATCCACGCCGAGGACCACAGCGTCGATCTGTTTGCGCGGATCAATCCTGGGGACAAGATCTGCATGATGACCGGTACCGTCGATGGTCTGACCCGGGTCCTGACCGACCTGCATCTTCTTGCGAGTCAGAAGCTGGCGCCAGAAAAAACGCGGGCCGGGATTCTGATTTACTGCGCTGGTTGTGCGGGGGCCGTCGGTGGTGCGCTGCACGATGGGCTGCGGACCCACTTGGGTTCGGCGCTCGGAGATGTGCCGCTGCTCGGGATGTGTACATTTGGCGAACAGGGCTTCATCCCCGGCCTTGGCAATGTGCACCAAGATCTATCGGTGAGCTTGCTGCTGATTGGTGAAAACTAGTCGCTTCGGTGGTCGGCAGAGCTTGCCGAAAGCGATTGGTTGGTGGCGGGAGTCGGTGGCTTCGCCCAGCGCTGGCTGGGCGAGCGGGAGAGACTACTTCTCTTCGGTGAACTCGGCGTCGATCACGCCATCGTCCTTCTTGCCACTGCGAGGACCGCTCTGGGCCTGCGCTCCACCACCTGGCGCCTGCTCGGCCCCAGCTGCTCCTGGCGCTCCCTGCGAGTTGCGGTACATCATCTCGCCGATCTTGTAGAGCGCCTTCTTCAGCTTCTCCTCGCTTTCCTTGAGCGCCGACACAGCGCCTGCATCCTTGGCATCCTTGTTCTGCTCTAGAACCTTCTTGGCTGCCTCGATCTCGCGCTCGACCTCGGCTCGATCTGCCTCGGGAATCTTCTCGCGATTTTCCGCGACCAGCTTCTCTGCTTGGTACACCGCACTGTCGAGGTGGTTGCGCGCTTCGATGGCGTCCTTGCGGGACTTGTCCTCGGCTTCGTGCGACTCGGCGTCACGGACCATCCGCTGGATCTCGGCTTCGGTCAGACCAGAGCTGCCGCTGATGGTGATCTTCTGCTCTTTGTTCGTGCTCTTGTCGCGAGCAAAGACATTGACGATGCCGTTGGCGTCGATGTCGAAGGTGACCTCGATCTGGGGGATACCACGCGGCGCCGGCGGAATTCCGTCGAGGTGGAAGCGTCCCAGGATCTTGTTGTCACGAGCCATCTGGCGCTCGCCCTGCGTGACCACCACCTCAACGGTCGTCTGACCATCTGCCGCCGTCGAGAACGTCTCCGTCTTCTTCGTCGGGATGGTGGTGTTCCGCGGGATCATCGGCGTCATCACACCGCCGAGCGTCTCAATGCCGAGCGTGAGCGGCGTGACGTCAAGAAGGAGGATGTCCTTGACCTCGCCCGAGAGCACGCCTGCTTGGACCGCTGCACCCAGTGCGACGACCTCGTCTGGGTTTACACCCTTGTGCGGATCCTTCTTGAAGAACTCGCGCACCAGCTTCTGGACCATCGGGATTCGCGTCGAACCACCAACGAGCACCACTTCACCGATGTCTTCGACTTTCTTGCCGGCGTCAGAGAGCGCTT
>CAYTGC010000003.1:0-59273 GCA_964437195.1 uncultured Myxococcales bacterium | reverse complement strand
CCACCTTCCAGGTCAGATAGACCGTCGATGAGACGCGGGCCGGTGAACAGCCACCGGAGAGGCTGACGCCCAAGATGGGCAAAAGGCCAAGGAGCAGCTTCGTAAAGAATTTCCTGCGCATGGGGTCTCCTAAGAGTTACGCGTGTCAAGTCCCACAGTCCGAAGCAAAACTTCAAGTCGTTTCTCGAAGGTGTGGTCTAGGTGGGCTCGGCGGGCGGCAGCGGCGGCGATCTCGGCCCTCTCTTGTGGGCGCGCGAGGTAGTACTCAACCTTTTCGCGCAGGTCGGCGCGTCCGTCGAAGGTCACGACTTCTTTGCCGACCTCGAAGTACTCGTTTAGGGCAGGCCGGTTGTCGGTCAGTTGGAAGGCGCCCATTCCACCCAGCTCGAACGTCCGCTTGTTGACGTCCCCGATGCCGGCGTAGTGGTTGGTGTTGAGCGCAATCTTGGCGGCGAGCATGGCTTTGCACTTTTCGTCGCCCTGCACGACCTTGCCGGCCCAGAAGTTGTGGACTTTGTGGTGCAGCCAGCTCGGCGGCTTGGCGCCCCACAGCTTGACGTCGATGCCACCATCGAGGAGCGGCTCCACCAGCTTGGCGCGATACGGATAGTAGTTGCCAAACGTCGCCACGTCGGCCCCGTAGGTGCGGCGATCTTCGTCGGTAAGCGCAATCGGGCGGTGGAAGACGCGGTCCATGCACTCGGGCAGGTGGTGGATGTAGTCTGCCGACAAGCTGTTTCGCAGGCGCTGCACCATGAAGCGGTCTTGAAAAAACAGGCCGTTCCATGGCGCCAAAAGGAACGTGCCGCGGCCAAAGCTGGTAAACGCGTCGGGAAACCAGCCCGCGCAGACAATGCCAAGCGAGCGCAGCTCGGTGATGGTCTCGGGCAGCACCCACAGAAGCTGAACCACCAGCACCATGTCGACGCGCAGCTCGCGCGCTCTTTGCACAAGCGGCTTCTGCGCAAAGTAAAACGGCTCACGCACAGTACCGCGCAGGACAAACTCGGCGGCGGCATAGGCGAGCGGATAGCGCTGGAGCGGACGCGGAACCCCGATGTACTTGCGTGGGTCGAAGAGCGATGCCGTATGGCCCATGGCGCGCAGGCCGTTTATGCAGCCAACCTCGGAACCGTCTTCCCAGTCGGGACCAACCACCAGCACCCGCATCGTGATCTCCTGCTGCGACAAACGTCGCCAGCGAGGTTTTCCCCGAAGCGGGCAGGGCGATCAATTTTTGTGCGAGGTGTCGTCGTCGTTTTCGTCGGAGGCGTCGCCAGCTGCGTCTCCGGGCACGTCGCCTCTCGATAGACCATGAAGCTGGAGCAGTCGATAAATCTGCTGTCGCGACTTGCCGAGTGCGCGGGCGACGTGTGCAATCCGTCCCCCGTGAGCCGACAGTGCGGCCACGAGATCTTCTCGGCGGAGCACAGAAGGTTCAGGGGCACGCTCGGGGACTCGTTCGGCAGGCCGCTCACTCTTTGGCGGTGACCGATCGAAAGACGGCGCGGACTCTGCCGTGGCGGGGTTTGCGGGCGGCTCGACGCGCAGGCGGTCGGCCACAAGATCGAGTGAGAGCTGCGGCAGCTTGGCACCACGCAGGCGAAGCTCGGTCGCGACCTTGGCAAGCTCGCGCACGTTCCATGGCCAAGGGTACAAAAGCAGTGCCTCCGCGAGCGCTGGCTGCAGCGGGGGCCCTTCGCCCAAAAAGTGTGCGAGCAAAAGCAGAATGTCTTCGCGCCGCGACCGCAGTGGTGGCAGGCGGAGGACAATCTCCGACAAGCGGGCAAACAAGTCGCCGCGCAGCTTGCCCTGGCTGACATCGTGGGGAAGGTTTCGGTTGGTGGCCGCAATGAGGCGGACTTTGCAAGGCTGCGGCTCGACACTGCCGACGGGCGTAATCACCCCTTCTTCGAGCGCACGGAGCAGCTTGGGCTGAAGCGACGGTGGCAGCTCGCCGACCTCATCGAGAAACAGCGTGCCGTGGTGCGCGGCACGAAAATAGCCGGGATGCGCCTTGGCCCCCGTGAACGCCCCGGCGACGTGGCCAAAGAGCTGACTTTCGGCAAGAGTCTCGGGGATGGCCGCGCAGTTTACGGCGACAAGCGGCCCAGCCACGCCCGATAGCTCGTGCAGCGCTCGCGTCGTGACTTCTTTTCCTGTTCCACTTTCCCCCAGGAGCAGCACTGTGCACTGCGTCCCGGCAAACAGCGCGACTTCGTGGCGGAGCCGTCGCAAAAGCAGGCTCTGGCCAATCAGGGATGGAATCTTGGCGTCAGGGACTTTTTGTGGCTCGATGCGGTAGACGAACATCGAACCGCCACAGCGGACGATGTCTCCATCGGTGAGTACCGCGTGCTGGACTCGCGCGCCGCCCACGAAACAGCCGTTCGAGCTGCCGAGATCGCGCAGGACCGCCTGGCCTTTGACCATCGCGACGCTGGCGTGGAGTCGTGACAGCTGCGAGTCGTCCGCCAGGCAAACTTCCGTCGGAGGTGCGCCCCGGCCAATCCGCAGCTCACGCGAGTCGAGCCGCCATGCCGTGGGCTCGCTGCGCAGCTTGGCCCGCTCGGGGGTGATGATTCCCAGACCGCGCGTAAACAGAAGCCGCAGCACCGGGACAGGCTGGTCGTCTTTTCGGAGCTCGGCGTCGGGACCATCATCGGGTCTGGCTGTCTTGGCGAGTGACTCGTCGGTGCCCACGCCCACATGCTACCCGATTGTATTCGCCAAGGGCCAAGACAACCGGCGCTTGGCGGTTTTTCGACGGAGGAATACGAGCTAATCCCGCGAAATTCCGTCACCCTTGCGGGAGAGGCTGATGTAAACTGGTCTAGCGTCATGAAGTCCGCCTTCACGTCGCGTCGTCAGGGGGACGGCGCATCGGACCTTTGCGGAGCACGGTCTTGGGGGGCCGCGTATGTCCGTGCATAATACCGCACAAGCTCGTCGCTGCGAGCGGTGTGGGGAGCTGTATCCCGAGGGGGATTCGCATACTTGCGGCAGTCAGAAGGACGCGACCCCGCCGGTTTCGAGCCCGAGTGTGCCGCCCATCAGCTCTCCCGAAGCGGTGCAGGGTTCCAACGACGACTTGATTGGTACCGTCATCGGTGGCCGCTTCGACATCCTGGAACGTCTGTCAGCCGGTGGCATGGGCGTGGTGTACCGCGCTCGGCACGTTCTTCTCGATGCAGAGGTGGCCATCAAGGTCTTGCTCAAGCCGCAGGATCAGGACGCGCAGTATCGATTTCTTCAGGAAGCCCAGCTTGCCAGCAAGGTCAAGCACCCAAATACCGTCGTGGTCTCGGACTTTGGCGTGCTGCCAGACGACCGGTCCTACCTGGCGATGGAGTTTCTGCGCGGGCCAGTCCTAAGCAAGGTCATAAGCCAAGGTCCCATGGCGCCCCTTCGGGTGTGCAAAGTCGCGGTGCAGATTGCGCGCGGCCTGCAAGCCGTCCACGACAAGGGGATCATCCACCGCGACCTCAAGCCGGACAACATCTTTCTCGTCGAGCAGGATGGGCAAAAAGACTTCGTCAAGATTGTCGACTTTGGCATCGCAACCAACCGAACGACAGCGGTGCAGGTAGACCTTGACCAGTTGTCGGCGGAAAAGCTGGGTGCCGAAGCCCAGAAGGCCATGAAAGAGCGGCACACAATGCCGGGCATGGTCCTGGGCACGCCGCAGTACATGTCGCCCGAGCAGACGCAGGGCTTCGAGCTGGACCCGCGCACGGACCAGTACGCGCTCGGCTGCATCATGTACGAAATGCTGACGGGAATCGTTCCGTTTGACGACGGAAATTTCCTGGCGGTGATGTTTGCGCAGGCATCGTCCCCGGTTCCGCCCATGCGGAGCCGCGCGCCCAATCTGAACATCCCAGAGTCGCTCGAGCGGGTGGTGCTAAGGACGCTCGCCAAAGAGCCGTCGGCGCGCTACGCGTCGATGAAAGAGCTGGAGGATGCGCTCCAGGCCGAGATCGACGCGCTGTCACCGAACGCGCGGCACTCGAAGGTCGAGATCCAGGTCGTCAAAAAGGGCTGGCCGCTGTGGGCGCTGATGGCGACGATCTGGGGCACGCTGCTGGTTGTCGGTGCGGGCGCTCTCACTGGATGGGTGATTTACAAGCGGCAGAAGCAGGCCGCGAGTGACGAAAGCCTGGCAACCACGATGCGGCTCCTCGGTGCGCGTCAGCAAGCGGTCGAGGTCTTAAAGCGTGACCTGACGGCCAAAGCGGTCGAGCTGCGAATCGGGGCGCTGGCTGGTCTTGCCGAGACCCGCGATGGGACGCTTCTGCCGGTGCTCCAGCCCCTGCTCAAAGACACCGAGCTGCGCGTGCAGGTCAAAGCGGCCGACGTGCTTGGGCAGCTTGGACGGCGTGAGGCGACTGCGCAGCTTACGCCGCTGCTCGGGGCCGAGGGTGTACCGGCGCTTCTTCAGGTGGCCGCCGCCGAATCGCTCGATTTGCTGGGCGAAGTACGGGGACGGCAGTCACTGAAAAAGACGATGGCCAGCAAAGGAGATCAGCAGGCCAAGCTGCGCGCGACGCTGTATCTGTGCGGTACGGGCGATGCCAGCGCGCGGAAGCTGCTTTCGCAAGCCGTGGCACAGGGACTGTTGTCGGAAGCCGGTCAGCTTGAAGTGCTGCCGCTGCTGGCCCGGGCTGGCGATGAGACGGCGCGTGAGCGGCTGCGGCTTCGCCTGGGTGGCAGCGGCAATGTCGATCAGCAGCGCCAGGTTGCTCTCTCGCTGGCCAAGCTGAGTGAGCCCTCTGGGAAACAGTACCTGCGCGAGCAGAGCAAAAAGCCCGGGCTCGATGGGCTGATTGCGGCGGTGCTGTTGGCGCAGCTAGAGGAGGCCGTTGATCCCGAGCTGTTCCGGGGGGTTCTCAATGCGCCGGCGGCAACAGCGAGCATGCAAGTGCTGGCGGTCACTGGGCTTGGCTACAGCGGTCAGCGGGCCGACGTCGATGTGCTCAATGCGCGGATCATTCCCACCGAGCCGCAGCTTCAGCAAGCGGCGGCGACAGCGATCATTCGACTGACCGGTGCCGATCCGCAGGTGCTGGCGATGCAGGATGTGAGCTTGGCCGAGCGGGCGCTGCAAGGTGGCGGCGGTCTCTTGCCGGAGGAAGCGCTGGCGATTCTTGGGGAAGTCGGAACCGGCAAGCAGGTTGGAACGCTGCTCAAAGTGCTGCGCGACAGCACGGACTTGGCGTCAAGGCGCGGTGCGGCACGGGCGCTCGCCAAAGTTCGGGATCGCGCGGCGCTGACGGCCTTGGTGAGCGGCCTGGAGGACAAAGACGCATCGGTGCGCGAGGAAGTCATCCGGGCCTTGGGTGACGCCGGTCGTCGTCTGATCGCGCAAGGCCAGAAGGACGTTCTTGGCGAGGTCAAGGGCTGGCTCGGCAAGATCGTCACGGGGCCCGGGGGACGTGAACAGGCGCTGGCGCGGACGACGCTGCTCAAGCTGGGCGACGAAGGCCAGCGAGCCGAAGTGCTGGGTGTGCTTAAGTCGGGTGACACCGAGGCTCGTCGTCAAGTGATCGAGTCGATGGACAAAGATGCTGCGACACTGTCGGCGGCTCTTGAGGACGGGGAGGAGCAGAACCGCTTCCTGGCAGCGCGACGACTGGCAGAGCTAAACGACCAGCGAGCCGTGCCGACTCTCAAACAAATGCTGGCTGACAAGCCGGACTCGCCCGAGGGCATCCTGGCGTTTGCGCTGCTGCGTCGGCTCGGCGTCCAGGTGGATGCACCGCAGAAAGCGACCGAGCTTCTGGATAGCAGTGAGCCCGCGGTTCGGGCGGCGGCGGTCCAAGCGGCAGCGGCCCAGGATGCGAGCACAGCGGCCCTTGTGCTGGAAAAGGCGGCGCGTGATCCCGACAAGCAGGTGCGACTGGCAGCGGTGGCCGAGACGGGACGACTTCCCGAGGGCGAAGCGCGGCCCCTTTTGCGCAGCCTGATGCGCGATCGGGACCCGGAAGTGCGGGCGAAAGCAACCGCCGTGTATCAGCAGCAGAAGGCGGCAGCGGAAAAAGCGGCGGAAAAAGCCGCGAAAGCGGACTCGACGGCCAAGCCTGATGCGGGAGCGGCGAAGACCGAAGCTACGCCTCCGCCGACGACATCCAAGTCCGATGCCCCCGCCGACAAGACCGCGGCGCAGGAAGCAATTGAAAAGCTGGTTCGTGCTGGCGCCGGTGCCTTCAAGGACGGCAGCTACGACAAAGCTCGATCGCGACTTCAGCAGGCCAACACGCTGTGCGCACGGGAAGCGCCCGATGCCTGCGGCAAGTTTTCGTGGGAGCTGGGCTTTTACCTCGGTCGCAGCTTCGAGGGAGACGCGCGCTACGAGCAGGCGATGAGTGAGTATCAGAAGCTGAAGTCGACGCGGGGGCTCAGCAAGTCGCAGCGCAAGGATCTTTCCGAGGCCGTGGGCCGGGTCCAAAACAAGCTGGCGCTGGTGACGATCTTTCACAACAAGAAGGGCAAGTGCGTTCCCGAAGAGCGCTGGCTTGGCCCCGGAACACACGAGCTACAGATCAAGGGCAGCCCAGCACAGACCATCGAGCTGCGCGCACGCCAAAAGCAGGTCATAAGGGAGCCGGGCTGCAAATGATGCGACGTGGGGGGACATGGCAAGACGTGTTGCTTTTGGCAGCGCTTCTTTGCTCGGGCGGGGCGAAAGCCGGCTCGCATGGGGCGACCAAGCACGACGGGGCAGGCAAAGCCACTGTCAAGCCGCAGGTGGTGCTGCTGTTTGAAGCCCAAAGCGAAGACGAAGCGGTGCGCGGTCGGCTGAGCGCGCAGGTGCAACGCGGCATGCGGCAGAAGCGGGTGTCTGCCGAGCCCGTTGATGTATCGGTGGCGGCGCCCGGTGATCGCTGGCCACTTGTGCAAACGTGCGCAGGCAGTGAGTGCCAAGCCGAGCTATGCCAAAGAAACGAGCTGCGGCAGCTGTGGTCGATGCGGGTTGTGCGCGATGGGGATGACTACACCGTTCGGGGTCAGATCTACGACGCAGCGATGGCAGACTTTGCTTCGGAAGTTGAATCGACCTGTGTGGCTTGCGACGCAGAAAAGCTGTCGGCGCGCCTTCTATCGGTGACGGGCGAGCTGGCTCACAAAGCCCAGCAGCGCAAGACCGGTCTTCTGGAAATCACCTCGATTCCACCGGGTGCGACGGTGCGTCTGAATGGCATGCGGCTCGGTCAGACGCCGCTTACGGTTACGACGTTTGCCGGCGAGCACCGCATCGAGGTCACAAAGCCTGGCTTTGCCCGCTATCTGAACGAAGTGGTCGTCGAGCCGGGGCGCGGCGCGGCTCACGATGCGCTTCTGGTCATCGAGCCAGGCACTTCGCAAGGTGGCAGTGAGTCGCCGCGCGCAGAGCTTTCGCCAAGAGTGCAAGGCGCAGCGACGCTTCTGGCCACCCACCCGTAACCACATCCAGCCACACCGCGTCGGCTACGGTCAGCCCGCGGCGATCGGCGCTTTTTGCTTCCCGATCTTGCGGGCTTTTTGGCATAAGGCGTGCGGACGTTTTCCCGAGGAGCCGCGATGCTTGCCAAGCAAACCGATGAGGTCCAAAAGTGGACCCAACCGCTCGCCACCATCGAATGCCAAAACCCTGCGACGTTGGAAAAGCTGGGTGAAGTTCCATCGCTGTCAGCCGCTGAAGTCAAAGCGCGGGTCGAGCGGGCCCGCCGGGCGCAAGTTTCCTGGGGTCAGGCCTCGTTTGCCGAGCGGCGGCGCGTTTTGCGGATGCTGCTCGACTACATCGTCGAACATCAAGCGGAAATCTGTCGGCTCTGCTCGGTCGATTCGGGCAAGACGATGGCGGATGCGGCGATGGGCGAGATCTTTCCCGTCTGCGAGAAGATCCAATACCTGCTGACCCACGGCGAGGCCGACTTAAAACCAGAGCCGCGTCCGTCGGGACTTCTTCTGCACAAAGCGGCACGCGTCGAATATCAGCCGCTTGGCGTCGTCGGCGTGATCTGTCCGTGGAACTTCCCATTTCACAACATCTTGTGTCCGGCGGTTCCGGCGCTGTTTGCTGGCAACGCGGTCATCGCCAAGACCAGCGAGTGGACGGCGTGGTCGGCGGCGGACTTCCAGGCCATCTTCGACGAGGTGCTGACCCGCGCGGGCTATAGCAAAGACCTTGTGCAGGTCATCACGGGCGACGGGGAAACCGGACGGGCGCTGGTGAACTCGGGCGTCGAGAAGATCTTCTTTACCGGCTCACCGGAAAACGGTCGCAAAGTGATGGCATCGGCCTCGGAGACGCTGACGCCGGTGGTGCTCGAGCTGGGCGGCAAAGATCCGATGATCATCTGCGACGATGCCGACCTGGATCAGGCCGCTTCTGCGGCGATGCTCGGGGTGTTTACCGCCTGTGGTCAGATGTGCGTGGCCGCCGAAAGACTGTATGTCTTCGACGGAATTTACGATCGCTTTGTCGATGAAGTGGTCAAGCGGGCTCGGGCGCTGCGGCAAGGGCCGCCATCACAAGATCCGGGCGGACGGTTTGATCTCGGGGCGCTGACGATGCCGCGCCAGCTGGACATCATCGAGCGCCAGATTGCCGATGCGGTCGGCAAGGGCGCTCGGGTGCTCGTCGGTGGACGGCGCGCGAGTGGCCTGCATGGGCAGTTCTTCGAGCCCACGGTCGTCGTCGACTGCAACCACACGATGGATCTGGTGCAGAAGGAAACTTTCGGGCCGGTGATGACCATCATTCGGGTCAGCGATGAAGAAGAGGCGATTCGGCTCGCCAACGACTCGAGCTACGGGCTCGGTTCGTCGGTGTTTACCAAAAATCGCCGCCGCGCCGAGCGCATCGCCAAGGGGATTTCCGCGGGCATGACCGTCGTGAACGACTACGGCATTGCCTACATGGTGCAGGCAGCGCCGTTTGGCGGGACGCGGATTTCGGGCTTTGGGCGCATCAATGGGCGAGAAGGTCTGCGCGCCTGCTGCCACGTAAAGACCGTCGTCACCGACAAGCTGCCGATTCACCTGCCGATGTCGCTGTACCCGATTCGGGCAGCGACGTTCCCAATGCTGGAAGGGGCGGTGCGGCTGTTTTATGGAAATGGCGTGACGGAAAGAGCCAAGGGGGTCGTGCAGGTCGCGCGCAGCCTGGTGGCGATGGCAAAGCAGGCACGGAGCGAGACATGAGCCAGCCAGCGGCGACCGAGCTGCGCCGTCGGCGGGTGACTGCGGGCGGTCTGGGCTTCCATGTCGTCGAGTGCGGACCCGAAGCCGGGCCGCCCGTGCTGCTTCTACACGGCTTTCCTGAGTGCTGGTATTCGTGGCGGCGTCAGCTCGCGGCGCTGGGCGCAGCGGGATTTCGGGCGATTGCGCCGGATCTGCGCGGCTACGGCGAGTCGGACAAGCCGACGCAGGTCAGCGACTATTCACCCGACAAGCTGACCCAGGACGTTGTCGCGCTGGCCAATGCGCTCGGCTACAAACGGCTCGATGTCGTTGGTCACGACTGGGGCGGAGCGATCGCGTGGCTGACCGCTTCCTTTGTGGCGACCCGACATGTGGTGCGTCGGCTGGTGGTGCTCAACGCGCCGCATCCGGCCCTCTTTCTGGACCAGCTGACCTTCCGACAGTTTCGACGCAGCTGGTACATGCTGTTTTTCCAGCTCCCGCACCTGCCCGAGTGGCTTTTGTCGCGGGACGACTTTGCGTTTTTGCGCAAAATCTTTGGCCATACGCGCGCGCTGCGGCAAAACGTCACCGACGGAGACTTTGCGGTCTACAAGCTGGCGATGTCCCAGCCGGGCGCGCTGACGGCCACCGTCAACTACTACCGTGCGGTGCTGCGGGAAAATCCTCTGCTGCTCAAGAAGCGTGTGGCTCCGGTCGAAGCAGAGACGCTGCTCATCTGGGGAGAACGCGACGCTGCGCTCGGCAAAGAGCTGACCGAAGGACTCACGCCTTTGGTCCCCAAACTCCAGGTCGAGTACCTTCCCGCTGGTCACTTCGTCCAGCTTGAGCAGCCCGAAGCGGTCAGTCGGCTACTCGTGAGCTACCTGAGTCGGCCCATCCCCATCCCCACCGCCAACTGAGCGGCTTGTTGTCCGGAGGCGGCGAGGTTACAGCGGGATGTTGCCGTGCTTTTTGGGCGGGTTCTGCTGACGCTTGTTGCGCAGCATTCGCAGCGCCGAGATGATCTTCGCCCGCGTCTGCCGCGGCAGAATCACTTCATCGACATAGCCGAGCGACGCTGCCGCGTACGGATTGGCAAACTTGTCACGGTATTCGCGGACGTACTCAGCCCGCGCTTTTTCCGGCTCTTTCGACTGCGCAAGCTGCTCGCGATAGATGATGTTGACCGCGCCTTCAGGCCCCATCACCGCGATCTCTGCCGTCGGATAGGCAAAGTTAATGTCGGCGCGGACATGCTTGGACGCCATCACGTCGTACGCACCACCATAGGCCTTGCGGGTAATCAGCGTCACCTTCGGCACCGTCGCTTCGACAAATGCATAGAGCAGCTTGGCGCCGTGGCGAATGATGCCGCCGTGTTCCTGATCCTTGCCTGGCATAAAGCCAGGGACGTCGACCAGCGTGATGAGCGGTATGTTGAAGCAGTCGCAAAAGCGAACAAAGCGCGCCGCTTTTACCGACGCGGCAATGTCGAGCACGCCCGCCAGCACCGCCGGTTGGTTGGCGACGATCCCGACAGTACGACCGTCCATGCGTGCAAAGCCGACGACGATGTTCTGCGCCATCTCGGCCTGGATTTCGAGGAAGCGGCCACCGTCGACGATGCGGCGGATCAGCTCTTTGATGTCGTACGCGCGGGTGGCTTCCGGCGGCACCAAGCTGTCGAGCGCCGCGTCTTCGCGATCGGCGGCGTCACCCGAAGAAACCACCGGAGGATCCTCGGCGTTGTTTTGCGGCAGGTAGGACAAAAGGTCGCGCATCGTCAAAAGCGCGGTCTTTTCATCGGGACAGCGCAGGTGCGCGACGCCCGAACGCGACGAGTGCGCCCGCGAGCCGCCGAGGTCTTCTTTGCTGACCTCTTCGTGCGTCACGGCTTTCACCACGTCGGGCCCGGTGATGAACATGTAGCTGGTCTTGTCGACCATCGCGATAAAGTCGGTCATCGCCGGGGAATAGACCGCGCCGCCTGCGCACGGCCCCAGGATGACCGACAGCTGTGGCACCACGCCCGACGCCAGCACGTTGCGGGTAAAGATCTCGGCGTACCCGGCCAGCGACTCGACGCCTTCCTGAATCCGCGCCCCGCCCGAGTCATTGAGCCCGACCACCGGCGCCCCGACTCGCATCGCCAGGTCCATCACTTTGCAGATCTTCTGCGCGTATGCGCCCGACAGCGATCCGCCAAACACCGTGAAGTCCTGCGCGAACAGAAAGACCTGGCGGCCTCCGACCATGCCGTAGCCGGTGATGACGCCGTCGCCAAGGATCTTCTGATCCTGCATGCCGAAGTCTTGGCAGCGATGGGTGACGAACTTGTCTAGCTCGACGAAGGTTCCTTTGTCGCAGAACAGCTCGATCCGCTCGCGGGCGGTCAGCTTGCCGGCTTCGTGCTGGCGTTTTACGCGTGCAGCGCCGCCTGCCTCGAGGGCTTCGGCCTCTTTGGCTTGCAGAACTTTTAGCGGCGAGGGACGCTCGGCGGTGGTGGGAGGAGTTTCGTTCGTGCTCGACGTGCTCATGAGTGGGCAAGACCTTATCGCAAAGCGGGCAGGTTTTCTAACCGAAGATTAGGGGCGCGTGCCGAGGGTGGCGCGGAGCTTTATGACCTGATCACCGCCGCGACGCACGACCAGATCGACAGTCTCGCCGCTTTTGTATTTGCGCAGCGCGAACGTCATGTCTTCCAGCGTCGAGATCTTGCTCTCGCCAAGCTGAACCAGGATGTCGCCCGCAGTGACACCGGCTTTGTCTGCTGGGCTGCCGGTGCGCGCGCCTGACAGCTTGACGCCGCCCTGGGCCCCTTGCATCGCGGTGTAGTCGGGGATGGTGCCAAGGTAAGCGCCGTAGCCGCCCATGTCACCGACGCGGGGCGCCGGGCCTTTGGGCTTGGTGTAGGTGAGCGCGGGCCCCGGACCATTCAGCTTGTCGCCGAGCGCTCGGATGATGTCGGTCGCTAGGCCGCTGATTTGCAAGATCCCGAGCGAGTTGATCTTGTCGGCGGTGTCCGACGGTCGGTGATAGTCGGCGTGCGCGCCGGTGAAGAAGAACAGCACCGGAACCCCAGCGGCGTAGAACGGCGTCATGTCGCTGGGACCATATCCGTCGCCGCCGAGCTTGCAGTTGAGTCCGGCCTGCTGGCACGTCGGCACGACGAGATCTTTCCACTCTGCTGCCGAGTCGCTGCCTTGCACACTCACGGTGGGCACCGTCGATTCTGCCGAGCCACCGAGCCGTCCCACCATGTCGAAGTTGAGCATCGCGCGGAGCCGCTCGCGGGAGAGACCTTGTGGCCACGCGGCAACGAACTTGCTCGAACCGACGAGTCCCAGCTCTTCCCCGGTAAACGCCGCGAAGTAGACATCGAAGCTGCGGTCTTTTTCCCCGAGCAGCCGTGCGACTTCGAGCAGCGCCGTGGTTCCCGAGCCATTGTCGTCGGCGCCAGGGTGAACCGCGGTGACACCTGGGGCCATCGAAGTCCGTCCCCCGAGGCCGAGGTGATCGTAGTGCGCACCGATGACCAGCGCCGGAACATCACCGGGCTTGGGCTGGCTGGCGGGCAGGTGCCCAATCACGTTGCGTTCCTGCCGAGACTCGCGCACCAAGTTCACTTTGCCCGACACGTCCGCCGTTGCTGTGATCGCGCTGGCTTGGGCCAGTTCTGACGCCGTGAGCAGGTGCGCAAGCGGTCCTTCGGCTTTCACGGGTGGCGCGTGCGGATTGGGCGGTACGCTGGCACCCGGCGCGGCTGCGGGCAGAAGCTGCGCCACCAGCGCTCGGCTGACAAATGCGACGGGAATGCCTGCTCCACCTTCGGGGCCATCGAGTGTCAGCTTCGGCAGGTTGTCGTTTTTCGGGTCCACGAAAAGGACCGCTTTGGCACCGTGCTCGCGGAGGTTCCAGGCCTTGTAGCGAAGGTCGGAATACGATCGGGCCGCCGACGCTGGCAGCTTGCCTTCGGGAATGCCGCGCAGCACCAGGGCAACCTGGCCTTTTACGTCGACGCCGCTCAGGTCATCCCAGCGCGACTCGGGCGCGGTAATGCCGTAGCCAGCGAAGCGGATCTTGCCAGCAAACTGTCCGCTCGACGACATGGCGGCGGCGCTCGCTTCCGTCGGGCCAAGTGCACGCGGTGTCGCCCCTTCAAGGCGGAAGGCCGACCCGGCATCGCGAACGCCGATCACCACCTCGACGCTTTGGAAGAACGACGGCTTGCCAAAGGCCTTTTCACCCGCGGGCTTGAGTCCGCTTGCTTGCATCCAGTTTGCGATCTCTTGCGCGGCGGCTTTGATGCCGCTGGTGCCGACGCCGCGACCCTCACGCTCGGGGGCCGCCAGCCAGCCGATGCGGCGCGACACTTGGTCAGCGGGGACGGGCTTTGTCGACTGCGGATCGCTCTTCACCCAGTCCGCCAGAAACACGTTGGTATCGCCGCGCGTCTTGCCGCCACGGTTGGAGGAAAACGCCAGCGTCTTGCCGTCAGGAGAAAAGATCGGGAAGCCGTCAAAGTCTGGGGCGTCGGTGATTCGCTCGAGCTGCGAGCCGTCAGCATTGATCGCCCACAGATCGAACTCGCGCCCGCGCGGATCGCCATTGTTCGACGAAAAGATGATGCGGCGGTTGGCGGCTCCCGCCACGCTGGCCGGGAAAAAGTACGGGGCAAACGACGCGGCGCCAAGGTCGGTCACTTGGTGGGCGTTTCTTCCATCTGCGTCGGATACCCAAAGCTCCATGCGCGTCGGACGAACCAGGTGCTCGGCGAGCAGCGACTTCATTTCTTTGGCTTCAGCCTCGCTGCGCGGACGGGCGGCCCGCCAGACGATGGACTTGCAGTCCTCGGAAAAGAACGCACCGCCGTCGTAGCCGGGCGCTGTGGTCAGTCGCTTGACGCCGCTGCCGTCGAGGTTCATTCGGTACAGCTCGAGGTCACCGTCTCGATCGGAGGTAAAGATGACGCTGCCGTCTTTGCAGACCGTCGCCTCAGCGTCGTAGCTTTGGGTATTCGAGATCCGCTTGAGATCGCTGCCGTCGGGCTTCGACGTATAAATCTGGTAGTTGTAGAGCGGCCAGACATAGCCCTTGCTGCGATCTGGCTGCGGAGGGCAGGCATCCCCAAGGTGCCGTGTCGAAGAAAAGATAAGTCGGCTGGCGTCGGGGAAGAAATAGCTGCAGGTGTGGCGGCCTTGGCCTTGGGTCACCGGGACGAGCTTCGGCGCAGGCCCGCCGGGCGCGGGGACATCGATCTGGTAGATCTGGTCGCAGCGGTCGGTCGCAGTGGTCGCTTGCAGGCTGAGCTTTTTGCCGTCCGCAGAGAAGTACGCCTCGGCGTTTTCTCCACCGAAGGTAAGCTGCCGCAGGTTCCGCAGGTGCTTTTCGGTCTGGCTCAGCACCGCCGGGCCAGGAGTCGGACCGGCCCCGTGCCCGCCCGCATGCGGTGACTGACCAGCGGTGGGATGGGCCGCCGCTTGCTGCCCGTGCGCTTGGCCAGCCGCTTGCCCGTGCGCTTGGCCAGCCGCTTGCCCGTGCGCTTGGCCAACATCCAACGTGACACAGAGGGAGAAAAGCGATAAAGAGGAGGACGAAAAAGTCATGGCATGTCCTACCCCTGGCAACCACGCAGGTCAAGGCTACAGGCCGCTTCGCTTCTGGCGTCAAGCAGTCGATGCTGCGGTCGAGTCGTCGGTTTTGGGCAGCCTTCTGCCGCTGCACCTGCGAAAAACGCAAGGGAATCGCGTAGCTGCAAAATCAAAGGCGGCCTCGGGACCTCAAGTGGTATAGTGTCAAGCAGATTTTCCGTCGAAGAAAGGCCCGCAGCTGGTGGCTTCTGGCCCAAACCAGCCTGACAAGGAGACGCAGTTCCCATGGCCCGTGAAGAGAACTCGCTACTGTTTTCGCTCAAGGAAGTCGCCAACACCCTTCAGGATCGTCTGAAGGAAGAAGAGGACAACCGGGTCGCCGCCATTGAGGCAGAGCGTCGCGCCAAGGAAGATGCGATCCGTCGCGCCAAGGAAGAGGAAGAGGCGAAGATTCGCGCCGCCGAAGAGGCTATCCGACGCGAACGCGAGGAAAAAGAGCGCAAAGAACGCGAAGACCGCATCCGGCTCGAAGAATCCGAACGTCGTGCTCGCATCGAAGCGCAGGCCCGCATCGAGGAAGCCAACCTGCGTGCCGCCACCGAGGCGATCAAGGCCAAGCCGCTGCCAGTCAAGCTGATCGCCGCTGTTTCGGCGGTGTTCATCATGATCAGCATCGTGATCGTCGTCGTCGTCAAGCGCGCCCAGGAAGCAGCCAAGAAAGAGGCGATCGCCCAGGCCATCGCTCGCATCGAGGCCGAGCGCAAAAAAGATCGCGACGAGTCGAACCGTCTGCAAAAGGCGCTCACGGACCGGCTGAACGAAGCCAAGCAGCTTGAAGATCAGGTCAACGCTGCCAAGAGCGAGAAGGAGCGCATGGAGCTTGCTGAACGAGCCAAGCAGGCTGCGTCGGCGGCGGCACGCGCAGCTTCTGAAGCGGCGGCCCAGCGTGCGGCCTCCAAAGAGCGCGACCGCAAGGCCAAGCTCGAGCGGTGCAAGAACGCAGACGACCCACTCTGCGGTATCTAAAGCGGACTTTCTCGCCTCCGCTTTGCTTTGAACCTACCTTCCCAAGAGCCTAGCTCTTATTTCTTCACCGAAAGGATTCCGCGATGAACGCAAGGACCACCACTCGTTTCCTATGCTCTGCCCTGCCTTGCCTTGCGCTCGGCACCTTGTCGCTGTTCTCGACGGGCTGTGAGCCGCCGCCAGATAACTCGCCAGCGATTCGGATCACGGCTCCCAATCCGGGCGACGTCCTGCCTGCCGGTCAGCCAATCAAAGTGCTGTTTGAGATCTCAGGCACCGACTCAAGCGGCGGCTGCGAAGCGGGATTTGCGTTTAAGCTGAGCGGCTCGGACACCAAGGAGTGCGGCCGTGGCCAAGTCCGGGCGTACATTAACGGCGTGAACTTTGTCGCCCGCGTGAACCAGGTGCCGGCTTCCGATGCGCCCTGGCAGATTCCGAACTCCGCTATCGTCGGAGACACTGCGCCTTATCTGACGGCTGGCAGCAAGCGCTTGGTCTTCAAGCTGTTCTATAATGATTCGCCTGGCACGCCGGTCGATCCGCAGCGATCGGTCGAGATGAACGTGACCTTGCAATAAGTCCTACCCGAGGGGCTAGAGCACATGGACCAAGACAAGTCTCGAAAGAATCGAGCCGAGGCGGGCAATCGTGGCCCGCTGCTTCTTCTCACGTATGCGGGTGCGCTCGAAGCAGCCGAGACTGGTCGAAAGTTCATCCTCGAAGGCGAAGAGATCATCATCGGGCGTAGCAGCGACGCCAACATCCAGATCGATAGGGACTCGGTGTCACGTCGCCATGCTCGGCTCTCGAAGTCGGAGAGCGGCTGGACCGTGCAGGATCTGCAATCGACCAATGGCAGCTACGTAAACGATGTTCCGATTCGCGAGCACAAGCTCGTGCCGGGCGATCTCCTCAAGGTCGGTAGCGCGATCTTCCGCTACCTCGCCGGGCCGACCATCGAGACGCAGCTTGTCGACGAGATGTACCAGATTGCCGTGCGTGATGGGCTGACCCACGCGCTTAGTCGTCGAGCGTTCGTCGAAGCTGCGGATCGAGAAGTATCTCGCGCGCACAAGCTGGGTCGGCCACTTTCGCTTTTGGCGATAGACCTCGATCACGTCAAACAGATCAACGACAACTACGGGCACCTGTCCGGCGATTTTGTGATCAAGGAGCTGGCGCGGCGGATTCGCAAAAAATGCGACCGCTACGAGCTGCTCTGCCGATACGAAGGCACGCAGTTTTTGCTGCTGCTTCCAGAGTCGAGTCTGCAGGCTGCCCAAAGCCGGGCGGAAGAGATTCGTGCGTCGGCGGCGAGCGAGAGCTTTTCGTTCGAGGGCGATCAGCTGGCGGTGACCGTGACCGTGGGTGTCATTCCTCTCCCGCCGGACGGCGACACGGTTTCCCTTCTGCGCCAGTCGCAGGAAGTCGTTCAGCGCGGCAAGAAGCAAGGCAGAAATCGCGTTGTGAGCTAAAGTTCACTCGCGCCCTGTGCCGGTTGTCACACGCAAGACCCGCGTTCGTCGTTTTGCCGCTTCGGCGGTGATGGCGCTGTGTGTCCACGGGCTGACGTTTGGCTATCTGGCCTGGGCGGGCGTGCTGACGCCGTCTGTAAACACGTCCCTGCCGCTGATTGTCGATGGACCGCTTGCGCGCGATGGCGACAGCGAGCCGCTCCAGGTTGAGTCGCTGGTTGACGAGATCGACAAGCCAAGCAAGCCGAGTGAGCAGGAAGAAAAAGCCGCCAAAGATCGCGAGCAAAAGGATCCCAAAGGCCAGGTGGTGGACATTGCCCAGCCTGCGATCGAGCAGCGTCCTGATCAGGCGAAGTTTCTGTCGGAATACGATACGACGGTGCTGCGCGAGCAGAAGGGCGCGGTGGGGCGCGACAAGGCCGGTGCCCCGGCTGCGCCAACGCCGCCGAGTCCCGCGATTCCTCCCTCGCCAGCCAGCAAGCTGCCGCCCGGCGATCCGCGTGCCGAGATGCCCAAAAACGGTGTGGTGGCGCTGCGTGGTCCAAGCGGCGACAAGCTGCCAGGCCCAACTGGCCCACCGACGGAAGTTCGATCGCTTGGACCCGACGGAACACTGGCTCACCAGGCGGGTCAAGGTGCGGTTTCTCCGAGTGAAAAAGTGGGCGCGCAGACGCTGCCGGGAATGGGTCCGCTGCGGCTGCTCCCGTCACAGGAATCGCTTCAGCGGGCGCTTGGCCAAGGCAGTGGATCCCCGGACTATCTGGCCGACCTGGATGAAGGAGACGCGACGTCGCTCAGCTCTCGGAAGTGGAAGTTTGCGGGGTTCTTCAATCGAATGAAGAGCCAGGTCCGCGAGGAGTGGCATCCCGATCAGCTGCTCTCGCGACACGATCCGAGCGGCAACATCTACGGCAGCAAAGACCGGATGACGATGCTCAAGGTCGAGCTTTCCCTCGATGGGCGAGTCAAAGATGTGAGCGTGCTGAAGCCCTCTGGTGTCGAGTTTCTCGATGACGAAGCGATGAGTGCGTTCCGACGCGCGCAGCCGTTTGCGAATCCACCCGAGCAGCTCGCCGACCCCGACGGAATCATCCGTTTTCAGTTCGGCTTCGTGGTACAGGTGTCCGGCTTTACCTCGTTTCGCATCCGCAAGTACTAGCCGGTCCCCATGCACACAGATCTTGCCCACGCCATTTTGTCGCCGTCCTTTACCCCTCGCGTACGTGACTGCGACGCGGTGATCGATTTGCTTTTGCGCGGCAAAGCGACCGAAGCGGCGGTGACGGTGGCTCTGCTTCGGGTCGGCAAACCGGCGATCTTGGCCTTGCAGGCGGTGCTGTCGCGTCCTGGCGTTGCGCAGCGAGCCGAGCTGGTCTCTATCCTCGGCCGTCTCGTCGTGGATACGAAGGCTGATCCGCTGCCGCTCGTGACGCTCCTCGACGATGCGGATCGAAAAGTGGCCCGTGCTGCGGTGATCTCGCTTGGCAAACTACCGTTGCCCGAGCCGCTTGTCGAAGAGGAACTTCTGCGACGCTGGCCGACGTGGACCGCCGCGCCGGATCGGCGGGCGCTTGCCGAGACGCTGGGCAAGATCGGTGGTGCAGCTTCTCTGCGGCTGCTTGAATCGGCGGAAGCGGAGCCGGGGAGTGTGCTTTCGACGGCACTTGCGCTGGCTCGACAGCGGCTTTCCCGAACCGCGATCCGAGGTCAGCAGGTGTCGGAGTCGCAGCGCATCGTCTCGACGGTGGCGCTTGGACAAACGTGGCCGATTGTGCTCACGGTACGCGCCGGTTTGGAGTCGCTGCTGCTCGACGAACTGGCTGAGCTTTCGGTTCAGCCTCGCCACGTCGAGCGGTCTGACACTTTGTCAGAGCCGAGCCGGATTGCGATTCCGTGGTCGAAGTCGCTCGCCGAGCTGTGGCGACTGCGGACTTTTTCCAGTTTGGCATTTGCACTTCCGAGCCTGGCGTTCGATCTCGATGACATTCGCTTGCCGCGTGCGGTGGCTGCGGCGCTCGGGGAACCGCCGGTGCAGACGCTGTTGTCTTCACTGACGGTGGGCGACGTGCGCTATCGGCTCGAGCTTGCGGGGACGGGGCCACGGCGTGCGCTTATGCGCGAGCTTGTGACAGCGATTGCCGAGAAAGTTCCCTCGCTGACCAACGACTCGATGGACAGTCCTTGGCAGCTTGAGCTGCGGCTTCAGCCGGACCAGACGATCGGGCTCACGCTTTGTCCCAAGCAGCTTGTCGATCCACGGTTCGCCTATCGGATTCGGACGGTGCCTGCGGCATCACACCCGACGCTGGCAGCCGCGCTGGCACGGACCTTGGCGGCGACGCCTCACGATGTCGTCTGGGATCCATTTGTGGGCTCAGGTGGTGAGCTGTGCGAGGTGTTTCTTCGTTGCAAAAAGGCGCGACTGTTTGGCAGCGATGTCGATGCCGATGCGCTGGCGGCGACCAAGCAAAATACCGATTCCATCGGTGCGGCGGTCGAGCTACGCCAAGGTGATTCGCTGTCGCTGTGGCCACCCGGAGTTACCTGCGTGGTGACCAATCCGCCGATGGGGCGCCGCGTCTGCCGGGGCGATCTGGTGCCGCTGCTTGAGCGCTTTGTGGTCCACGTCGGTCGCAGCCTTCCGCGCGGCGGCAAGCTGTGCTGGCTGAATCCGATTTCCAAGCAGATTAGCTTGCTGGCCGAAGACTCTGGGCTGCGTCGCGTCGTGGCTCAGCCCGTTGACATGAACGGCTTCTTCGCACAGCTGGAGCTGTGGATTCGCCGCTAGGACCGAGCTGGGCTCATCGCTGCAGCGAACGGCTAGCGGAAGTCGTCGTCTTCTTCGCTGCTGTACGGACTGCCGGGATTCGACGGGCCGCTTCGCAGCATCGTTGGTTCTTCCGCGTCGATCGCGTACAGGCGAATTTCGCCTTCGTCGCGTCGACCCGGACAAACACGCTGGAGCAGCGACCAGACGTTGCGGCGGATGTCCTCGATGCTGCGCGCCTCGGTGGCGGGCTCGAGAACTTTGCCGATGAAGCTATCTTTGCCGCTTCGCACGACCTGCAAGTACTTTCCGTCGGTAGACTCGAAGTAGACGCGGTCGCGCTGCGGGCACTTGTCGAGCTGCTCGCGCATCCGTCCGTCAATGCGCACGCCTGCAAACAGCTTTCTTCCGGTATCGACTCGCATGCCCTGGGCCAAGCACGCTAGCATCCGGGTTGTGAAGGCGTCAATGCAAGCCGCAGACAGCGACGGGTCGACTCGTGCGATGCAGTCGCTCGACCCGTCGTCGATTCTGGGTTGGTGCGTCTACATCCTGCGCTGTGCAGACGGCACGCTCTATTCGGGCTGCACCGTATCGCTTCCGAGGCGCCTTTCGGCCCATGGCAAAGGCAGCGCCAAGTACACCCGATCGAGACGGCCGGTCGTGCTGGTCTACGCGGAGGAAGTGCCCGATCGCAGCGCGGCGTTGCGTCGGGAGGCCGCGTTAAAACGGCTGTCTCGATCCCAAAAGCTTGCGCTCTGTGGCATGACTTAACAAATAGGAGCCATGGCTCACGAGGGAACGATGGTTGGCGCGCTCTACTTCTTTTTGTCGCTGATCCTGCTGTTTTTGGCCGTTGGTGTGGTGCGTCCGCGCTGGCTTGGGCAGACGATTGGACTGGTCGCCTCGGTGCCGCTGCTGCTTGTGGCGTTGTTTGTGCCGCAGCTTATCGGCTTTGGTCTGCTGACGCTGCTCGCCTTTGCTCGGTTTGGGGCGTTCAATTCGACGATGGGGCTCGTTGGACTGGGGATCCACCTGATCGCTTGGGGCCTGCTGGTTCGCTACCTGTGGAATCTGCGAGGGGTGCTGCCCGTCGTCGATGGTCAGCCGATCGTCGATGCCGAGCATCCGTTTCCAGATCATGCCGGGCCCGGTCTTGGGCTACTCGAAGGTCGAGCACCGTCGCTGTGGCCGACTTTGGCGCTGCGGACGCAGTCGATGTCCAAGGTCGAGGTCATTCGGGATGTCGTCTACCGCGAGGTCGATGGGATTCGCCTGCGGCTCGACGTTTATCGGCCCAAGAACCGCTCCGCGCAGCTTCTGCCGTCGATCATCTTTGTTCACGGCGGCGCGTGGGTTCTCGGCAGCAAGCGGCAGTCGCCGTTTTTGATGTTCGACCTCGCGGCGGCGGGCTACGTGGTGTTTGCGATCAACTATCGGCTCGCTCCGCGCTTCCCTCTCCCGGCGGCGATTCACGACTGCAAGGCGGCGGTGGCGTGGGTTTCCGAACATGCGCCCCAATATGGTGGGACTCCCGATGCTGTAGCGATGGGAAATTCTGCGGGCGGCCATCTGGCGGCGATGCTGGCGTGTTCGGCGGTCGATCGCTCGCTGCAGCCAGGTTTTGAAGACAAAGACTGTAGCGTGCGCGGCGGGGTGATCCTCTACGGGCTGTCGGACTTTACGGGCATCTTCGAGCATCATCCTCACCCGATTGCGCACTACCTCCTCGAGGAGCTGGTTTTCTGCCGTCGGTACCGCGAGCACACCGAGGTCTTTCGGCGCGCCCAGCCGGTGAGCTACCTGTCGACGGAAATTCCGCCGCTTTTGCTCATCCACGGTGAACACGACGTGATGATTCCGATTGTCGAAGCGCACAACTTTTACCAGCGACTGAAAGAAGCGGGCGCGCGTCGGGTTCACCTTTGCGAAGTGCCGCTGGCCCCGCATGCGTTCGAGATCGCACCGACGCCGCTGCAGCAGCGAACCCAGCGGGTCATCGAGAGCTTTCTTTCGACGCTGTAGCTTTGGCCGCGCGCTTTTTGGGAGGCAGCAAACTTGCGCTTGGGGCGGTTTGCTTCCCAATTTATTGTCAAATTTATGAGTAGTTTGTGTTACGATTCTTTCCGGCCCAGAGTGTGTTGGCTGTGGCCGCAAGGACTCCATGACGCAAGCTACGTATCGCCCTCGCTTCGAAGTCACTGGCCGCTTGGAGCACGAAGGCTTTGACGAACTCGATCAAGTCATTGGCGTGTCTCCATCGACGATTCGGATCTCGTGCAGTGAGCCACCGGGAATCGGCACAGAAGTGGAACTGGTCGTCCATTTGCCCACCCTGCGCTCGTCGGTTCATGCGCAAGGTCGCGTCGCGTGGCGCAGTCGGCAACACCCGGCGGACATGGGCGTGACTTTGCTTTCGGTCGAAGCGGGCGGTCAGGACATCCTTGCGCGCTATCGGGAACAGCTTTTGGCCGCTAGCGTCGAGAGATAAGACGGGCGAGGAGCGCTGTCGCTTCCGTCGGGACAAGCTGTCCACAGCCTGTGCAGAGGGTGGTTTCGTTCGCCAGACGGGCCCCACAGGCACAGACCGCACCGACGAGTCGAGCCGGATTGCCGCGGACCAGTCCATACGGCGGCACATCCCGTGTTACCACCGCCCCTGCGGCCACCATCGCAAAGGTTCCGACAGTGATGCCGCAGACCAGGATCGCGCCGGCTCCGATGGCGGCACCTTGGCAGATTCTCGTCGGAATCACCACAAAATCGCTGGCACTTCGAAGGCGTCCATCTGGAAAGATGGCGCGTGGTGTCCGGTCATTCGTCGTCGTGGCGCGCGGTCCCAGGAAGACGCCATCTTCGACGGTCACACCGTGGTAGAGGTACACGCCGTTTTGGATTTTGCAGCGGGCACCGACGTGGACAGCGGCATCGATATACGAATCTTTGCCGATTTGCGTGTGCTCCCCGACGACGGCGTTTTCACGAACCTGGGCCTGATTCCACACCCGCACTCCATCGGCGAGGTGCGCCCGATCTGATACGTCGGCGGTGGGATGAACAAAGATGGCCATTCTGCGCTGCTCCTGCCAAGTAAAACGCTCTTTTTTGTGAGCTTAATTTCCGATAAATTTGGAACCCTTCAAAACGGCCCTGGCTCATAAACCCGACTTGGTCCCTGTCCCGGGCTCGCATCACGTCGAGCCCACTTGCTCGAAAGAGAGGCTTACGATGAAGTTTTCCCGCACGCTTGCTCGACTGTTTGCGCTTACCGCTACCATGACCACGCTCGGCATTTCAGCGCAAAGCGACGCGCACGCGATTCTGACGTCGCCGACGCCCAGGGACACGAGTGCAGCCAACAAGACGGGTCCGTGCGGGGCGGCACCGATCGTCAACGGGCCGAACCTGTACACTCCGGGTTCGTCAGTGACGATCAAGTGGAACGAGACGGTCAACCATCCTGGCTGTTTTGTCGTCGAGTGGTCGAAGGACAACAACGCGACGTTTACCAACTTGGCGACGGTCAAGCACACCACTGTGGGCGCTGTTCCTCGTCCGTACTCGACGCAGGTTACGCTGCCATCTGGGAACTGCCAGAGCTGCACCCTGCGCATGATGCAGTGGATGCTCGCTGACGACGTTACGCCGTGTCCGCCTGCGACGATACCGCCCAACTCGCTCTACTATTCTTGCGCGGAAATGACGACGGACATCACGCGGTTTCAAGACATGGCGGGTGGGCCCGTGGCGGACATGGCGATGGCGTCTGTCCCAGACATGGCGGTGGCGAATCGTCCTCCGACGGATGGCGGCACCACGGCGACGGGCTGTAACTTCCCGGCGCAGACCGCAACATCGGCCGGCGGGCTGTTGATCCTCGCCGCAGCGGCTGGGCTGCTGCGCCGTCGTCGGTAGTCACTTCCCGCTACCGCCCGTCTGTCTTTCCGCCTCTCTCCGGATTTTTCGTCAAGCGTCGCTCGAAAAGCGATTTTGATCTGCCTGGGTCGACGTGTTAGCGTCCGCGACCATGGTCGAACCCCGAATCGTCGTCGTCGATGACAACCAGCGCTTTTGCGAGCAAGTCGTCGCTGCCTTCGCCGAAGTTGGAATTTCTGCGCAGGGTTTCTCTCGTGGTAGCGAGGCTCTGCCGGTGATTCTGTCTGAGAGGCCTGCACTGCTGGTCGTCGACTTGTTGCGGCATGGCTCGGAAGGTCGGCTGCTGCTTTCGCAGATTTTCTCGTCGGAGTTTCCGGGACCCGCTCCGGCGGTGCTGGCGCTGGTGGGCGTGACCGATGATCTGTCAGTTTTGCCCGACGGGGTGGATGCCCTCGTGCGACCGGTCTTTCCTCGGCAAGTCGTGTCGTCGGCCCAGCGGCTGCTTCCTCTACCGACGACGCGCAGCGGTCGACAAGCGACGTTGCGCGGCCTTCCTTCGGTGGTCGACGCACCAGCGGTTCACACGGTACCGGCATCACGAGCGAGCGGTACGAGCGGATCGGCCATTCCGCGTGCTGTCGAAGACAAAGTGACAGCGAGGCAGCCGCAGGCTGAGACCAATCCGTTTGAAGAAGACTCTGATTTTGAGCCAGGCGAGACGCTGCTTGCTCCCGAGAGTATTCAGGCGCTGGCGCGCGAAATGATGCGTGCCGAGCCGGACGACCCGGCGCTTCTTCACAGTGGCGACCTCGTGCCGATCGAGGATGACATGCTTCGTGGCGACGAAGACACGCTGCCGCGGGACGATCTGCGCCGCTTGGGCCCGACTGTGCCCGCGACGACGACACCCAGTGGCAAAGTTCTGTCGGGCGATCTGTCGGCGTTGCCGCTCATCGAGGTGATCGACCTGATTGCTCGGCAGAAGCTGAGTGGCGAGCTTGTTGTATCGGCGGCCGGACGCAAACTGTCCATCTATTTCCTCGACGGTTGGATTGCCCAGGCGATGGCCCAAGGGCTGCCAAGCCTGCGACTCGGGCGTTTTCTCATCGAGTTAGATGGACAGCTTCGGCAGCCGGAGATCGACGCTGTGGCTCAGCAGTCGAGTGGGCGACCGGGGCCAAGCGAGCGCGACACAACTCGGGTAGCCACCGACGGAATGATCGCATCGGTTGCGCAAGGTCCCGAAGCGCTTCTGGGCCAGCGGCTTTTGCAGGCGGGTCTTCTGCGTCGAGAAGATCTGATCGTGGCGCTGTCGCGTCAGAGCTACGAGCTGATCTGCGAAGGGCTACGGATGCCGTCGGGATATTTCGAGTTTACGAGGACCAGACAGCTACCAAGCAGTGTGATGAGCGAGGAGCTTGGCGGCGCGCTCCAGCTCGATCCTGCGCAGGTGTTGCTCGAAGGACAGCGACGGCTAGATGACTGGCGACGGTTCGAACAGGATGTGGCGGAAGGCGCGGTCTATATCAGTCACTCTGCCTCGAGCAACGAGCTTTTGCGGCTGGGGCTCAGTCAGGCCGAGATGGCAGTCCTTTCGCTGTGCAACGGCCGAGCGTCAGTGGCGGACATCGCGCGGGAGAGTCGGCTGCCGCTTGCAGAGGTTTCGCGGACGCTGTCTCGGCTTATCACCTTGCGACTTCTGCGACGGCGACTGCCCGCACTTTTGGCGCTGTGAACAGCGATGCTGGCTGCAGCGGTTCAATTCAAGGCCGATCGGAGCGATCTTGCGCGCTCCCGGGACCGGTTGCTCGGGCTGTGTGCGAATGCGGCGGAGCAGGGGGCCGATCTTATCGTCTGTCCCGAGATGGCGATTACAGGGTACCTGTTTGCCGATGCTGCCGACGTTGCCAACGTCGCTGAGCCGACGCGGGGACCAAGCTTTTTGGCACTCGCGAAGCTGGCTCGGCAGCACAACTGTGCGCTCGTATGTGGCTATCCAGAAGTCGTTGAGAACGGAAGCGGGCGTCTGTTCTTCAACTCGGCGTGGGTCATCGGTCCCGATGGGGAGTTGTTGGCCAACTACCGCAAGCGCTGCCTGTTTTCCGCCGATGAGACGTGGGCTAGCCCGGGAGACACGCCGTATCCACAAGTGAGCTTGTCTTGGGGAGAGCTGACGGTGGGCATCTGCATGGACCTAAACGACGACCAGTTCACCGATTTTCTGCGCCGTCAGCAGGTCGATGTCGTCGCGTTTTGCACCAACTGGCTGGAAGAAGGGCTCGATCTCCATGCCTATTGGCGATATCGACTGCTCGGGGTGAAGAGCGCGTTTGTGGCAGCGAATACGTATGGCGTTGAGGGGCGACGAGGCCACGCGCTGACACAGTTTGCCGGACAGTCAGCCATTTTCGACAGCAGAGGTCGTCGACTGAAGGTTGCGCGTGCAACCGACGATGCGGTGATCTTGGCCGAGCTAAAGTTGCGTCGGTAAGACCGGATCGATTTCGCCAACAATGGGCGCGCTGAAAACAAAAAAGCCGCAGCGGTTTTGCCACTGCGGCTTTCGTGTCGGGGCGAGAGGATTTGAACCTCCGACTCCCTGGTCCCGAACCAGGTGCGCTACCAGGCTGCGCTACGCCCCGCTAAGTCAGCGAAACAGGTGACCTTTCTACAGGCGCATATCTAGCTTGTCAATCTATTTTCCCTGCGAGCGCGAATCTTGAACTGGGCGGGCTCGTCATCGACAATGCCCACTCGATGACCAAGCCCGCTTCCGGTTCGTCGCCTGCGGTACCACCGCTGCCGACATGGCTGTTTGAAAAACCAGAGCCGTCGTCGGAAAAGCCGATCATTGTGCAAAAGTATGGGGGTAGCTCCGTCGCTGATCCCGATCGTCTGCGACAGGTTGCACAGCGCGTATCGGACACCGTCAGAAACGGCAATCGGGTCGTCGTCGTCGTATCGGCGATGGGCAAGACGACCGACCAGCTCATCGCGCTCGCAAAGAGTGTGTCGTCGGCACCTCCGCGTCGAGAGCTTGACATGCTCATGTCGAGCGGCGAGCGAATCTCGATGGCGCTGCTGGCAATGGCGCTGTCGGAGCTGGGACACGACGCGATTAGTTTTACGGGCTCGCAGTCAGGAATCCTCACCAACGATCGTCACTCGGGGGCACGGATTATTGAAATTCGTCCAATCCGAATTCTCGACGAGCTGGACCGCGATCGTGTCGTCATCGTCGCTGGCTTCCAAGGCATGAGCTACAAGCGCGAGGTGACGACGCTGGGCCGCGGTGGATCGGACACGACGGCGGTCGCGCTGGCGGCGGCGCTCGGGGCAGACTGCGAGATTTACTCGGATGTGGACGGTGTCTACTCGGCGGACCCACGGGTGGTCTCAGACGCCAAGCACCTTCCCGAGCTGGGCTATCGGCAGATGCAGGAACTGGCGGACCACGGAGCCAAGGTGCTAAACGCGCAGGCTGTCGAGTGGGCACAGCGTGCGGGGATTGTGATCTTCGCCCGCAAGACCCATGGCTCGACGAAACAGACGGTGATCCGGGCCGAGGCCGAGACAGCGCCAGATCAGGGCCGCGCGACCGCAGTTACCGGAACGACCAATCTCGTCGAGATCCAGTCGCGCCACGGAACGGCGATATTGCGCGTCCTTTCTGAACACGGCGTAGGCCTTCGCTATGTCGCACAAAGTGGGGAGCTGCTCGATGTGGCGCTGGCGCTCGACGATCTGCCAGACTTCGCGCGGACACTGGCTGCGCTGCGGCAGGTTGATCCGGAGCTTGCTGTGCGACAAGACCTCGGGATGGTGAGCATCGTTGGTCCAGGGCTTGGCAGCGATCCGTCGGTGCTCTGCAAGGTGATTGACGGCCTGCGCCAAGCTGGGCTTGCACCGGGACGGATGACGACCTCGCCGCTGCGGATATCGCTTTGGCTTTCGACGAGCGAAGTCGAGTCTGCGACCCAGCTTTTGCATCGCATGCTCTGCTAGGCGCTTTGGGCGGTGCGGCTTGTCGTCGCTGTGTCCTACCGATCGAGACAGGCAAACACGGCTTGCCACCTTGGCGCTACCATGGTGAGCCATGAACAAGTTTCAGCTTCTGTGGGTGCTTGCACTGGCGGTGGTTTTGGGGGATGGCGCGGCGGAAGCCAAGAAGAAACCTACGGGGATTCGCGAGTCGAAGTTCTTCAAGGTCGATATGGACCACAGCAAAGTGGTCGGTCCGGTCGATCGCGTCAAAGCTTCGCTGAGCCTGGACCTTACGTCGGTGACAACCGATCAGCCGCAGTACTGGCCGAACGAAAAAGTCTATCTGAAGGTGATTGGGCTTGGGCGTCCGTCGGCAGAAGTGACTGGCAAGCTGGCCAAGCGCGACGGCATAAGCCAGGACATCAAAGGCAAGCTCGACGAAAACGGCGTCTTTGTGAGTACCATCCTCGACGGTGAGGCAAAAAAGCTTGAGCTGGGCGAGTACCGCGTCGATGTCACCGTGCAGGGCGGAAAATCGAAAGGCCAAGCCACGTTTTCCATCGTCGAGGGCACGCTCGGGTCGCTGTCGTTTGCACACGAGTGGAAAAAGGTCACGAAGGCCGACGAGCTAGAGAAGATCAACGGCGCGTGGTTTCTCGGCAACGCGGCGGGCGCGGGCAAGCGCTGGGGCAATGGCCTGTCGTTCAAGAACGAGCTGCGGATGTCGAACCAGCCGTTTTCCGGCGAGGTCACGGTGCACTCGCGCTGCATGCTGCCGGGCTGTAACGGCACGTACGCGGGCCCGTCGCAGAAGGTGATGGTCGAAAAGGGGCAGCTCCTCGGGACGCTCAACGTCGGTGGGCACTCGGGGCCGTTCCAGATTGAAGTCGTGTCCCCGCGTGGCAGCCTGCGTCATCAGTTCGAGGGCTCCAGCCACGTCGAACGAGACATGGTGGTTGCAGCGGGCGGTGTGAGCTTTGACCACAAAGTGGGCGTTGCCCCCTATGAGAACACAGTGCAGGTACCCGGGCGTGATCTGTTCGTCGAGAGCAAGAAGCGAGGCCAAGACCCGTTCCTGGTTTCATCACTGATCGCCACAGGTGGAAAAGTGAGCGTCGAGGTGACGGCCAAGGTCAGCGCCGCAAGTCTCTATGTTCACACGCCGAACAGCGACGGGACCTTTACTTCCAAGCAGGTGCAGCTTGCCGGTGATCTTGCCCCCGGACGCAAGCTGGATGTCGACGTAACTGGGCCGTACACGCTGGTAACTGTCGGTGGTTTCGTCGCAGATGTGTTCAAGGAAGGCTGGGTGCTCGCGTTTCCACCGTCTCGGCTCAAGGTCAACCTATCGGCGCAGGCGGAAGGTCGGCCCAAGGGCACGGTGCCGGTGACGATACAGGCCGAGGATCGCGGCAAAGGTGTGGCGCTGTCGGCGATTTTGGAGGTCTACGACAACCGTGTGCCGTCGCGCAGTCCATCGACGCATCTGAACTCGGCGGTTGGCGATTCGCTGCGCAATGCGTCGCGATCGGTGTCGTCGTGGTCTGACAACACCGGCTGGGAAAACGACGAGGCGGACGATCGCGCGGCGGACCGCGAAGAAATGATGGAGCGCAAGAAGGAATCGGCCCCCGCCAAGCTGATGGCCGCTCCGGCGATGTCAGCGGCGCCACCGCCTGCACCCGGGGGAATTGGCAGCTTGGGTCTGTCGGGGCGCGGCATGGGCGGCGGCGGAATGGGCTACGGCAGCGCGTCGGGCAAGATGGGCAAGAAGATGAGCATGGGGAGGAGCGGCGGTGGCTCCTCGGGTGGCGGCGGTAGTGACGGCGGTGGCGGGGATGAGGACGAGGCGCCGAAAGAAGAGGTCCGAGAAGGTGACAAAAAGGTCGTCTTTTGCCAGCGGATCGTGACCGACGCCAGCGGCAAAGCCCAAGTTGATGTCCAGCTTCCGCCGCAGACGGGTCGGGTGGTGATGCGCGTCGTCGCTGTTCAGGCGCTGGAGTTTTCGCAAGCCCAGCGCGAACTGGATGTGAAGCGAATCGCCGGTGCGGAAGCCCGACTGCCGAAGACGTTTGTGCCAAATTCCGAGCTGCGGATACCGATTGATGCGACAAACAGCACCCAGTCGCCGCTGCGTCTACAGGTCACGGGGCCAGGTATCGCGACGGAGTTTACGGTTCCTCCGGGCGTGTCGACCCATGAGCTGACGGTCAAGCTGACCAAGCCCGGCGTGCTGGCCATGCAAATGCAGGGCGCCGACGGTCAAATCTACGATCGGCGAGAACAGCCCATACAGACCATTTCCGAGCAGCAGGTGACGTTCTCTCGGCTCCAGTTTGGTGATGGCGGTGCAATTTCCGTCGGGGCCGATGAAACCGCTCGCGTGTATGCTGGGGCTGGGCCGCTTTTGCGCGGAATGGCCATGAATGTCTACACGACGAGCGAGTCGTGGTTCGGACACGCCGAAGCGCTGAGTGCACGGGTGGCGGTTCGCTCGGCGCTGCTGGCCGCAGTTAAGCGGGGTCTTCTCGACGATGATGGACTCGCGCATACGCTGCGTACGTCGGTGGACAAAGATGTTCGGGATCTCGACGAGGCGTTCTGTGACAAGGGCGAGGGGCTGTGCCGTCCATATCCAGGGATGCCGACGAGCCCAACCTGGAGCGGCTGGGTCGCTCGCAACTTGCTGTCGGCGGTTCGGTCGCTGCAAGTGGCGGCTTCACCGGATCCGCGTGTCCAGAAAGCGCAACAGACGGCCCAGGCACTGGCGGAACGGATCCGACAGTCGCTGACCAGCAAAGGCCAGAAGACCGAGCAGCTTGCCGGCTTTGATGCGAGCGGCCAAGACGTGGTGCCGATCGAGGTGAACGGGCAGGTCGTGTATCGGGTAATTACCGACGATGCCGTGACGCGCTGGGCGGGTGAAAAGCTGCTGCCCAAGCTCGATCTCGACGGAAAAGACGCAGAGATTGCGTTTAGCAAAGCCTACGACATCTTCCGTTTCCTGCGCGCCTTCGAGCGCGTCGGTGCGACCCAGTACCTCACCGAGCTGGCAATGGCCTTTTACCAAAAAGGCGACAAAGCGAACTTCACCAAGCTCTATCGCCAAGTCAGCCGCAACATGATCCTGGCGCAAGAGCCGGGGCTGATTCAGGGACCGGCGCTGCTTGGCGGTGTTTACTCGACGCCGATGGCGCTCGTTCGCTTCATCGAACTGCAGCTTCTCATCTCGGCGACACCTCCCGCGACGCAGGGTCTGCGCAAGGCCGACGGCAGCCCGCTTGGCTTCGAGCAGACGGTCAAAGGTCCGGCGCAGATTGTCGTCCCGGCGGGCGCCATCGCGCGTGTCGATAAGCCGCAGCTCATGCGACTTCAGCCGACGACCCAGCCGTTTGCCAAAGTGAACCTTGCCAAGACCCAAGCTCACGTCGGTGACGAATTTGGCTTGGAGGTCGAGCTGGCGCCCGACAGAGATCCGCTCGAATACTACGCGCTGATTGCGGTACCGACGACGACTTCGGTGAAGCAGACCGAGGACATCTTGTCTGACTATCGCGGCCAGCTCATCTACGGACAGCAGGGTCAGGGTGGCACGCAGATGCAGCTTCTGACGGTCCCGTTCCGCGGCAAGCGTCAGCTTCGGCTGCTTCTCGAAGGTGCGTACAAGGGACATGCGCCGGGCCTTGTGATGATTCGCCACATCGAGAGCCTGTCCCATGTTTGTGGCGTCGCAATTCCCGACGTGACTGTGCAGTAGCTAGCCGCGGCGGAAGTCGCGAATCGACGGAATGCTCGGGTGTGGGGCAATCCCGCGCGCCGAGTCATCCGTCAGCATGTGGACGCACTGTGCCGACGCAAAGTGCTCAAAGTAGCTGTTGATGTGGATCGGCTCGTTGTCGAACGCGGCAATCACGGTCCCGAGGGCAGCCAGCGGCTCGCGCGCCTTGACTTTGAAGTCATCGTCGTGCAGCTCAAGATCTGGCTTCATCAGCAGGTGAACCCGGTCACCGTCGGGAACCGGGAATCCCTCCCGCGAAAAACACGCCACCGTACCTTGTCGCATGCCTTCGTGCCGTCCGGTGCAGTAAGCCACCCGACAGCCGAGCGCGAGCACATCGTTTACGAACGCCACCGCTCCAGCAATCGCGATGTCGTCTTGGCAGTACTCGCTGGTGAAGAAGCGCTGCTTCCAAAAACGGCGAACTTTGGGGACCAGATCGGGGATCTCCGCGTCGGTCAGGCCAAGGCGGCGTAGCGGCTTGTCAACCGACCAATCGGTGAAATGTTCTGGCTGACAGCCGAAGAGGCGCGGCTCACCGACGGCAGTTCCGGCCTCGCGGACGATGCGTGCTTGGCGTGGCTTGTTGTCGAGCAGCGTCGAGTCGAGATCAAACACCAACACCGCACGCTCGGCCAAGTCGGCCGCCTGCGCGAGCACGCGATCGAGCACACCCGGATCGACATGTCGGCCATGGGACGCAGTCCAAAAGTTCGGGTCGCGCTCCCGCTCTTTCGGGTCGCGCGGATAGTGACTTTCTGGCGGAGACATCGGGCTTGAAGGCTGTTTGGTCATGAGCGGCGCGGAGGCTAGATCACGGCAGGCCCTGCTGTCGAGAACCTTGCTTGCGTGCGCTTTTCTTCCTGTTTTCCTGTGGATGCGTTGTGTGTCTTACATTGTTCAAATAAAATGTTTCGGATATGACAGAACCAGCCGTCGCTGCCTTCAGCGTGGGGCCGGGTTCCATCCTGGGCGGTAAGTATCGACTCGACCGTGTCCTGGGCGCTGGGGCCATGGGCACGGTGTACTCGGCTGTCCACGAAAAGCTCGGGCGCGACGTCGCGATCAAAGTGCTCAATTCCGAGCTGGGACAGCACCAGGAAGCGATGGCTCGGTTTCAGCGCGAAGCCGAGCTTGTTACCCGCCTAGGACATCCAAACATCGTCGCTGTCTATGACTTTGGACTGTGTCCAAACGGAGCACCATTCTTCGTCATGGAGGTCGTGACCGGCGAGACGCTCCGCAAGCGCCTCGACCGTGGTCCGCTTTCCGACGATGAAGTCGTCTCACTCTTCGCTCCGCTGCTATCTGCCGTCGGGGCTGCCCACGCTGCCGGCGTTGTACACCGCGACCTGAAGCCGGAAAACGTCATGCTGGTGCCGCGTGGCGACGGAGAAAGTCCGATGCCACTGGTCAAGCTGCTCGACTTCGGCGTCGCCAAGATCCGCAGCGATCAAAGGCCAGAGACCAGCGACGTTCCAAGCCCGCAAAAGTTGAGTGAGCTTGCGACGGCGGCTGGGGCGATGATGGGAACGCCCGCGTACATGTCGCCCGAGCAGATCAAAGCGGTTGCGAACATCGACGGGCGGGCCGACATCTATGCGATCGGGGTCATGCTCTTCGAGTCGGTCACTGGCCAGCGTCCGTTTTTGGGTGACTCGCTGGCGTCGCTGCTCGGGGCTCACCTGTTGGAGACAGCGCCAAAACCGTCGCTGATCGCCAAGCGCAAGAAGCTCGCGAAGCGCTTTGTCGATATGGAGCGGCTCGATCGCGTGATCATGAGGACGCTGGCCAAGCTGCCCGAGGAGCGATATGCCGACTGCGCGAGCCTGCGCGACGACCTCGACGTGGTGTGGGGTGGGCGCGGCCTGTGGAAAGATGCCAGCGTCGGTCAGGCGGTTACAACCCGTCCGGTGCGACTGCGTCCCTCGCGGCGAGGTCTCTGGCCACTCCTGGTTCCGCTGGGCCTGTTTGCGGTGGTGCTCGGCGGGATGGTTGTGCAGTCGCGCCATCACCGCCACGTTGTCCCGTATCCTGCCGGGTCGGCTCCGTCGCGAGCGATGGTCCTTCTGCAATCGGCCCTGCGCGGAAGCCTGGCCGACAAGCGAGCGGTGGCGTCGGCGCTCGAGACGGTGCCGCAGAGACCACTCCTGCCGATCGTGACCGAGCTTTTGGCCGATGATGCAGCGACGGGACGGTCGCTTCTGTCGACGGCGTATTTGATCGGGCGACCCGGGGACGAAGATCTCCTCGCGGCGGTGACCAAACGAGCCCAGTCTGCCGTCGGTGCGCAGGCGATTGAAGCCCAGGCGGTTCGGCTGAGACTCGGGGCTGTCGACGCCGTTGCCGTCTTGGACGCGGCAGCGGCCAGCGAGACGCTGCCTGTCGAAGCCCGCTTGTGGGCTGGTCTCTCGCTGTCGCAGGCCGGCAAGCTGCCCGTCGCCGCATTGACGAAGCTGAAGGAAAAGCTATGGCGACCGTCGGTCAGCCTGTCGCGGGTGCTGCGGCAGCAGCTGTTTGTTGAGCTGCTGAAGAAAGGCGACGCAGCGACGGAAAAACTACTTCGTGAACAGTCGCTAGCGATTCCAGTCACCGAGTCGGCCATCGAAGCGCTCGAGCTGTTGGCCGCTGGCGGCAAGCGCGATGCGCAGGACGCGCTGCTGGGTCTGCTCGGTCAAAAGCCGCCTACCGAGCTGCGACCGCTGGTCGTGCTGTCTCTGGCTCGGCTGGGTGACGCGAGTGTGACAAGGGAGCTGGCCAGCCTGCTGACACAAGATTCCTATCGCCTGCGGGCCGTCGCTGCCGCAGGTGCTTTGGGGCAAAAAGCGCAGTCTCTTACGGAACCACTTTTGCCACTTTTGTCGTCTAGCGATGCAGTGCTGCAAAAAACCGCAGCCGCGTCGCTTCTCGCGTTCGCAGAAAAGGAAAGCCATGTCCGAGGAGACTAACAACCTGATCGGGCAGACCGTCGGCGACTACAAGATCGTCAAGCTGCTCGGTGAAGGCGGAATGGGCGAAGTCTACTCCGCCTCGCATCAGCAGCTTGGGCATCGCTCGGCGGTGAAGGTTCTGCGTCGCGAGATCATGAACAACAAGGAAGCCGTCGAGCGGTTCCGGCAAGAAGCGCGGCTGATTGCGCGCGTACGCCACCAGAACCTGATCGATATCTTCGACATCGGCGAGCTTCCCGACGGACGGCTCTACTACGTGATGGAGTATCTGTCGGGCCAGTCCCTCGCGAGCTTGCTGGAAAAACAGCGACTGCCGTTTCGCGAAGTGATGCAGATCATGCGGCAGCTCTGCGCCGGACTGTCGGCGGCGCACAAGGCCGGCATCGTCCACCGGGATCTCAAGCCAGACAATCTGTTTCTCGTCGAGAGAGAAGGCGAACCGTCGCTGGTGAAGCTGGTTGACTTTGGCATCGCCAAGACCGTCGGAGTTGAAGGCGAATCGCTGAAGCTGACGCGCACCGGAACGCTCGTCGGAACGCCGTATTACATGGCGCCCGAGCAGATAAACGGCGGCAAAGTCGACGTGCGCACCGACCTGTACGCACTGGGTGTGATTTTGTACCAGATGTGTGCGGGCCAGCTTCCGTTCGGTGGAGACACGCTCGGAGAAGTCCTGGTTGGACACCTGCAGAAGCCGGTACCGCCGCTGCCCACGGACTCGACGCAGTGGGGGATTCCTGCGGCGATCGGTCCGATTTTGGCCAAGCTGCTCGCCAAAGAAGCGACCGAGCGCTATGAGACGGTCGGCGATGTCCTGGCGGACCTCGATCGGCTGCAGCGCGGGGAACAAACGACGGCGGGACTGAACTCGCGACTGACACTGTCGGCGATGCCGAAAGTCGAGGTGGCGGCCAAGCGCAAGATTGCGCTTTTGGCGATGCTGCCTTTTGCGATCAGCTTGGTTCTCGTGGGTGGCTATTTTGTCGTCGACAAGCTGCGCAGTTCTGGCAAACCGGTGGAAATCGACATGGTGTCGCTGCGCTCACTGGCGCTCAAGATCTTGCAGGAAGGTCTGGGCGACGGCGATCCGGCGGTGCGAGGGCAGGCGGTTTTTGCGCTCGAGGACAGCCGTGACAGTCGGCACCGTGGCTTGCTCGAGGGAAGACTGCGCGATGCAGATCCACTGGTCCAAGCCCAGGCGGCGCGGGCGCTCGGCGTGATTGGCAACCGCGGTGCGACGGCTTCGCTGCTCCATCGTGCGGACGAAGGTGGCGATCCGAGCGTGATTGTTGCCGTCGGAGAATCGCTGGCCAAGCTGGGTGCACCAGCGGGCAAGAGCTTGCTTTTGCGATCTCTCGACGAGCAGCGCTATCCGCAGGTTCAACTTCAAGCGGCCTTGGCGCTCTTGGAGCTGGGGGACGAAAAAGCCAAGCCCATCTTGATGACGCGGCTCACGCAGGCCAAACCGACGGACGAGGCTCGGGTTGAGATCCTGGCTCGGCAGGCGCAGACCGGCGACGACGGAGCCAAAGGCCAGCTCATCCAGATTCTTCCCGAGGGTCTACCGAGTCAACCGCGGCAGCTCAAGGTGGCGCAGCTTCTGGCGTCGCTCGGTGATGAAAAAGCGAAAAACCTGTTGGCGGACGTGGCGGTTCAGCCGGGCTCGTTGCAAGTGGCGGCGGCGCATGCGCTGTGCGTGCTCCAAGATCCAAGCGGACAGCCCGTGCTGCGAACGACACTTTGGGCGACGGGCGCGGGCATGCAGCAGCGGCTTTTGGCAGCGCAAGGGCTGGGGTTCTGCGGCGACAAACAGGATGCGGCCAAGCTCTCAACCGGACTGCGGGGCAGTGAGCGGAGCGGGATTTTGCGACAGGCCGAAGCCGGAGCACTGCTGAAGCTGTGCGACGGTGACCCGGTGGTGCTGGCCGAGCGCAGTGTGAGCTGGGCCGAGCAGGCTCTCGACGACGATGACTGGAACGTCAGAGCCCAAGCCGTCGCTGCCCTGGCCGATGTGAGCGCCCCCAAGGCGCTGCCACTTCTGCGCAAGGCGATGCACGACACCCGCGTCGAAGTTCGTCGGGCGGCAGCGGACTCGCTGGCGCGGATCGGTGGCAAAGATGCCGTCGCGGCGCTGAGCGAAGGTCTGGCCGATAAGAGCGCGCAGGTGCGAACGCAGATGATGCGGGCGATCGCGAAGGCCGGACAGCATATGGCGTCGGATGCTGCGATGCAGGGCTCGCTGCTGGCCGCACTGCAAAAGGACGCGGGCCAAGGCTCGGCGAGTGAGAAGGTAGCGCGGGCGGCGGCGATGGTTGCGCTAGGCGACGGCGCGCAGGCCAAAGAAGTCGAAAAAATGGTCGGGAGCGGGGATGCCGAAGCGCAGGCCATGGCCGTCGAGATGAGCGACGAGGTTCCGCAGAACAAGCTAGAGTGGCTTAGCAAGATTGTGGCCGACGAAAAAGCGACGTTCGCGACGCGTCTCAAGGCGGCGGTGTCACTCGCGCGAGCGGGCAGCCGGGCTGGAATCGAGATTCTGCAAGAAGCGGTCGGTCGCGGCGGTGCGGAAGCGGTGTGGGCGCAGTCGGCCCTGACCAAGCTCGGTGAGAGCGGCAAAGTCGAGCTAAAGCCCGAGACTGTGCAGTCGGCGCTCAAGTCGCAAGATCCCGAGGTACGGCGGTCGACCGTCGAAGCGCTCGCGGGCTGGTCGGCCCAACAGGCGCTGCCGCTGCTTTTGCAAGCGAGCCGAGACCCGAGTGTGCTGGTGCGGTCGCAAGCGCTCGACAGCGCGACGCAGCTTGCAAAAGCGGAAAACGATCCCGCCCCGGGTCTGCCGGTGGTCCGGGTGCTGTCGCGCGATCGGGATCCAGCCCTGCGCGAGCGCGCGATGGCGGCGCTGGGCAAGCTGCAAAAGCTGGGCGGGACGGCGAAGAGCCAGCCACTGGCCAAAGAAGCCGCAGCGAAGCCAGCAGCAGACTCCGCCGCAGGTGCGAAAAAGGGCGAGGACGTAGACAAGGGTGAGAGCGTGTCGGATGCTGGTGCAGCGGCAGAGCCCGAGCCACCCCAGACTCCGGCAGGCAGCGAAAAGGGTCTCCTGCGCTTCGAGGGTCCGGCGGGTACGCAGGTGCAGATCGACAAGCAACCGGCGATCACGATCGGCAGCAAACCGATCGAAGTCAGCGTCGGTGAACACCACATCGTCTATCCCGGCGGCCAACAAGATGTGACGGTGACGGCAGGGACTCCGATTACGGTCAAGATTGCTCCGTCGCAGCTTGTCGATTTGGTGAAGGCGGGCGTCGAAGCGTTCCAGCGCAAAGACTACAAGAAGGCGCGCAAGCTGCTGGAAAAGGCGAGCACGCTGTGCAGTCGCAAAAAAGAGGACAAGGCGATCTGCCAGACGCTCGGCTACGAGCTGACGTTCAACCTGGGCCAGACGTTCGAGGCGCAGGAAGCGTGGGCGCAGGCGATGACCGAATACGACAAAATCGAGCAGCCGGGCTTCTTCGGCAAGGTCAAGTCCGACGGACACCGCGCCGTTGCCGAGGCGATGAAACGTCTGGCACCGCGCGTCGGTCGGCTGCGCGTCAGCAAAGTCGTCAAAGGGCACTGCCAAACCGAGGACATCTGGATGCCGCCTGGCCGTCATCGCGTCAACGTCGGTGGCGGGCAGATGGTACAGGTTCGTCCGCAAGAGACCATCGAGGTCAAGGGCTGTCCATGAGAGCCAACCGTTTGTTCTTGTGTGTGCTTTTCGGCGTCGGGCTGTGGCTCGGGCTGTCGGCGCATGTTCCATCGAGCGCGCTGGCTCGACACGCAAAGCGACCGAAAGCGAGCGCGCAGGACCAGCAGCAAGCGCAGGCCCTTGTTGGCAGCGGAACGGCGGCTCTTGCAGCGAAGAAGTATTCCGAGGCCAAAGCGGCGTTCGAAGAGGCGTTTCGCAAAAATCCGGCTCCCGAGATGATGTTCCAGCTTGGCAAGCTGGCCGAAGCGGAGGGTCGCATCGTCGGTGCTCAGGATGTGATGCGGCGTTTTTTGCAGGAGACTTCGGGGGAAAACGAAGGCCCAGACCAAAAGGAAGCGCTGCGGATCACCCAGCTTGAGGCCCCGGCAAGCGGCGAGGTGACCGTGCTCGGAGCGCGGGGAGCATGGGTGTCGGTCGACGAACACCTCGTCGGCGCGCTGCCGCTTCAGACGCCGCTCCTTTTGGAAAGCGGAACGCACCGAATCATCGTCGAGCTAAACGATCAGCGGATCGAGGAACAGGTCAAAGCGCTGCCGGGCCAGACCGTCGAGATGCGCTTCAACCAAAAGACCGGCACGGTGGTGGTCTCGGTTCCGCCGGCGCTGGTCCTGCTCATTGACGGTGATCTATCGGCGGAACAGCAAAAATCACTGACGGCGGCTATCGGCAAGCAGGTTGCGCGCGAGCGACAAGTGGTGGTTCCAGGGGACAAAGCGATCAAGCTGCGGCCTGCGCTCGCGAGCTGTCTTGCGTCGACAAGCTGCTTGGTGGAACTGGGCAACGCCAACGAGGCGCTCTATGTCGTAAAGGTCAGCGCGCAGCGGACGGGATCGGCTGCACTGGCGCCGATATCAGCACCGGCTCCGACGGCGGCACAGGCCGCACCGGAAGCCAAAGCGGCGTGGAAGTTTGGCGTCCAAGTGCTCGATCCATCCGTCGGTGATGTGGCTGCCCGGAGCGAGACCAGCTGCGAGGACTGCACCATCGAGCAAGCATTTTCAGGGGCCGCCGCCACCATCGGGAGTGCGCTGCAACAGTCCACGACGCGGGTGCGCGGACAAGTCGAGGTCACGTCGAGTCCGGCGGGCGCCGATGTCGTAATTGCCGGTGAGAAGGTTGGCGTCACACCGTACAAGGGCAGTCGTTTCGTCGGTGAGCATCCGCTGGAGGTTCGACTGCTCGGGCAGCCGACCTACACCGGAACGCTGAGCGTCAAGGCCGGTCAGGTGGCTCAAGTGGAAGCGCAGTTGGGCCGTTCCGACGAAGTGGCCGAGCCTGAGCCCATTGCTCCGCCACCGCCGCCGCCACCGACGCCGGTTTACCGCACGGAGCGTGGACCCCGCCCGAAGTGGCGGCTGGCACTTGGTGGAAGTTTGATCGGGGCTGGCGCAGTGCTCGTCGGGTTTGGCTTGTCGGCGCTCTCGGTGGATGGGAAATCGACATGTCCTGGCCAAAACTGCCAAATGATCTACGAAACCACTGGCGTCGGAACGCTTCTGACGGGCGTGGGAATTGCGTCGATCGCTGGTGGAATCGTGACGGTGGCGCTGCCGGGACCGAAGCGACAGGTCCGAGTGAAGTAGTGTGAGGTTATGGTGACAATGCGACACAAGCTTTCCGTGGTGTTCGTATGGCTTGCACTGCTTTGCTTTTTTCCGTCGGTAGGTGCGGCGCCGCCGCCAAATCCCGCGCCGCCGAAGAAAGCAGCTGACAACGCTTCGGCGGGAAATCTGCCGTCGCAGGTGACGTTACCGCTGGCGGAATATCAGCAGCTGCTTGGGCGGCCTGCGGTGACGGTGATCGAGACGCTTCGGATCGACGGCAGTTTCGAGTCGCGCAACCTATCGCTGCTGCTCACCGGGCGGACGGCGGGGACGGGACCGACCGTGGAGCTGCTCTCGACGACGGCGGGATCGCGACTGTGGGGTTGTGAAGGTGACGCGATTCTCTCCCGCGGTGGGTCGGACAAGTACGAGCTGACGCCGCTTTTGCCGCGGTTCTCGTTGCGCTGTCAGGTCGCGCTGACGGGGGGCGACAGGCTCCAGCTTTTGGCGTCGCCGCAGGTCTTGTGGATTGAGTCGCAAGTCAAAGATGGCGAGCTGATTCGAGACGAAGAAGAGGGTGGCAGGCAGCGGCTCACGGTGGTTCACATTGCCAAAGATCAGGCCGACAAAGCGCTGCCAGTATCGGCGATTGGGCGCTATCACGTCCGCCTGTCTCCCGAGGGTGTGAGCTTTGTGTATCAGCTTCTTTTGCGCAATCCGAACCGCTCGCACCAGCGCTTTGCGGTCTCTCCCCACAACGGCGAGCGAGTGCAGCGGCTTGATGCGGCGATTTCATGCGAACAGCAGTCGGGCGAGTATGGCTGCCACGTCCCGCCTGGGGAACACACGCTGACGATGCAAGGCAGCCTGCCCACGACGACGTTTAAGCCGCCGGTTGCCGCATCGGTGCACTACCTTCTCCTCGACGGACATCCACTGCTGCGTCCGACGGTCGAGTCGGCGGTCCAGCGCATCAGCGTGAGCGAGACCGGGATGAACCCGCAGTATCGGGGCGCGCAGGGCTTTCTTCTCGATGATCGTCAGACGGTGACGTGGCGGGTGGTGCGACTCGAAGCGATGCGGACGCAGAGCTATGCGGTGACCTCGGCAGCGACGACATTCTTTTTGGCCAGCGACGGACATGTGATCGGCGAAACCGCCCTGGAGCTGGACAACCAGGGCGCCGCCGAGCTGCAAGTGCCGCTGCGGGCCGAGCCGACGTACGCCAGCCTTGCGGGCGAGCCGATGCTACTCACCAAAAACGAAGTGGGAGCCCTGCTGCTGCCACTGTCGCAAGGTCCGCAGCGAGTTCAGCTTCAGCACCGGCAGGCGTTTTCTCGCAGCGGTGGGATTGGCTTTGCGACGCTGTGGCTGCCCGAGCTGTCGTCGCCAGCCGCATCGGCAAACATCGAGCTTCGCTATGACCGCGACTGGCTGCCGCTGTACGAAGAGCTGTCTCCCGAGGTCCGTTTTCCCGCCCTCTCGATCGGGGAGGTGATTGCTCTATTGATTTTGCTCCTTATGGCCGAGCGTCTGCTCTCTGCACTCGGGTTTTCGATGGCGCTGCGGGTTGCGATTGCGGGGACGCTCACGGCGGCGGCAGCAGCGGTATCGGCTCTTCTGGTGGTGCTGGTTCTTGTTGAACTTCTCGTCGGTGGGCTGTTTATTCTGCCGTGGCTTTTTGGACAGAAGAAGCTGTTCTGGTTGATCGTCGGAGGCCTGTGTTTGGGCGGAATCTGGGCGCTGCTCCTCGGGGTGTTGTTCGTCGGTGCGCGCTCCGAGGCACCCAAGTCGGCGATGGTTTCAAGTGATGTGTCCTATCTGCGCAAGACAGCGACAGAGTCAACCGAAGGCGAGACCGATGCGCGCAAGCCCAAGCCGCCGGTCTACCAAGGTCTGCCCCCGCACGAGACGATTCCGTGGGGCGATCATCACAGCTACCTGCACCGCGAGCGGCTGTCTAGCGAAGGTCGGTCGGTGCAGACCGTGATGGTGTGGAAGCCTGCGGTACAGCTTGTGGGGACAGCCTTTTTCGCGCTGGCGATTCTTTTGCTCTCGCTGCGAGCGGGACTTGTTCGTATGTCGGTCGGAGCGCGCTGGCGTCGTGTTCTCGAAGCCAAGGCGGCGTCGGAAGGCGCGTGATCGCTTGACACTCTGCGGTTCAGACTGGTAGGCCCAGGGCCGCCATGCGCATCTACTTTGTTGGTTCCCACGCTACCGGCAAGACCACCATGACCCGCTGGGTCAGCCGTCGCTACGGCCTGCCGATGATTACCGAAGTGGCCCGCTCTGTGCTCGCCGAGCTTGAGATCGATCTCGACTCGCTGCGCACCGACATGGATCGGGTGAGTGATTATCAGCGTCGCGTCTTCGAGCGCCAGATTGCCATCGAGCGCCTGCAAGAGAAGGGCTTTGTCTCCGATCGCGCGTTCGACAACCTCGCGTATGCGGCGGATCACGCCCTGGTGCTCGGCGACATCATGTCTGGAGAGAGCGGCGAAGAAGTCCGCGAGTACATGAAGTGGGTCGCGCAAGGCGTGGTCTTCTTTGTGCGTCCGCACCGCTCGCTGCTGCGCGAAGACGGAGTCCGCGCTGGCGTCGATTGGGAATCGGTCGTGCGCATTGACGGAATGGTCAAGCTGCTGCTCGAACAGTTTCGGATTCCGTATCTGCCGATCGATACGTCGTCGATGCAAGAGCGGGTGCGTGCCGTCGAGTTTGTGCTCGGTCGGCTCGGCCTTCAGCAGCAAGTCATCGAGCATGCGCCGCCAAACCGCAACATCGTGACGCTGGTCAAGAGCGCGTAGGAAACGCGGTCCAGTATGTCTCGTTCCAAGCCGCAGTCATCGTCTGGCATCGAAGCGACGATCGAGCATCTCGCGGCGGCGATTGCGCTGGAAAAACCGCTCCTCCGTGGCGTGTCGCACCAGCTTGCGTTCTTGGCCGCGTTTCCGCTCGTGTATTGGCTTCTTTCGCAAGCAGCGACTGCAGACGGTCGTATCTGTGGCTTTGTCTACGGCCTTTCGCTGATCGGTCTGTTTGGAGTGAGCGCGCTCTATCATCGCAAGCACTGGCAGCCCGGTCCGCGGGCGCTGATGAAGCGCCTCGATCACTCCAACATCTTCCTGTTTATTGCGGGAAACTACACTCCGATTACGATGCTGGGCGTCGGTGGTACATTTGGCCGATTCCTCTGCATCGTGCTGTGGATTGGCGCTGTGGCGGGGATCTTACAGACTGTGTTCTGGCCCTCTGCACCGCGCTGGCTTCATGTCGGAATCTATGTGGTGCTCGGCTGGACTGGGGGTCTGGGTCTGCCTGGGGAATGGCGCAATCTGGGTCCGTATGTGGTCGCTCTCCACGTCGGTGGAGGCGTTCTGTATACGCTGGGAGCACTGACCTATGCGCGCAAGTCTCCCAATCCGTTTCCGCGCGTGTTTGGCTATCACGAGATCTTTCACTTGCTTGTGATTGTCGCCTGCGGCGCACTGTTTGAGGTCGTTCGCCAGTGTCTGCTCCATCCCGCCTAGCGCTTGCCGTATCCCTTGTGCTGGCGGCGATTCTGCTTATCTGGCACAGCCTCTTTTTCAACTTCGTCACCGACGATGCGTTTATCTCCTTTGTCTACGCAAAGAACTTGGTCTCTCACGGTGCGCTGGTCTTTAACATCGGCGAACGGGTCGAGGGCTACACCAATTTTTTGTGGACGCTGATCATCGCCGCAGGACTTGGGGCAAAGATTCCTGCCGAGCTGTCTTCACGGGTTCTGGGAACGCTGTGCGCAGTTCTCACGATGTTCTACCTGGCCTGGCTGATGCGCCGCCTTCGCGACGGGGAAGAGTCACTTTGGGACACTGCTTCCGCGTGGATTTTGGCGGGCATTCCTGGTTACGCGTGCTGGTCTTCCGGCGGTCTGGAAACGCAGCTCTTTGCTCTCCTGTGTACGCTTTCGCTGGGTCAGTACATCCTTGCAACAGTCGACGAAGGCGCGGGTCACAGGCCGCGTCTTTGGGGAATCGGAGTCACGCTGGGTCTGGCGGCGCTGACTCGGCCTGAAGGCTATCTGCTGTTTGCTCTGCTCGGCTTGCATCGACTTGTTGGCAAGCTGCGCCGAGGCGAGCTGCTGCCCTCAAAAGAGGAGTTTCATCTGCTTCTTATGTTCCTCCTTTTGACGGTGCCGCACATGGCTTGGCGACGGTGGTACTACGGATACTTTGTACCCAACACCTTCTTCATCAAGTCATCGGGTGGCAAGGGGACCTGGGAGCAGGGCGGTTATTATCTCAAGGCCGTGGCGCGCGATCTCAAGCTGCCGATCCTGCCACTGTTTTATCTGGGCGGATTTCTGCGCCCGTGGACCGACGCTGATTCGCCGCGTCTGCGTGATTCCTATCGTGCGATCGGACAAGTCCTGCTGGTCTGGGTGGTTCCGTTCTGTCTGTATGTCGCATCGGTCGGTGGCGACTTCATGGGACTTTATCGCTTCATCATGCCGACCGTGCCGCTGCTCGTCCTGGGCGGAGTTCTGGGGCTTGTGCGACTTCTTGCTGGCCAGAAAATTGCGGTGTCAGCGACGGTACTGACAGTGTTTTTTGGGCTTCATGCGGTCAATTCCTATTTCATCGATCGGCATGCGCTCACATTCATTGGTGCTGATCGCGGCATCGATACACCGGGTTATCTGCGCCACTACACAGCGGATCGGGCTGCGATCGGAAAGTGGCTGGGACAACACGCCAAGCCCGATGATTACCAGGTCGTTGGTGGAGCCGGCGCGCAGGTGTATTACGCAGGCATCCGTGCGCTCGATAGCTTCGGTCTGTCGGATGAGTACGTCGCCCACAAAGTTGCCGCGGTGTCCAACCGACCGGGTCATCAAAAGTTTGCGCCGCTCGACTATGTGCTGTCGCGCAAACCCACCATCTTGACCTACAACGTCTATCGAATTGCCGCGCAGCCGTATCGTCCGTCTCAGCAGGAAGCAGCCGAGTGGCGTGCACGCGGCTTCCATTATGTCAGCGTGCAGATTCCTGGGCTAAGTCAGCCATGGTACTCATTCCTCAAGCGAATCGATCGCGCGCTCGGTCCACTGCCACCGGAAACAGATATTAGTCATTAAAAATGATTCATATCTGTTCCTGAAAAAACTTCTTCATTTGGATGGATTCATATTGGCCGCCAGCTCGTCTTCACAGCCGAGCAGAGCCGTCGGAATCCCATAGTAATCGGCAAAACGGCGAGCCCGTGGCAGGTGATCACGCGTCGAAATCAGCAGTGCCGTACGGAAGCCATTTTCTTCCATGATCCGACGGGAAAAGCGCAGGTTTTGCCACGTCGTCAGCGACTCCCGTTCCTGCAAGATCGCGGCCCGGGGCATTCCCATTTGCTCCGCCTTTTGCGCCATCACCGCCGCTTCGATGTAGCGATTGTGGGCGGCACCGCCCGCAAAGATTGCGGCGCGAAACTCGCCTCGGCGATAGGCTTTGAGCGTTGCTTTGACCCGACAGAGCAGACAGCGCGATGGCGTACCATCGGGATTGGCAGGACAGCCGAGAACAATCGCAACATCGGTGGTCGGTGGTCGGGGAAGCAAAAGCGCGTCGGCGTAGACCTGGGCTGTCGGTTTGTCGCGTTGAAACAGATCATGCCAAGCCGCGCACCCCGAAACAGACAGGGGAAGAGTGACGGCCAGGAGTAGCTGCAGACAGCGAGCGCGCATGCGGAAGCGCCGAACCTATCGCTTTGCCAAGTCGGTGGCAATGGTCCTCCCGACCCGGAGTCCCGCTGCATAGATTGTGATCTGGGGAGGGCCCCCAATCGAGGTCGGAAACAGACTCCCATCGGCCACGTACAGACCGGAAAGCTGGTGATGACGGCCATGTTCGTCGACGACAGAGCGGCGTGGGTCGCTTCCCATCGGCAGGCTTCCCATCGGGTGTACGGAAGTCAGCAGCGGATCGAGCGGTCGATACGCGTGCGAATCGAGAGGAGCAAGCTCTTGCGGAGTGCTTGCGAACAGCGGCTTGGCGAGCGGAATCATCACCTGCTTGGCTCCCGCTGCGAGCAGAATCTCGGCGGCGGCGCGGACTCCTCGAAACAAAGATCGCGCATCCGACGGAGTAAGCGAATATTCACAGAGCGCACGCCCTCTGCGATCAACCGACACCACACCTTTGGTTTCATCATGAAGCATCGCAGCGACGACAGCGGTGCGGGCGTAATCGTGCATGGCCTGCGCATGCTGCTTGCCAAAGCCTGGCTGAAGACCCGCAAAACCCCCAGGGTGCGCGAAGGCCGGAATCAGCCAGCAACGATCGAGCGCACCATCGGAAAAAGAGAGCTTTTCGGTGCACTCATACGCCTGGGGAATTCCTTTCCATGCTTCGACGGGTTCGGAAAAACAACCACCAACCGCCACACCGGGATGCAGCCGAAGCGACCGACCTGCTTGCTTGTGTGGATCGGGAACCTCGCTGTGCAGAAGCAGTGCAGGGGACAAGATCGCGCTGCCCGAAACACAGACCGCGCGCGCTGAAAGCAGAAGCTCGCCGCCGTCTTCGCCATTTTCCCGCACGATGAAGGCAGAGACGCCCCGCACCCGCTTTTTGTCGTGCAGGACTCTGTCTACTCGCACATCGCAGACAACGTGCGCACCGAAGGAAAGAGCCGAGGGAATCACCACCTTGGCGGCATTTTCTTTGGCGTTGTACGCGCAGCCCAGCTCACAGAAACCGGACCGCTGACAGCCGCGTCGATTGTGATGGAGAAGAGCTCCGCGCCAGCCCAGCTTTTCGACCCCGCGCCGCATGATCGCGTTGTTGCGATTGACGTCCTCTTCCCCGAGGGGACTGACGGAAAGCTCTTTTTCGACGGCGTCGTAGTCCGCAGCGAGCTTTTCCGGAACCCAAGAGGAGCAGCCAAACTCACTGGCCCAGCGACGCAAGATCTCGTCGGGCGCACGCTTGCATAGGTTGGTGTTGTGTACGGTTGAGCCACCGATTCCGCGCCCATGCAGAATCATCACCGCGCCATCTTGGGTGGATCGGCCCCCAGCGTCGTAAAACAGTTGCGGCAGCATGTCGCCTTCACGCTGGTTCATCTGGCTCGGAAGGTGATGGCTTCCGGCTTCTAGCACCAGCACGGAAAGCCCGGCCTGCGCCGCCGTCTTTGCGCACATTGCACCGCCCGCGCCGCTGCCAATCACGATCAGATCGAACGTGGTCGACAAAAGCTCGCGGGGAAGCTGGCTGGTTCGTCCGCTGAGGATGGTTCGGTCGGTCATGTGGGTCTCACGACAAGGCGAAGTCGGCGAATCAGTCGTCGAGCGTGAGCTTGGCGACGCGTCCGGCCATAAGTCGGAGCGCACCCTTGAGCGCTCGCGGTGTGTGGCGGCTCGCAGCGACGAGGATCTTGCCGTGGCCAGTCACCACGCGCAGCGGCTCGCGCTTCTCTGTCGCATCGACAATTTGGCGGGCTGCTTCGGCGGTCTTCATAAACAGAAACGCGGGCGCTTTCGGTCGCGGCGGTGTGTCGTGCAGAACGCCGTTGTTGTCCACCATCGAGATCTCTGACTCGACGTAACCAGGCGCGATGTGGGTGACCGAAATGCCGTCTTTGGCCAGCTCTTGCTCCAGTCCTTCTGCGAGCGCCCGCACCGCGAACTTGCTCATCGAGTATGGAATCGTCCCCGGCGCACAGAAGAAGCCCGACACGCTTCCAATCATCACAAGCCGTCCCCGACTGGCCTTGAGCGCCGCGTGGGTCGCGTAAAAGGTTCTCAGCACACCGAAGACATTCGTCTCGAACTGTCGTCGCACGTCGTCGATCTTTAGCTTGGTGAGCCGTCCCTGCACGCCAAAGCCTGCGTTGGCAACGACAACATCGATTCCACCGAAGGACTGAATCGCCTGTTCGGCTGCGCGTTCCATGTCTCCATCGCGGGTGACGTCTCCGGTCACGACCAACACGTCGGTTCCTGCTGCGCGCAAGTCCGTTGCCAGTGTCTCCAGTCGATCGGTTCGTCGAGCAACCAAGACCAGCCTGGCGCCGCGCTTCGCAAACTCTTTGGCCAAGGAGGCGCCGATGCCACTCGATGCGCCCGTGATGAAAACAGTGGGTTTCATGGGCCAATAAACTACACGGCAAACGACAAAGCTCTGGCGAAAAAGCCCGCAACTCGTCGCTCGCCATGTCAAAGTCATTCTAAGATTCGGTAGTCAAAACTATTTCTGTATGTTGACGGTGGCGCGGCCAGAGCTTCTGCGCGTTCTTGAGGCTGTTCCCCTCGAAGGACGCAATCGATTGGTGCGGATGGGGTGGGGTGAAAGTCCATCGCGTGCGCCGTGTCTGTCCGATCCCGAACGGGATCTTCGCCGCGCCGTCGGGGGGCCCGTGGCGGTCAGTCTCGTCGACGTGGAGCTGGATCCCGAGCGCTGGCACGGACACTTTATCACCACGATCGGGGCGATCTGCTGGCAGGGCGGGCCGCTCGGTCCGATGTCTCTTGGTCGGGTTTGGGTTGATCGCAGTCTGGAGCTTCTCGGGCGACGGCTTGGGGCTCCGCTTCCGAGTGGAACGCGCGCCCGAGTGACCGGAATGTTGTTTGCTGATCGCGATGTCCGCAGCCGTCATCAGCATCGGTGTGGGGACTCGGGCGGCTATGGCCAAGGTGGAATTTACGTCGCTCAGCTTACGGCGGTGTCGATTCGGCTGGAGCTTCGTTAGGGTTTCACGCTCTCTTCTGCCGTCGCACGGTGCTGGAAAAGCTTGAAAGCGGACGGGGCTCGCAGGAATATGCGCGCCGCTATGCTTGCCAAAAGGGCCGTCGTCTCGACAGACCGTTTTCGTTCGCCTGTTTCAGCTCGACTTTTTGCCGTCGGTGCGCTGCTGTCCTTCGGGGCGTCGTGCAGTCCGTATCCCGACGACGGAGAGTTTCTCGCCGGGGTCGTTTACGCGCAGAACTTTATGACTGGCGTAAAGACCATCGATCGGCTGCGTGCCGTCGGGAACAAGCGCGGTGATTGGCCGCAGATTCCCTATACGGTGTTCGCGACGACGCGCTCGGCAGATACCACCGCCAAGGTTTCGACGATGGGATCGGACGGACGGACGATCTCTGCGACGACGCCATTTTGGACCGACGGAAAGCGCGATCCGCTGGCCGTATCGAACGCCGGTCAGGTCTACGTCTTTGACGGACCGTGCCAAGCCACCAGCAGCGAGCAGTTCGACGAGCGACTCGATCTGATTCGCTGGGATCGCCAATATCCGCTGTTTGCCGACATTCCCGAGGTTCTGTCGACGAGCAGCGGCAAGCCGGGGCGCAAGCTCAACTACAGCGCGGTGGTGGAAGTCATTCACCTTACCGGGCCCAGCTCGCTGCCGTGCCAGTCGATCAAGCGCTTTGACACCGCGACCGGCCGGATCGACAAAGATCTAACCGTCAAGTCGCGCGAGTATCGGCTGCTACAGATTGTCGATCCGGCGCTGACTCCGTCGACGTCGCCGCCGGCACGCTTGCCCGTGCAGCTCGGTTTTTACAACCAGCTCGTGGTTCCGTACATCGACATGGGGCCGGTGCCGGTATCGAGCGATGGCAAGACCTTTGCGACGATGCCGCTCTACAAGGTCTACAAAGAGATGACACCGACGGCGACCACCACGCCGCTGCAGATCGTGGTCCCGGGCCTTCCGTCTGAGCTGACGATGGGAACCTATTCACCCATTTGCAAGGAGTTTGTGCTCAAAGGCCAGAGCACGCCGCCGCCACCCGACGCAAACGATCCGGCCTACAAGACCGCGACGGCGAGCGGAGCGCTGGCCAGCTGTCTTCCTTGTCAGACGGTGACCGTCGACGCGAGCAACGTCCCGACCGAAGTGAACTGCCCATTTGCGCAGAGCCAGGTGGCGGGGAACTAAATGCGGCAGCGTCACTTTTTTGCGCAGCGTGTCTTTTTCCTGACCTCGCTGCTTTTCGCTCCGACGCTGGCGGAGCGGTCGGCCTTTGCAGTCGGCGAACAGAACGCTCGTCTGCAAGGTGTCGTTCTCGAAGCAGGAACCGGCGTACCAATGCCCGGTGCGAAGGTGACGCTACGTTCCGATGCGATGATTGGGGGGAGCAAGTCGGCGCTTACCGACGACGATGGTCGCTTTGACTTTCTGTCGATTCCGCACGGTAGCTATGACGTCACCATCGAGTACGAAGGACTTCATCCGATCAAGCGTCGGGTCAAGCTGGCGCTCGGCGAGACGCGCAACCTGAAGATCGACTTCACCGCCGAGATGACCGAGGGCGAGACCACCAAGATCTTCGAGGAGCGGGCGCGCATCGATACCGAGAAGGTCTCGACGGGTCGCGTGCTCACGTCCGATCAGCAAGCCAAGATCGCGACGGGCCGCAGCTACCAGAACATCGTCCAGCAGCTCCCGGGAGTCGTCGGTGGTGGCAATCCCGTCATGGCCGGCGGTTCGCTGCGCCACAACCGCTATCTGGTCGACGGTCTCGACATCACCGATCCGGTTTCGAACACCTTTTCGTCGAACTTCAACTTCGATTCGATTGGCCAGGTTGACACCCAGCTTCTCGCCATCGACGCCCAGTACAACTCCCTTGGTGGTGTCATCAACCTGGTGACCAAGCGTGGCTCGGACAAGTTCGCGATCGACACCAGCTTTTATCTGAATCACCAGCGGTTGTCATCGGGCTCGCGCGCAGGGACGCAGCTCTACGAAGGCCGACTGCTCGACCAGAGCGATCCGCGGCCACCGAACGCGGGCTATCAGTTCAACGTCAACATCAGCGGACCGATCATCAAGCAGAAGCTGTGGTACTACCTCTCGGCGGAGCTGCGCTACACCGCGTCGGCGCTGGTGCCGGGGACGCCGCTCAATCTTCAGCATGCGACGCGCGAGTTTTATGGCGCCTATCCGCGGCTGAAGCTGACCTGGGCCCCGGCGGCGCGCCATCGCGTCGAGCTGTCGTTTAACGCCGACCCCGCCTGGATTTACAACACCGTCCAGTCGAACGCGTACGCCAACGAAGCCGAGACAATTCAGAAGCAGGGCGGAGCGTTCACGTCGCTAAACTACGACTACTTCGCCAGCGACAACGTCATCTTCAACCTTCAGACTGGCGTCATCTATAGCAACATCTCCGTCGACCCGATGAGTGGCGACAAGGTCTCGCCGCAGCACCTCGACGCTGCCAACGGCATTTACTGGAACAACGCTGGAAGAGGTCGGTTTGTCGACGACAAGCGCCTGCGAATCCAGTTCGATCCGAACATCACCTGGGTGAAGAAGGGCTGGATCGGCCAGCACACCTTCAAGGCGGGCATCCAAGGCCAGGTCATCCGTCACTATCTGTACAATGGGACGCCGGCCAACTCGACCTACACCGACGATACCTCGGTGGATGGCTCGGTGCTGGCGCGTGACCCTACCTCGACGGAGCGTCCGCCGGGCTGCTTGCAAGCGGCTCCCCAGGTCAATCCGGGCTCTCCCGCGACGCCGTGCTATCAGCTAAATACCATCGAGCCAGCGCTGGCCCAGGTTCGCTACGGCTTTGGCCTTGGTGTCTTCATTCAAGACACCTGGAAGCCGACGTCGTGGCTGACGGTGGTGCCGGGACTTCGCATCGACTATGGCACGGCGCAAAACTCACGCGCTGAGACGGTGCAGAACCTGCTCGGGTTTGGACCGCGGCTTGGTGTGAACATTGACCTGACCCGCGATGGCAAGACGCTGCTCAAAGCCGCCTACGGTCGGGCCAACGAGGTCGTGAGCCTTCTGCCCGCATTTTCCGCGGACGCGACGTATCAGTCGAACACCTGGAACTTCAACCGGGTCAGCAATCGCTTCGATCGCTGGGTCACCTCGTCGGGCGGCAGCGGTGGCTATGACCTGACTGGGCGCTGTGCCGACGGCAGTACCTCGCTCGCCTGCGGCAATGCCAAGCTGAGCCTGACTCCGCCGCGCGCCGACTCAGTGACGGTGTCCGTCGAGCGCGAGCTGTTCCAGAATGTCATCGGTTCGATCACCTACTCGTATCGGATGACGTCGTTCCTTTGGGAAGACATTGAGCTGAATGCGGTTAGCTCTCTCGATGGGAGTCGGTTTGTGCAGTTCGGCGATACAAGTCGCGGCAACGTCTCTGCCTATCGTCCGACAGCCGAGGCCTATCGTCGCTACAATGGCGTCGACTTCTTGGTATCGGGCAACCCCAGTCCCAACTGGATGGTCACAGCGTCGTATACGTTGTCGTTTCTCGACGGAACAGTTGACGATCAGATCTCATCGCTTCGCGACGACAGCCCGCGTGACCTGCGGCTCTATGGCTATCTGGCCGACGACCATCGCCATCAGGTCAAGCTTCAGTCAAGCTACTCGTTCCACGGGCTCACCGGCGGCGTCAACATGATCTACCTGTCGGGCGCGCCCGCATCGCGCATCTACCGCGGCACCAAACCGTCGAACGGTGGCTACCTAAACCGCTATGGCTGGCGCGGTCTCGACCCGGCGGCGGACCCCAACGACGTACGCAAATGGACCGAGCTTCGCACGCCCGATCTCGTCGAGATCAACCTGCGCTTCCAGTTCGATATGCACGAGCTGATTCGTCAGCACCTGTCGGTGATTGTGGATCTGTTCAACGTCCTGGATACCTCGACGCCGATCGGTGGCAGCAACCAAGCTGGGTTTGAAAGCCGGGACATTGCGACCACCTTCGGCACCGTGCTCAGTCGGCAGACACCCTTCCGCGCGCAGTTTGGCGTGCGCTACCAGTACTGATGCGACCCCCGCCGCGCAGCCACGGGAGCGGTGAGTTTGTCCGCAGCCAGCTTGGCGCCTGTTCCGAGACCGTGGTCATTGAGCCCGGCGTCCTGATCTTCCATCCTGAAAACGTCTTCCTCGGCGAGCGCGTGTACCTGGGCCATCGCGCCATCCTCAAGGGCTATTACAAAAACGAGCTACGCGTCGGCTCGGGCACCTGGATTGGCCAAGACGTCTTCATGCACGCTGCCGGGGGGATCGAGATCGGCCAAGAGGTCGGCATCGGCCCGCGCGTCATGATCCTGACCAGCCACCACGAGCTGCCTTCTGCTCCCGATGGCTCGCCTGAGCCGATCTTGCACCGGCCGCTCCAATTCGCCAAAGTCACGCTGGAAGACGGCTGTGACATTGGCGCTTGTGCGGTGCTCTTGCCCGGCATCACCATTGGTCGCAATGCGCAAGTAGGTGCAGGTGCGGTTGTGACAAAGTCCGTTCCCGCCAGAACCATTGTTGTCGGCAATCCAGCGCGCGAGCAGCGCAGGTATTGACCTAAAAAACGGTGTGTTTCCCGGAACTTGCCCGGTTGAGCCTTCGATATTGAAAATCAGAACAATGAAACAAACGGTTTATGTTTCATTGTTGTGGGTCGTCTGACTTGATAGTGGAGAAAAGCGGGCGCCCCCTCTGCGCAAGGGGGCTATTGGCTGATTTGGATTACTGGCAGCGGTTGTTGTTCTTGTTGCAAGTGAATGGCGCGCCGCAGTAGTCGTTGCCGTTGCTCGACGTGCAGCAGCGCTGGTCTTTGCCACCGCAAGCCACGCACTGGTTGTTGTTGCAGGTGCTAAACGGAGCGGTGCACTCCACGCCACTGCCGCAGCAGGCCTGGCCGATCTTGCCGCAGGTGCCACCCTGGCAACCGTTCATGCTGCAGCTGCCTTGGGTGCCGGGGCACGCGCTGCCCGAGGCGACGCAGGTGCGGTTGTTGTTGTCGCAGCAGCCGCCGCTGGCGCAGGTATTGCCGTCGCAGCAGGGCTGACCGGGACCGCCGCAGGTCGCGCACTTTCCACCGCTGCAAGCCAGACCGGCTGCGGTGCAGAACCGCGCACCCGTCGTCGCATTCTGGCAGCAGTTTTGACCGGATCCACCACAGCTATTGCCGCCGTTTGTGCAAGAACCATTGGTGCAGGCGCCGAGGGTACCTCCGCACGTTGCTGCCGGTGCCAAGCAAGTCGTGCTGCCACCGCAGCAAGAGCCAATCGTCGAGCATCCATTGCCGGCGCAGCAAGGCTGGTTGGTGCCACCGCAAGCGACCGTTGCACTGTTGGCGCAGACCGATCCGGTCATGTTGGGAATGTTCTGTCCCGAAGCCACACACTGACCAGAGACGCAGCAGCCGCCACCACCGCAGGTGTTGCCGGGGCAGCAGGCCTGGCCAGGGGCGCCGCAGACGGGGCAAGTTCCAGCGGTGCAGGTCGCTCCCGTCGTGCAAAGCGATCCCGTCGCCAAGCAGGAGTTGCTGCCTGGATCGCAGCAGCCGCCGCCCGAGCACGTGCTCCCTGCGCAGCAAGGCTGTCCGGGACCGCCGCAGGCACGACACAGGCCGTTGCCACACGCCGTTGCCGAGTCGGTGCACAGGTTGCCCGCGCAGCAGGGTTGACCGGCGCCACCACACTGCTGGCAGATGTTGCCGTTGCCGCAGGCGAGACCCGAAGTCGTGCAGGTGTTGTTGGCGCAGCAGGGCTGACCGGGACCGCCGCAAGCGACGCACTGACCGGCGTTGCAGGCGACTCCAGAAGCGGTGCAGAAGTTGGTGTTGTTGCCGTTGATGGTCGCAGTGCAGCAGGGCTGACCAGGTCCGCCACAAGTGCCGCAGCTTCCGTTTGAGCAGGTGCCGGTCAGGAACGGACACGTCGAACCACCAGCCGCGCAGGTGTTGTTGACGCAGCAGCCCACGTTGCCGAGGACGGCGCTGCCACAGCCGTTGCCGACGCAGCAGGGCTGACCAGGGCCGCCACAGACCGTACAAACGCCCTGTCCGTTGCCGGTGCAGACGTCGCCCGAGTCACAGGCTCGACCGGGACAACAAGCCTGACCGGGACCGCCACAGGACTGACAGTATCCGCCGACGCAGTTGCCGCCGGACGAGCAGGAGTTGCCGGGAGAACAGCAGACTTGGCCGATGGCGCCGCAGATCGGCGCAGGAGACATGTCCACGGCGGCGGTCGTGTCGCTGGTACAGCCGGCGAAGAGCAGCAATGCGAAGAGAAGCGGTGATAGGGCACGTAAACTCATCGGAACCTCCTAAGTCAATACGTCCAATTGTGAATTATCGGCCGGACGCATGCCTAATATTAGTATATCCGGACAGGTGGGAAAGACGAGCTGTTCTTTCGTCGGGTGAATACCCTATGCGGCAGGCTAAATAGATTTATATGTATTCTTATTTGATCCAAAATTCGTTTGATTCCGCGGCCTTGACAAGACTTGAGGGAGCCTGCGGAGCGAAATGGCTGGTTTGTACCATTTGGTACTTCGTGAAGATAAGTTGACTCTGTGTTGCGAAAATGTTGCGAAGCGGTGACTTTGCTTTGATTGGAAAATACACGGCGTTACAAGCGTCCCGTTTGGTACGTTGTAATCGACGGTTGGTAGCAGGCGGGGATTGGTGGGCGAGCCGCGGCGGGCGGCGAGAGCGGTCTAGTTGTACTTGTTCCAGAGCCGGTAGACGGAATCGCGCGTCGCCTGGCTGGCGGAAAAGAACGTATAGCGAGTGTGGGAGGCGAGCCCGTTGAGACCTGATCGGTAGTCCTTCACTTGTTCGTCCAGCGCGCCCTTCATCGTGCAACCGGCGTAGACCGCGTGAATGTGCGGCGCTTCACTGCTCGGCCAGCCGTCGCGCCCTGGCTTCCGATACCACGCCGCAAAGCCAAACGAACCGAGGGACGCGAGCAGCGCCTTTATCTGGCTCTCGCTGCGGCTGCCCACCCGAATGTCGATGGCAGCGGTGTACGGCTGTCCGCCTGCGGTGCCATCTTGGGCATGATAGCCCGCAGACGCTGGCGCATTCCCAATCGTCTGCGAGATGTCCCCCGCGCCGATTCCGATGCAGCGCAGTCGATCCGATGCATCTGGGTGCAGACCCCACTTGAGATTCGATTTGTGCGGACATGTCGCTGTGATTTCCAGTTCATCCAGCGGCTGCACATCAAGCTCTTCGATCTCTTCACCCGTGCCACAACCAGACAGGAACCACAGACCCAGCGCGACGACATGAGAGGTTTGCTTCATCATGGATGAACCTCTGTGCATGCCCCGTGCCAGATGCCATCCGTCGAGATTCGGTGCAGGATTCGGACGAAGTGATGTCTGCGTCCATCAACTGCGGGCTGTAGGAATCAGTCCCCGGGGCGGGGAATCCACATCCCGCTGGGATAGCCCGCTTGCCGGAGCGCAGCCACCGTTTCCGGACCCGGACAGCCGTCGAGCGTGAGGCTGATTCCGAGACGATTGCACAGCTCGATCTGGCGCGCTTTCCACGCGGTGAGGTCTTCCTGTTGATCGAAGTCAAAGCGCTCGTAGCCCGCAGCAAGCAGCGCCGAAAAGATCGCATCCCCTGGGTCGCCGAGACCGCGATTGTCACTGGCTTCACGATGTCCATACACCGCCACCACAGACGAACCACCGGACCTGATTCGATCCACTGCTTGGTTGCGATAGGGCCAGTGAAACTGCCGCTGAATTCCGAAACGACGGGTGAGAAAATCCACCAGCTTCACCGTCTGATCAATCTGCGCCGTATATAGCTCGGCCTGATCACCTTGGTACATCTCGATGCCGATCGAGTGGTGATTCACCGGGCGGTTGCCCGCATGATAGGTCGTCTCCGTGAGGAGATCTGCGACGCAGGAAATGCTCCCATCCAGATCGACAAGGAAGTGAGCGCTGGCGCAGATGTGATCGGATGCCCAGGCCTCTGCGACCGTGGCAATGTGATTCCCTTGGGGTCCGCTGCCTTCGATGATGCGCTGCTTGCGCTGGTCGGCACCACCGGGGATTCCCTTGGTGGTGTGAAGTACGACGGCATGAATCCAGGAATCCGCAGGGCGTGGCTCGCGATCTTCTTCGGTCAAGCGGAGCCCATCAGCGTCGAGAAAGCTCCGTATTGAGAGTCCCGGGACCTCTTCTATGACCGAACCAATGACGACACCCATGACGATTCCTATCTGCTCCGCAGCAGTACGCTGATCAATCTACGCTTGATTAGATTAGATGAGCTGATCGATCAAGTTTAGAAGCACGCTTTGATCGAAGGAACCCTTGGTCATGTACGCGCTCGCCCCGGCTTCGAGGCCACGCTCGCGGCTCCGTTCATCGTCGTTGCTGGTGATGAGAATCACTGGCAGTTTGCGGAATGGTTCAGACTTGCGAATGGTCTGGGTCAGTTGAAAGCCGTTGAGCAGCGGCATGTCCACATCCGACAGAACCAGATCAATGCCGCCATTTTGGATGCGATCCCACGCCTGCGCACCGTCGGCAGCGAGGTCGACCAGAAATCCAGCGGACTCAAGCAGGCTGCGTTCCAGACTGCGCGTGGTCACAGAGTCATCGACCACGAGAATCCGCCGCTGCCTGCGACCTGCCTGCTCTCCGCCTCCTGTGCCTCCGAGCGTTCCTGTGGAACCATCGGGATTCCAGGTGTGCAAAAGTTCGGCAACGTGAACCGTTAGCGCAACCTGTCCGTCGGGCATGATCACCGCGCCCGCGATGTTGCGCATTCGTTTGATGCGGGCGCCCAGACTCTTGACCGTGACTTCCTGTTCCGCGATGAGCTCATCAACCAGAAAGGCAGCGGTTCTCTGTTCGGAACGCAGGACAACCACGGGTCGCTTTCCTGGCCAGCTTCGGGCCGCAGGCTGCGGTAGCGCCAAGGCGTGCGCCAGGGAGTCGAGTGGAACCGGTTGTCCATCGACCACAATCATCGGACGTTCACCAACGTAGATCACTTCCGTATGACGCAGTCGCAAAAGCTTGTGAACATAGTTGTTGCTGATCACAAAGGTCTGATCGGCGGCACGGACCAAAAGCACGCGAAGCAGCGTCAAGGTAAGCGGTACGGTGAGCTGAAACTGCGTGCCCTTGCCAGCAACAAAGGACACATCGACCTCTCCGTGCAGAGCCTTGATCTGGTTGCGAACGACATCGAGACCAATGCCGCGGCCAGAGACCATCGAAACGGAGTCTGCCGCCGTCGAGAAACCCGACAAGAAAATCGCATCAATCAGCTTGTGATCGCTGTCAGGAATCGGCATTCCTAGCTTTTGGGCGCGCTTGCGAATCGATTCTGCCACCAGGCCCTGTCCGTCGTCCGATACCACAATGGCGACCTGACCGCCGCGCAGCGTAGCGGAAGCGAGGATCGTTCCGCGTGCTGACTTCTTTCGACGCTTGCGATCCTCGGGTTTTTCGATTCCGTGATCGATCGCATTGCGGATAAGGTGACGCAGCGGATCTTTGAGTGCATCCAAAATGGAGCGATCCAGCTCGACGTCACCGCCTTCGATTCGCAGCTCCACATCCTTTCCCAACGTGCGTGCAAGATCGCGCGCCATGCGATCAAATCCGACGCAGGCTTGGGCAAATGGCAGCATCCGGATCCGTGATACCTGCTGATCGAGCGCCGATCCTGCGTGCTCAAGCTGCCGCAGATCTTGCCGCAAGACGAGTCGCAGCTTGTCCACTTCGGTGAGAATCCCGGTCAGCCGAGCAGAGGTCTGCTCAACCAGCGGATCATGGCTCAGTGCGGGGGCTTCTGCCGTGCTGACAGCGCTTGCCGAAAGCCCTTTGCCATGCCGTCGCCACGCTGCTTCAAGCTGGCGAATCGAATCGGAAACCGTCGTCAGCTGATCGACCGTCAAGCGAAGGTGCTGACGCGCGGCAAAGAGCTCTCCGCTGCGAGCAAGCAGCACATCCAGCTTTTCGGTGTGAATGCGAACGGACGGAATTTCGCCTGGGGCGCTGGCATCTGTCTCCGCGGCCTGTTCACTCTTTGGTACAGGTGGGCTCTTTGCGACAGGTTGTGGTGGCGGAGGAGCGTTCTCTTTTCCAAGCGTGCGGACCGTGCTCTCAATGAACATCGCCATTTCTAGCGACACACCGAACAGCAGAGATCCCTCAAGACTCTCCTGTTTGCGCAAGAGCTTTCCTGCTTCGGCCAGACCGTCGAGCACGCCGAACAGGAGCTGAATCAGATGCTGATCCAGCAGTGCGGGATGCGTGCGGACTGCCGACAGAATCTCTTCCAGTCGATGACAAGCTTCCTCAATCAGTGTGACTTCAACCGCCCGAGCTGCTCCTTTCAAGCTGTGGGCGTTGCGCATGAGCTCTTGCAGGTGCTTTTCGCGCTCGGGACTCCCTGGCTCGCTGGATTCGAGTGCAAGCAGACCGCGACTCATCGATTGGAGTCGCTCATCGAACTCGATGAGAAACGTCTCTATGAGACGCTGGATGAGGGCAGACTTGTCCATTTGCTACGCTCCAGCTTGGCTAGAGTCTTTCAGTAGCTCAGACAACTTGAGCCCGATGTTGTTAAGCTCCCGTGCT
>CAYTGC010000002.1:0-83720 GCA_964437195.1 uncultured Myxococcales bacterium | reverse complement strand
CCTCACATCTGGGAAGTTTCGTCAGCACCAGCACCGGGCTTGAGCTTGTCCGGTTTAAAGTCACGATGAACGACTTCTGCTTCATGCGCAGCCACCAGCGCTTGGCCGACTTGCAGATACATGTTGAGAATGTCGCGCCACGTTCGCTGACTCTGCTTCTGCCACTTGAGCAGTGTCTCGCCTTCCACATACTCCATCGCAATGTGAATCTGACCATCCGTCTCGCTGACGTCGTAGATCGAGATCACATTGGGATGGGAAATTCTCGCGGCAGCGCGGGCTTCACGCAGCACCATCAAGCGCTGCCTGCGGCTCCCTGCCCGAGGCTTGCGAAGGAGCTTGAGGGCAACGCGTCGATCGAGCTGTTCGTCATACGCCGCAAACACGCTGCCCATGCCACCGGAGCCGATCTCGCGCAAAAGCAGGAAGCGGCCAACGCGTGTGGTGCGAACCACCACCCTTGCCTCATCGCCGGACGACGATGTCTGTGCCGCCGGATCCAGCGTCTCCGCGCTGGCCGAGTCTATCGTGCGATCTGCGTTGTCTCCTGGTGACAGCACCGAAACAAAGCCCCCTCGAAAAGCTAGCACCAACCAGCGAGTGTGTGAACGTCTCTCGGGGAAAAACTGTCACCACTCTTCTTCCGACAGCGACCGAATCGCAACAGTTTCGTAACAATCGCCAAACAGATGTGTGCTACCGAAATCTAAAGTAGGTGAAAAACCGAGCCGTCCGTGCCCCGCGCAATCGACAGCTCTCCACCGTGTCTGTGGTAAAACCACCGCATGTTGAGCATGCAAGTCCGCCCCGAAGTTCGATCTTCCGTCGCCCCACCGCTGCGCCAGGAACTTCTGCGCAAGCTCCGCCGCGCAATGAAAGCCGCAGCCGTGCAAGACGCCATGGTGTCTCTCACTCTCTCCAATGACGAAGAGCTACACGAACTAAACCGCACCTATGCTGACGAAGATCATCCGACGGATGTCTTGTCCTTTGCACAGCGGGATGCTGCTCCGGACTTTCTTCCACCAGGAAACACCCCTGGGAATCCACTCCTTGCCAAGCTGCCCGAGATGCTGGGAGACATCATCATTTCCGTCGAGATTGCCAACAAGCAGGCCGAAGGACAAGGACACGATCTGCTGACCGAGCTTGTTCATCTGTCGGTGCACGGACTCTGTCACTTGCTGGGAATGGATCACCGAGGCGAAGAAGAAGAGCGCTGGATGTTTGGGTACGAAGCGTCGCTCCGGAAGGAAGCCCACGGCAAAGGCCGCGTGTCCGTCCAGCCCATGCCGCCGCGTCCTCTGTTATCGCAAGAGGAACAGCATCCGCGCTAGCGCCACAAGGGCCGCTTTCAGCGTTGGTGCTGCGAACAGAACCCAGCCAATGCAGACAAAGTGGAACGTCCACACCCAGCCCAAGAATCCGCGCAGCCGCGAGCCCTGATCGCTACTCGACTTGTCGCCACGGACACTGCGCCACAACCGCTCGATTCCCAGCCCCAGTCCGTGCCAGATTCCCCAGACAACGAAGTGACCGGCCGGTCCATGCCACAAGCCGCAGAGCGCCATCACCAAGAGTAGGTTCGCAGCCGCACGCAGCGGCGGCACATGACTGCCCCCAAGCGGAATGAACAGATAGTCGCGAATCCAGCTGGACAAAGAGATATGCCAGCGACGCCAGAAGTCCTGAAGACTGCGCGCAAGGTAGGGATAGTTGAAGTTTTCCGGAATCCGGTAGCCGAGAAGGAGCGCGACACCGATCGCAACATCGGAATACCCGGAAAAGTCAGCGTAGATCTGTCCTGCGTACGCGTACATCGCAAGCCACAGTCCAAACGGTGTCACAAGCTCTGGCGCTTTGAGCCGCAGCGTAATCGTCGCGAGCGAATCAGCGATGAGAACCTTCTTTAGGAGTCCTAGCAGAATCCGCCAAAGTCCATTCGCGATCTGCTCCTCGCGCGTCATCGTGGTGTCAGGACAGAACTGCTGGTAGCGCTTGATTGGACCCGCGAGCAGCGTTGGATAGAAGAGTGCGAACAGAAAAAAATCCGTCACGCGCTTGCGCAAGGAGGGCAGCGGTGACGGGCGCACAATCTTTCCCTGGTAGATGTCGGTAAGATAGTGAACAAATTCGAACGTGAAGAAAGACACGCCCAACGGAATCTGTAAAGACAGCGCAAGGGAGTCCGCAGAGGACGTAAGCGCGGTCGTCAAGTTCCCGCTCGGGAACAGGTCCGCCAAGGTGCGCATAAGCAAGATCGAGTACTTGAAGTAACACAGTACAGCGACGCAAAGAGCCACACAGAGCGCATAGGGAAGGAGTCGTCTCTGCTTTTGCAGGGATTCTCCCACAGCGAACACCAGCCCACCAAGTGACGTGATAAGGACCGCATGCGGCACCGAGCCCCACGCGTAAAAAAGGAACGACAACAGACACAAGAGAAGCGCGCGAAATCGAACTGGGCTGAGCGCGCAGATCGGTACAGACAGCAGGACCAGGAGTCCGTAAGAGAGGCTGAGCAGCGACACTACCGATTCCCCGCAACCAGCTTTGCGACGTCCTGCGCAATCAGCCCCGAAAGCACCCGATTTCCGTCGCTGGTGAAATGATCGATGTCCAAGAAATGCTCGGTCCGCAGCGCAGGATCTCGATCGTAGTCGGCCAGTGGTATTCCGTTCGTACGGGCTGCTTCGTGCAGCGCTGAAATCAGGTTGCGATAGCCACTTTTTTCTCCAAGCGGTCCGACAAAGTAGTGGTTGTGTGGATTCACCATCACCAGCGTCTGCAGATCCGGATGATCGCGCAGATAGGAAAAGAGGGCTCGGGTGGCAATCCAGTTCCAAGCTGACGGAGAATCACTGGCCAAATAGTCGTAGTGCGCGGTGAAAGACTCACGCTTGTGGTCGCGCAGAAACCACGGACGGTTGCGCATCTTGGCATCGACAACGACCTGAGCTTCCTTCTGCCCTTGCAGCCGCCGCGCGCTGCGGGTCAAGATCTCGCGAAGCCGGGGACGAAGAGGCCCACCGACGAGCCGCTCAGCAATATGTCGTCTCTGCTGAAACAGAAACAGGTGAGCCGCAGCGGTGCTCAGATACGCATCGGAATCGGCCCAGAGTCCTTTGCTGGGGCTCGGAATCCCGAGCTTGCGCAAGAGGAGTCCGTCCTCTGCAATTGCATAGGCGAGGCACGGATAGTTCATCGCTTCGGAAGCGAAACGCCGAGAGAAAAACAGCGGATTGCTGCTGACCACCAGGACCAGATCACGCAGTCCTTTGGGAGTCTTGAGGAGCCTTTCGCGCAAGACGCGGATCGCAGCAAGCTGATCGGCGGCGCGAGCAGCCGACATGGAAATCGACCACGCACGCACTCTCCTGCCTGCAGCCGCCTGTCCGAGCGCCGCGGTCACCGAATCCGGAAGGAAGTCGGTCAGGCGCTCTTGTGGACCATTTTCGACCGACGCCAGGACGGAGTCCCCAACCAGCACGACATCCAGGGCCGGTTCGGTCTGTTCCCGCGCTTTCTGCAAGCGATACAGCTCATCATCGGCAAAGCAACCGAACGGATTGCGCGCATCGAGAAGCACGCGCTCATCCACCGGAAGCCACATCCGCAGCGCAATCTCTGCCAGAAGCAGAAAACCAAGCGCGAAGGCAAAAGGACGAAGGCGCAGCATCGCAGACTCAGCGCGAAAAGTAGTCCGAAAGACGGTTGTCTGCGACGGGCGAATCGGTCTTCCGGGCAACAAACCAGTACGCCGCTGACAGGGTGTACAGATGCTCGCCAAAGATCTGCTGAAGACGGCTGTTCCACCCTGACAAGCGATTCCCAAGCCGCGGCAAGTGACAGATCACGCGCTCCTTCACAAAGCCAGACACGGCCAACAGCTTGTGCAGGTTCGCGAGCGAGAAGCTGAAAAGATGTCCCTCGCCGCCGCCAAAGTAGTCCATTCTGAGACGAGAATAAAGACCATCTTCGATCGGAAGGCCAACAATCAGAGTCCCTCCCATCGGCAAGATCCGGTTGCACTCACGCAGCATGTGGAGCGGCATCGTGACATGCTCAAGAACGTGACTGAGCAGCACAACCTCGAACGAAGCATCCGGTATCGGCAGCGGCAGCACATTGAGATCGTGCGCCTTCACATGCAGTCTCTTCTGTCGGCACGCCGCAAGCGACACTGCATTCACATCAAGGCCAAGGCTTCCCTCGCCGGCAAACTGCAAGTAGTGACCCTCGTTGCAGCCCAGGTCACAGACCTTTTTGCCAGCCAAGAGCGGAACCACACTCTCGAACGAACCACACAGCGGCACCCGGGCAAGTCGATCCCTTGCCGCCTCCGCATCCATCGAGTCGTCGTTCCCAGCCATCGCAGGCCATGTTACTCGCGCTGGGCCGGGATGTTGAAATTTTGTCTGCCACTTTTGCCGCCATTGTTATAGTCCGCCCATGCGACTATCCAAGCTTGCTACTGTACTCCTCTTTTTCTCGGCGGTGGCACTGACCTCCTGTGCTGTCGATCGCGAAGTGACGGATGACCCGAACGCCACCGGCAAGATGCCTGGACCTGGACCTGGGCCGGGCCCGATTCCGAAGTCCCCGACCGGAAGCCTCAGCGGCAAGGTGGTCGCACCGGAAGGAAAAATTCCGATATCGGGAGCGCTGGTCTACGTCGTTCCCTACGCGCCAAACGCAATTCCTGACGCTGTGTACTGTGACAAGTGCGTTCACATTCCCGATGGAACCCCGCACACCGCGACCAAACCGGACGGAAGCTTCGAGCTAGACGCGAGCACCGGAAACTACTACTTGGTGGTGCAGAAGGGCGCATTCCGAAGGGTTCGCCAGATAAGCATCGTCGAAGGCAAGCAACAGGTTCCGCAGGACAAAACCACGCTGCCCGCGATCACCGACAAGATGAACGGGGACGACATTCCCAAGATTGCGGTGGTCGTTGGCGCATGGGACCCGATCGAGGTGGTGCTGGCACGCATGGGTCTCAAGGCGACGATTACCAAAGACCTGCTCGGCAAGGCCCAGGTGCTGGCCAAGGATGCGCCGGCGTTTGCCATTTACGGACTACAAGGACTCGGTCTGCCGTCGCCGTATCCCAGCGTGAACACGCTCCTGACCGATCCGAAAGAGCTTGGCAAGTACCACATTCTGTTCCTTCCTTGCTCGGGAGGAACCAACCAGATGGACATGGGTCCGAAGTGCACAGGGGTCTACAACTCCGACAGCCGCGTCAAAGCCAACCTGGCCGACTTTGTTGCCAAGGGAGGCCGCATCTACGTCTCGGACTGGTCGTATGAGTACGTCCGCCAGGTCTTCCCAGGGTTTATCACTTGGCGGGGTGAGTCGTCGCAGATCGGAAGCGCGTGCAGCGGTGGTGGAGGGAATCAGTCGGTCTTCAAAAAGGAAAGCGGCCTGGATGCGTGGCTTCAGGCGCAAGGCAAGTCGCTATCCGAAGTCAAAGATGCGTGGACCGCGATTGCTTCCGTTCAGGACAAGATGGACATCGACGCCGACGGAAAAATGACCAAGATCACGCCGAAAGTCTGGGTCGAAACAACGTCCCCGGTCACGGCCAGCGTGCAGCATGGCTGCGGTCGTGTCCTTTACACTACGTACCACACCCAGCCGACGAGCGAAGTGAGCGGCGCACTCGAACCGCAGGCGCTCGCTCTCCTTTATCTCATCCTCGAAGTCGGTGTCTGCATCGATCCACAGGTCATCGGCTAGTCTCCGATTCGCCGACTGGACTCGGACTCGGCGGATCCCTTCTCTCCCATCGGCACCGGACTTCCCTTTAGGCGCTGCGAGAGCGCACTCTGTAGGCGTGGCTCTGCAGCCAGCAGCTTCTCTAGATCGGTCTTCGTCAGCTTCAGCAGCACAGAATCGATGGCCGCGCGCACCGTCGCTCCACGGGGTTCGCCGCTCAGCAGTTCCTTTTCCCCTATCAGGGCGCTTGGCCCAAGCTGATCGATGACAAGCTCGCCCTCCGGACTGTCGCCCAGCACCAGCAGAGAACCCTCCACGACGACGTACATCGCATCGGCACGGTCTCCCGCTTGGAACAGAGTCTGCCGAGCCGACAGCGGATAACGGACGCCCAAGATCCCTTGCTGCCTGACCGCAGAGAGCGAAAGTCCCGTGATCTCTTCGACGCTTTGCAGCAGATCCTCGGCAGTCGTTGCATCGAGCGGTCGCTTGAGAACATTCCGTTCGATCGATCCAACGGTCCGCTTGATGTCTTTTCGCAGCCGCGACGTCCCGCTATGAATCACCATCTTTGCCGTCGACAAAAGGTCCATCGGAAGCAGTGTCAGGAGTCCATTTCCCTGCACATATCCCGGATTCTGCTCGATATAAAAACGCGCGGCCGGAAGGTCGGAAGTCTGCCAGTAGCGCCGCTCTGCTTCGGTGTCTCGCGTGATCCAACCGACCTTGCGAACCAGCGGACGCGCCGGATCCACCATCTCCAAGTGGAACTCTTCACCGAGTCGCATCATCAGATCGAACAGCTCGGGAGGAATCTCGACGCCCGCTGCTGGCCAGACGGCTGGCGCATTGTTGGCAAAGATCGAGTAGCTCGAGGGGTGAACCAAGCAACCCAGATAAAACAGGGGGCCACTGAAATCCCAGCGCGTCTTGAGGAGGTTTGTGATCGCAAACCCTGCCGTCGAGGCATTGCCCCGATAGGCCCTGCGCAGCCCGGCCTCGGCGCGTAGTACCGTACATTCCTTTCCGTGTAGGGTTGGGCGGAATGCGTGCATTGCCAGATAGCCAGCCAGCTCACCGTTTGCGCCATAAGACAACTGGATTCGCGTCCGTTTCGCCGGAGAGTTGATGACATACTGCGCAAACTGCTGACGGCTTACGCCATCGAAAATCTCACAGTGCACCGCATACAGCGATGAAATCAGCGATTCTTTTTCCGCATCACTGAGCGTACTCGGATCGATGGTTTCATTTCGTTCAATCGTTGCCATGTCGCCTCACTTGCGCCACAGTAGTCCCGGCTTGCCATCAGCTATGATGATTTATTGTTTACGCGATTTGGGTTCTTGGTTCGCGCTTCCGCAGTCTCATAAACAAGCCATCCTTGGGCCGAAGCGCGCTGTCGATTTCGGGAACAACCTCGGCGCCGGGTTCGAGAGAAAACTGGTAATTGCGGAGCAGCGTCGTCAGAACCAGGGTCGCTTCCATCATCGCGAAGTGATTGCCAATGCAGATACGCGGACCCGCCGAGAACGGGATATATGCATAGCGATGTCGCTTCGACTCGGCTTCAGGCAAGAAGCGATCTGGGTCAAAGCGATCCGCGTCTGACCACAGCTCGGGCCGGTGATGGGTTGCATAGGGCGATATAAGAACAGGCGTTCCCGACGGAATCTGATAGCCACCAATCACAATGTCAGCCGTTGTGTCACGGGCAAATAGCGGCAGCGGCGGGTAGATCCGCAGCGACTCTTTGAACACCCGCAGCACCAGCTCCAGTCGCGGGAGATCAGCAACGGTCGGCTCATCCGAAAGCGAATCAACAACGGACTGAACGTGGGAATACACATCCGGATGCTTGGCGAGCAGATAGAGGCTCCAGCCCAGCGACACCGCCGTGGTCTCATGACCAGCCACAAAGAGCGTCAGCACCTCGTCGCGAAGCTGCTTGTCGCTCATCTTGTCGGCTCCGTCGTGTGCGGCGAGAAGCCGGGTCAAAAGGTCGCGCGCCCCATCTGGGTCCTGCCGACGCTGTTGAATGAGATCTGCTACATAACGATCCAGTACAGCGATGGATTGTTCAAGCTCTTGCGCCTCTTTTCCAAACAAAATCGGCGATTCGAGATGCTGCACACCTTTATCAACGTACGATGAGAAAGCGTCTGGCAAATATTGCCCAAGGCGAGCCAGACCATCACGCACAGCGATCTGAAGTGGCGCAAGTGGTGAGCCAGCAATTTTTCCAAACAAGCGAATTGCGACGCCCAGTGCTCGACCAATCTCATCTGATTCAGAACAGCTATCTGAACCGAAGAGTGTCTTGCCAGCAACACTCATGGTCAAGCGCGTCATGGACTTGCTCACATCGAGCAGCATACCATCCACATAGGTATCCATCTCGCGCCGAGCACAAACCATCATATCTGTCCCATATGATGCAATCTGTGCAGGCGTAAAAATCGGTGCCATCAGCTTGCGCTGTTTTTTCCACAGCTCGCCACTGCTGCCAAGCAGTCCATCCCCCAGAATGGGATAGCCAGCCAGTCGCTGCACGCTCGACTTCGCGAGCAATGCGGCGTTTTCGACGAGCAGCTCTTGCACTTCCGTCGCGCCGCTGACCAGCGCCACTTTTCGATCCAGAAGCTGGACCCTACAGACAGGCGCGCCGCTCGCCAGGCGCCGCATGAACGCAAAGCGGTCGCGACGGAACTCCAGGGTGGGAGACAGGCCTGAGCCGTCTTTTAGAAACGGAATCTCTTCGTACTTGCGTGGCTGGGTGGTTGTCATGAAAAAAACGTAGCAACCACTTGGTGGGTTTTCTAGCGCAGACGTGCCGAACCGATGGCCAAAAGTGGCCACCTGTTGTCAGCCTTTGCGACAGGTCCACCGAAGCAGACCATCAGCGACGATAGATCCAGGCGACTAACGTCTCCAGCGAATCACCACGTCCGCTTTTCCGTCTGCGTTTCCATCGCCCATGAGGACTTGATTGAGACCAGAGATCACCGCAGTTCCAAGCCCCGTGCCAAAGCGAGAGTCGGCTGAGAAGTTCCCGCCGCTCGATGGTGCAACCCAAAAAGAGCCCGTCTTGGAGAAGACTCCAACTGCGTCGGCCTTTCCATCGCCGGTGACATCGAAGACAAGCTGGCTGCTCGATCCGCTGCTGTGTCCTGTACGCCACAGCGAGTACGCAGAAAAAGCCCGTCCGCTCGAAGGCGCGACCCACCACTTTCCACCACTGTCGTAGAACACGATGGCGTCGGCCCTTCCGTCGCCAGTTACATCCGCAAGGTGCTGACTGGTCGATCCGATTCCGTGTCCGGTTTTCCACTGCGCATAGTCCGAAAAGGAAGTCCCAAGCGACAGCGCAGTCCACCAGTTTCCAGTTGCAGAAAAGAACGAAATGGCATCACTCCGTCCGTCGCCATTCACATCCCCGAGAAGCTGGTTGGTCGATCCGATTCCGTGTCCGGTTTTCCACTGCACAGGCACACGGAATGCGCTTCCAGTCGAGACCGCCACCGACCACTCTCCGGTCGTTTTGGAGACAAAGACAGCGTCGACGCGGCCATCGCCGGTCACATCCGAAAACAGCAGCCGCGCTGCAGCCGATCCGGCGCCCACAAGCCACGGAGCAAGCGGAGAAAAACGCCCATCTGTGGACTCGGCCTGCGCAACCATCAGCTGCCTACTGGCAGCAAACCACAGCACCAGATCTGCCCGCCCATCCCCGGTCACATCGACGAACGCGGCGTCATCCGCACCTCGACTCGCGCTGTCTTCGGAATCGAGCGCGGCTTGGAACGTACTGCCCGTGGATCGGGCAAGTTCCCAGGCTGTCCCGCCGCGCCCATAGCTCGCACGGATTCCTTCTTTGTCGGTGCTGCTCAGCTTTCCATCGCCAGTCCAGAGCGGATTGCAGTAGTTCATCACCGAGTCGAGATCCCACGAACCGACGGTGATGTCGCCGTCCGACCCCTGTTCCGAAGTGCACCACGAAGGCGTATCTTCCCGATTCTGTTCATGTGCAAAACCCAGGGCGTGGCCAAACTCATGCACAGCACCGACGGTGACGCAGTATTCGCGGGTGCGCTGACAGCCGGGACTCCAAGAGGAAAACACAAAGTTTAGGACCATTCCGTCCTTGACCCCATCGATCTCTGTGCCAAGACCCAGCGTATAGGGGCCGACATCTTTTGCGCGCAGCCGCATTCCCTTGTCTGTTGCTTTGCACAGTCCCCAGCCCGAAAAGCGCACTGCCGACACGCCTTGCCAGGTTTTTTCGACGGCAGCCCGAACCCAGCCGCGCTCTGTTTCTTCGGCTGGATCGACACTTTCCCAGCAGACCGGAATCGGGCCTTCGGGCCACAATCTGCTGCCAGCAACATAAAGAGGCTTCTTAGACTCCTCTATTTGTCCACTGCGGTCTGGATGTTCCTTTGCGGCGCAGGCCGATAACAGCCAGAGCCCACAAGCGGACAGCGCCCAAATCCGAGGGGTCCCAACATGAAGTGGACTGTGTGCCAAAGTCATGCCCCATCGTTACCACAGACCGACCGCGCGCATGCGACCGACCTGCCGTCGCAAAAGATCTAGGCCGAACGAGGGGTCGGTCTTTTGCTACGCTTTTGGACACCCGATGTCTCGCTATTCACATTCAAAGCAGTGGCAAAAAGATCGATTTATCAATCCTGCTCACTGGCCTGCAAGGCTGGGGCTGCGCGATGTGTTTCGCTGGTATATGGCCCGGCCTCCCAAGCAGCAGGGATTTTCGCCGCCACAGGTTGCAAACGATGGCAAAGCGCTGCGCGAAAACCGGAACACACCGACGGTGACGTGGATCGGACACGCGACTCTGCTTGTCCAGCTTGATGGCCTTTCGATCCTGACTGACCCGATGTTTTCGATGCGGATGTTTCTGACGCGACGGCTTGCACCACCGGGTGTCGCGCTTGCAAACTTGCCACCGATCGATGCCGTGGTGGTGTCGCACGATCACCGCGATCACCTCGATGAAGACAGCGTGGCCGCGCTGGGTCCGGATGTGCAGTACATTGTTCCGCTCGGGCTCGCAGGCTGGTTTCAAAAGCGCGGGCTCCGGCGCGTGCATGAGCTGGACTGGTGGCAGGACTTCACCCTGCGGCAAAACGGGGGCGCTGTCCGGGTGACGCTGGTGCCGGCGCAGCACTGGTCGGGACGGAGCCTGACCGATCACAACCAGAGCCTGTGGGGCGGCTTTGTGATCGAGTCCCCCACTGCGCGCGTGTACTTTTCGGGAGACACCGGATATCCAGCAGCGTTTGCAGAGATCGGCAAGCAGTTCCCAAACATCGACTATGCGCTGTTGCCGATCGGAGCGTATGCGCCGCGCTGGTTCATGAGTCCGCAGCACATCGATCCGGCACAAGCGGTGATCGCGTTTGGCGAGCTGGGCGCACAGCATGTGGTGCCGATGCACTGGGGAACATTTCAGCTCAGCGACGAGCCACTCGACGAACCACCACGCCTTCTGCGCGAAGCGATGGGAACGATGGCGGACCGCATCATCGAGCTGGCGATCGGGCAGACCCACGTTCATTCCCAGCGCCGCTAGCCCACCGCCGATCCCCGAATCAGATCGTCTTTCGTATGAATCGGCGCGGCCCGCAAATGCGAGCAAATGCTCGTGTTTGGCAATCAGAACTTCTTGAAGACGAAGAAGACCGCGAGCGCCATCAGGCCGAAGCCGACCAAGTAGTTCCACTTGAGCGGTTCTTTCAGATACAGCACCGAAAAGACGCAGAAGACACAGAGCGTGATGACTTCCTGCATCGTCTTGAGCTGCGCCGCGGAATAGGTGCCGTGCCCGAAGCGGTTGGCTGGGACTTGCAGGCAGTACTCGACAAACGCAATCAGCCAGCTTGCGACGATGGCCTGCCACAGGGGGACACTCTTGAACTTGAGGTGGCCGTACCAAGCAAACGTCATAAACACGTTGGACAGCACAAGCAGAACGATGGTCTTCATGCGGTTTTCAGTATGATGCCCGCTTCATCGCGCCAAGGCGCCGAAAAATCCCCGAAGGAGACAAACATCGTGACATACCCGAGCCGGAACACGGAAACCAGACGAACGCGGGTAGACCGTTTCTTTGCGATCGCGCCGATGCGCGCAGCCCTCACGCTGGGTGCACACGCGCTTCTTTTGTCGGCGTTCCTCGCAGGCGGCTGCAGCGACGGCATGATGATGCCCGACCCCGAGCCGACGCAGGACACGCTGACCGATCTGGACAAGTATGTGAAGGCCAAAGATCCCAGCTACTCGTGGAAGCTGCGGATGACGGTCAAGGGAACCGGTTACACCGCGTACCTCATCGACATGAAGTCCCTGACCTGGCGTTCTCCGATGGAAGTGGACCGGACAGAATGGCAGCACGATCTGACGATCATAAAGCCAGACAACCTGTCACCTGGACCAGCGCTGCTCGCGATCTCGGGTGGATCAAATGGGACACCACCGACGAAGGCACCGGACGACATGGTGCAAGTTGCGAAAGCCACAAACGCTGTGGTGGTGAACCTGTCGCAGATTCCCAACGAGCCGCTCACCTTCACCAATCACGATGGCAAGCCGCACACGGAAGACGGAATTGTGGCGTTTTCCTGGGCCCAGGTCATGAAGACGAGCGATCCGACGTGGAATGCGCGATTCCCAATGGTCAAGAGCTCGGTGCTGGCGATGGACACCACGCAGCAGTTCCTCCGTTCAAGCGAAGGAGGGAATCTGAACATCGAGAAATTTATCGTCGCTGGCGCATCGAAGCGAGGCTGGACTACGTGGCTTACCGCAGCGGTGGACTCGCGCGTGGCGGCAGCGGTTCCGATCGTGATCGATGTGCTGAATGTCGATAAATTCATGCGCCAGCACGTCGAGAGCTACGGTTTCTGGGCGAGGGCGCTATACGACTATCACTACAACCACATCACCGAGCGCATCGGCACGCCCGAGATGGCGATGCTGCTGAAAAACGAAGATCCGTACATGTTCAGAAAGCGGCTCACGATGCCAAAGTTTGTGATCAACGCGTCGGGAGATCAGTTCTTTCTGCCCGATGGATCACAGAACTACTGGGATGATCTGCCAGGTGACAAGTACCTACGTTACGTTCCCAATGCCGACCACTCCCTTGGTGGAACGGACGCGCTGGAAAGCCTGATGGCGTACGTGACGGGATTCCGCGATGACAGGCCGCGTCCGACGTTTACGTGGAAGCTGGAAGGAACGGACACGATTCGCCTGCAGACAACCGACAAGCCGCAGAAGGTGCTCTTGTGGCAGGCGACCAATCCCAAAGCGCGTGACTTCCGCGTCGAGACGTTCGGCAAAAACTGGCAGAGCAGCGAGCTTACGGATCAGGGCGGCGGTGTGTACGTCGCAAAAGTTGCGTCCCCGGCAGCCGGATACACCGCATTCTTCATCGAGATGGCGTACCCCAGCGGACAGATCGTTCCCTACAAGTTCTCGACGCAGATTCGGGTGGTTCCAGACAAGAGACCGTTTGCGGGAATTGACCCCAGAACGGCCAAGTACGAAGTTGCAGGACCGTAACAATTGGCCCTGCACGCCGTTTGGCTCGTCGGTTTGAGGTAGGCCTACACCCGTCCGCCCAGCACGTTTCCGTTCTCGATGGCTCTCCTTCGCTAGTCGCCCGCCTGATATAGTCACCGGGTGACAACCAGCACCAGTCATCCCCCTGCCCTCCATGGCATCGCTCGCGTCCGCGGTTTCAGCGGCATCTGTTCGCTGGCCCGGATGGGAGCTATCTGCGCGGCCCTGTTTGCCCCCATTCTGGTTTCGCAATCGACCATGGCGCAGAGTCCCTTCGCGGACCCCAAGTCAGTCGAGGAATTTCAGCCGTCGGCAGACTTGGATCTGCCATCGCTGCTGCGCCTGGTGCGCGATCATGCACCGACGCTGCAGCAAGATCACCTGAGCGTCGATCTGAGCCAGTCGGATGCCCGGCAGAGCAAAATGATCGACAACCCAGTGCTCGATGCAGCCGTGGGAACGATTCCCCTCGGGACTCCGAATCCTTCCGATCTGCCAAATCCCCTGCGCAACATTCCGAACTACAGCGTGGGACTGAGCATCCATCCCGATCTTGCCCGCCGCAGTGCACGGATGGAGCGCGCGGGCCACTTGGTCAGTGCCGCCGAAGCCCAGCGACGGTCATCTGTTCGTGGGCAAGCGCTTCTGCTTCTGCGCACGCTCGGCGATCTGGCGGTGGCAACCCTGCGACTGGCGGCGGACTTGCGCCTGACCGCGCAGTCTCGGTCGGCGCTCGTGCTCGCACGGGAACGAGTGAAGACCGGATTTGGTCCGCCGCTCGATGCAGACCGCGCCGAAATCGAAGTCCTGCGCCTGGAACAGCAGCTGGCCGCAGATCAGGGTGACATTTTGACCGCCGAAGCGATGTGCGGACAGTTCATCGGACGGCGCTGTGCGTCGTTTCCCGATGAGCAAGAAGCCCGCAAGTTCCTCGCCCATTGGACGGTGCGCGCCGAAACCATGACGCCGCAGATCGAGCTGCGTCCTGACTTGCAGGCGCTCGATGCGCAGCACGCCGCGGCACTCGCCGAGGATCGCCAAGCCTACGCCCAGCGGATTCCTGACCCGACCGTGCGCATCGGTTACATGTATGACTCGTTCGTTGCATCGGGGAATCAGCAAAACTCGCTGACGGTTTCGCTCTCCACTCCGCTGGCAGTCGTCGACCACGGGCAAGCATCGCGCCAAGCTGCGCAGTCGCGGGCACATCGATTCGCCGAGCAGAAACGACTGACGATGCTTTCGTCACAGGTGCGTATCGACTCTCTTCGGCGCGCCCTGTCCATGCAGAGACTGCGGCTCCGAACGCTGCAGGAACAAGTCCTGCCGCGTGGCCAAGCCATCTTGCGCGATGTCCGTCGAGCATTCGAAGCCCGCGCGGTGCCACTGACCGACTTGAACCAAGCCAACCGAGCGCTCGATGAGCTGCTGTTGCAAGAAGCCACGACGCTCGGGGATCTGTTTCGCCTCAGCGTCGATTTGATTCAGGAAGGAGCCAGCGATGAGTAAGCGTGTCTCACGGCAGTCGCCGCCCTCAAACGATGACGAGCTGGACCACGAAGCCAGCGCCGAGGCATCCAGTGAGGAGCCATCTGAGTCGGATCCACAGCTGCCAAGCGGGAGCGGACGAAACAACCTGATGATTGGCTTTGTCGCTGGAGCCCTGACGGCAACGCTCGGGTTTGGCATTTGGCAGACCGTCAAAAGCCAGCATCAAAGCAGGACCGAGCCGCCACCGTTCCGGCTGACCAAGACCGAAATCGTGCTCAGTGAAGGCGCGCCACAGCCCATTCCGTTTGAGACCGGCGAGGTTTCTCTCGGTGAACCACTGCCGCTGCCGCCGATCACCGCGCGCATCGCCGCCGTCGAGTCCCGCACCGCACCAAGCTATGCACCGCTGGAAGGCCGACTCGATCACGTTGCGGTAAAGCTCGGCGATCACGTCGAAGCGGGGGCCAAGCTGGCTTTGATTCGGTCCGGCGACATGGCGACACTTCTGCGCGAGCTTCGGGCATCGGCGGCCTTGGCGCAGACAAAAAAAGCGCTGGCTGAGCGAATGCAGGTGCTCGTCGAAGCGCGCGGTGCGTCGGCCAATGATCTGCTGGTCGCAAAAAATGATCTGCGCGATGCGGAGCTGCAGGCCCAGACCGCGGACTCTCGGCTCAAGTCGATGACGATCGCGCCGGATGCAGACAACCGCTACTGGCTGCTTGCGCCGCGGGCGGGCACCGTCATCCAAGTGGATTCAGCGACGGGACAACAGGTTGGTCCAGGCAAAGATCGTCCGGTCGTGACCCTTGCGGACTTGGAAGAAGTGCTGGTCCTGGCTGATGTCGCGCAGCCAGATGTAGGAAACCTTCACGTCGGAGATCCGGTCGATATCCGCATTCCTGGTGACAACGACAGCCTCGGCAGCGGCCAAGTCGAGAACATCTCGCAAGTGGTGGACATGGATCGTCAGACCATTCCGATTCGCATCCGCGCCAAAAATCCGTCGGGAAGACTGCGCCCCAATGCGTTTGTTGAAGCGCACTTCGGCAAGAGCCCGACCAAGTCACCGTCGGTGCTTCGGGTACCGTCCGCCAGCATCGTCAGCGATGGTCTTGACTCGGTGGTGTTTGTGCAGACTGCGCCCGGTCACTTTCGGAGAACCGAGGTGACGATTGGTCGTCAGCGCAGTGGCCAGACAGAAGTTCGCGCTGGTCTAAAAGCTGGCGACCGAATCGTGGTCCGCGGCGCGCTGCTCCTCCTCAACGCGCTCGATATGGAGGACTAGGCGATGTTTTCCGCACTGATTCGCGCCGCGCTGCAAAGCCGGGCCGCCGTCTTGATTGCCACGCTGCTGTGTCTTTTGTGGGGTCTGTTTGCATTCCGCGAGCTGACCATCGAGGCTTTCCCCGATCCGACCGACACGCAGGTCAACATCATCTCACTGTATCCGGGTCAGCCCGCCGAGGAGCTGGAACGCCAGGTTTCCATTCCGATTGAGCGAGCGGTGAACGGAACGTTCGGCCTGGTGAAAGTCCGCAGCCTAAACCTATTCGGTCTGTCGTTTGTCACCCTGACTTTTGCCGACGGTGTCGATGTGCTGTTTGCGCGCAGCCAGACGCTCGAAAGACTGCGGCTCGCCGAACTGCCGCCGGGCGTGACGCCACAGCTCGGCTCACTGTCGACGCCGATTGGTGAAATCTACCGCTATTCGCTCCGCTCGGTTGGAAAGCAAGGCGAGACGCTCCAGGGCGATCCACTGCTTCTGCGGACGCTGCAAGACTGGGTGGTCAGGCCGCGTATCCTGCAGGTTGATGGCGTCGCTGACGTCGTAAGCTATGGTGGCCTGGTCCGCGAAGTTCACGTCCGCGCCGACCCCGCACTTCTCGCCGCCAAGGGTCTGACGTTGCGAGATCTGGAAGACGCGCTGCAAGGTGCGTCGGTCAATGCCTCAGGCGGAGTCCTGGTGCGAGGAACCGAGCAGCTCATCATCCGCAGCGAGGGACTGTTTGCAAGTCCTCTCGACATTGCCAAAGTCGCCGTGACGACGCGCGGCGGGACGCCAATCTTGGTAAAAGATGTGGCCTCGGTCGAAGACGGCTGGACGCCGCGACAGGGCATCTACAGCCGGAGCCACGACACCGACGCCGTCGAAGGCATTGTCCTCATGCGTCGGGGCGAAAATCCGTCGGCAGTGCTCGCCCGCGTCCGCGCCAAGATCGACGACATCAATGGCCGCGCGCTGCCGGAAAATGTCCGCGTCTGGCCGTTTTACGACCGCACCGAACTCATCAACAAAACACTCGAGACGGTGGGCCGCAATCTCGTCGAAGGCGCGGTGTTGGTGCTGATTGTCCTTCTGGTGTTCCTCCTCGACATCAAAGCAGCGTTGATTGTCGCGACGACGATTCCCTTGTCGCTGTGCGTCGCGTTCATTTATCTGTATACGCGCGGCATGTCGGCGAACCTTCTGTCGATGGGAGCGGTCGACTTCGGTGTCATTGTCGACGGGGCAGTCGTAATCATCGAGCACATCGTCACCACGCTCCAGCATCCGCCCAAAGACGCGCCAGATGACAACGTCGAACGAATCAGCTGGGCGGTGCGGCAAGTGGCCCGTCCGACAATCTTCGCGCTGCTCATCATCAGCGCTGCGTACCTGCCGATCTTTTTGCTTCAGCGCGTCGAGGGTCGAATTTTCTCACCGATGGCGCATACCGTGGTATCGGCCCTGCTCGGGAGCCTGCTGTTTTCTGTGACGCTGGTGCCGGTGCTGGCGACGCTGGCCTATCGCAGAGGCGCAACCCACCGCGAGTCGCCAGTGCTAAAAGCTGCCGAGGCCATCTATCTACCGACGCTGCGCGGCGCCCTGCGTAGGCCGGTTTTGGTGATTGGTACGGCGCTCACGTCGCTGGTTCTGGCCGGATTCATTTTGGTCAATCGCGGCAGTGAGTTTCTTCCCGAGCTAAACGAAGGCGCGCTGTACTTGACCTTTACGCTGCCGTCGAATGTGTCTCTCGATGAAGGCCGACGGCTCGTGCCCAAGCTGACGACGCTTCTAGAGGGCTTCCCGCAAGTGGAGTCGCTGTCTTCTCAGCTCGGTCGTCCCGAAGATGGCACCGACGCCGCGCTGCCGAGCAACCTCGAGTTCTTTGTAAAACTGCACCCGATGGACACTTGGCCAAAGAACACGCCCAGCCTCGGCACGCTGATTGAGAAAATGCACCGAGCGCTGGCCGTGGTCCCCGGTCTGTCGGTGAACTTTTCGCAGCCGATTCGAGACAACGTCAACGAAAACATCTACGGCCAGATGGGCCAGATTGCGCTCAAGATTTACCACCACGACATGAAAGAACTGCAAGCGACGGCAGAGGTGGCGCTGGCGGCCATTTCCGAAGTGCGCGGCGTGTCGGACCTGGGCATCGTCAAGAGCGCACCAGTGCCGCAGCTTCAGATCAAACCTCGACGAGAGCTTCTCGGGCGATTCGGTCTGACGATGGCTGACGTGCAGCACTTTATCACCGTCGCGCTTGGAGGAAGTCCCGTCGGAACACTGTGGGAAGGAGAGCGCAACTTCGATGTCGTGCTCCGGCTTCCCGAGGCTGCGCGCGACACAATCGAGAAGATCTCGGCGCTGCGGATTCCGACCAAAGGCGGTGCGCTCGTCCCACTGTCTGCCGTCGCAACGATTCACGTCGACTACGGGCGGGCGACGCTCAACCGCGAAAATGGACGACGCTACATCGGTCTGCGAATGAACGTGCGCGGCCGCGACTTGGGCAGCTTCGTGCTCGATGCGCAGCGGGCGGTGTCAAGCAAGGTCAAGCTGAAGTCCGGCATGACCATCGACTGGGGTGGTGAGTTCGAGTCCAAAGAGCGCTCGATGGCTCGGCTCCGGCTCGTCGTCCCAGTGGCACTTCTTTTGACGCTGGCGCTCTTGTTCAAGGCGTTCGATTCGATGGCCCTGGCGCTCCTCACGCTCCTCAATGTGCCGTTCGCGCTCGTCGGTGGAGCAATTGGTCTTTGGCTGGTCGATATGCCGGTATCAATCGCGGCGGCGGTGGGATTCATTGCGCTCGTCGGTCAGGCATCTCTAAACGGTGTGCTCGTGGTGTCCTCGATAGAAGAACGCCGCCGACACGGCGAGCCGCTCGACGAGGCCATCATTTCCGGCAGTCACAGTCGGCTGCGAGCGGTGCTGATGACCGCAGCACTCGCAGCACTCGGTCTGATCCCAGCCGCGCTGTCACGGGCCATCGGGGCCGAAACGCAGCGTCCAATCGCGGTGGTCATCGTCGGGGGAACCTTGTCGGCAGCACTCCTGACGCTCATCGTTCTGCCCGTGATGTATCGCATTCTGCTGCGCGTTCTCTTGTCGCGCGGAACGCTGACACCGCCCCTGACTCCGGGCGGAGCCCCCAGCCAACCTCCACCGTAGCCACGGTCCGGAATCCCGACTACGGCACAGGTTCAAACGCGCCGATGGCAACTGTACCGCTCGGACGCGACCGACCATCGAGATCAAAGCTCGGCGCCAAAATCCGCTCGCCAGCCACTTCGATCATCGACACCCCACCGTTTTGCAACACTGGACCTTCCGCTCCGGGCGTTGCCGGCAGACGGAGATCGCGAGCCGCTGCATTTCGCAGTGGCGTGGCCTCCATCGGCAGGACCACCGAATTTCCTGCGCTTAGCAGCGGATCATTCGAGCCAACGTGGCTCACCGTCGCACCGCATGACGGATCCACATAGTGTTCTTCCGGGCTGGTGAGCAGCGCCTTGTCCCCAAGAAAAAGCGTATTCAGCAGCACCACACGATCCCCGACGGGAACATCGCACATAAGCGACGTGAAATACTTGCCGCTCTTGAGCAGACCACTCTGCTGATACAGCGTGCTGTTCACTACAGTCGAGCGACGCACGCTCGGTGACAGCGAACGAATGCGGATGCCGCCAAAGCCGTCCTGACGGAAGTCACCGTTGTCGGCAAAAACCGTATTGGTGATCGAAAAATCACCGCCCGACACGTCGATGCCACGCACGTTGCCAAGGGCATCGCCAAACACGCTCGACTTCGGACCTCGTCCAAGCCAGCTATCGGTGACGGTCAGCTTGCAGCTCGACGACGTAAGCATCGCGGTGTCGTTGCCCGTAAAGTAGGATCGGTTCACAAACAGCTTGGCGTCGGCCCCGGAGCACAGGACGCCGATGCGATTGCCGCGGACGAACACCCCATCTAGGTACACCGACGACTGCGTCACCGAGAGCCCGTCTTTCAGCATCGCCCCACCGAGGACGGCGCGCGGGTCCGTTGTTGCTGTCTCGGGAGGAATGTCGCCCAGCGGCCCGACAATGTGCACCGTGAGACCTTTGTGGCTCGACTGCACGCCGATCTGAATGTCGCTAAAATCCGTCGCCGAAGCGCCTTTGCGGAGCAGGATGTAGCGATGGCTGCTATCCAGCTTGGCGACGGCCTGACGCAGCGTACAGTACGCGGGACCGGTGCCACTACAGAGGTCCTGATCAACAACCAACACTTGCTTTAACGGGACGCAGGCACCACGAGGAATGCCAAAGTCCGCGTCGCTGCCGTCTTTTACGCAGACGCCTGATGCGCACTCGCTGTGACGAAGGCAGGGCCTACATCTGTAGCCGCGCGGGTCACAGATGGGACTTGGGCTTAGCACAGACGAGGACACACCGCACTCGCTGCTTTCCGCCGCGACATCCCCAGGTGGACGACAAGCGACGCAAAGGCCGTCTAGACAGCGCGGGGTTGCCGCACTGCGCGCTGCACACAGCGAGTCTTCTCCCGGGAAGCAGGAACGGCAGACCTTGAGCGCTTTGTCACACAAGGGAGAGTTGTCGTCGCAACCATTGGTGCCCGTGCAGTTCTTGTGGCAGGCCGCGGTGTCTCCGACCAGCAAGCACTGCTCGCCGGATTTACAGGCCAGATCGTCACCACACAACGTCTCGCCGGGAGCCACACAGCCGGACCCAGCGACAGCAAAACCCAAAAGGAGCGCAAACACAGCACGAGCGAGACGGACGGACATGGCCACTCCTTAATGACGCGAGAAGCGGCGGAACCGTATCAGAAGTTTATCGAGGTGAGTACCCCGGAGTAGCGGGGCGCAAGACTGGGCACGATCGAAACGCGCTGGCTTTTCGGACTGTAGAACCGAGGATGGTGCGCGGCGTTGTGTGAAAGCCAGATCAGGCCAGAAACGAATGCAGCGCCACCGACGGCCATCATCGCGTAACTCGCCGGAGCGTAGTTGGTGACAAAAAAGCAATCTGGGTCGGTGCAGCGCCCGTCGAAGAAATACAGACCAATGCCCGCCCCAGCCGTCAGCAGTCCAGTGGTCATAAGTAGCGCGCCAGGCCAGAGCGCCGGCGGACGAATCACCGCATCTGCACTGCTTCCGGGTCGCACCTCCACATACCGAGTCAGGCGCAGACCACGAAAGCTCGTCGCCGTCAGCAGATGCAGACCGGGTGTGGTCTTGTGGGACGTTTCAATCTGCTGATCTTTTTGGACAAACCGCTCCGGCGGCAAAATCTGGCTATCGACGCTGACCGAATAGCCGCGCGGCGCCTGCACCCGCAGCTCCGTCAGACGCTGGAGCAAAAGCCGCACCGGCTCCATGTCACGCCGCACTTCGATATCCTGCACCATCGACTCATATGGCTGACCGGCAGGCGCCAACACCTCGACGCGGTGCGGACCTTCGGACAGCTCCATCACCGGATAGCCAGCGCTCACCGGACGGTTGTCGACGCGCACGACCGCCTCTTTTGGCGACCACTCGAAGCGGACCTCGATAGGCCGAAGCTGCAGCTCGATCTGAAGCGAAGCGCCGGTCTGTGCGACGGTGACAGGGACGTCCTGCGCCAAAAAACCGGGCTTTTCGACGTGAACGGTATAACCACCCAGGAACAAGCGAATCGGCGACCGTCCCGTTCGCTCGGGCTCCGCGATGTCACGGGCGCTGCCACGGCTGTCGATGATCTTGACCTTGGCATCAGATGGCCTGACGTCGAGTCGAAGCTGCGCGGTCAGTCGCTGGGTAGCAATGACTTGCTCGACGGCATCGCCGATGGTGATCTCGAGCTTGGCCGGATCACGCTTGGACTCCCGCTCGACGTCGGCGGCAATGCCTCTCGCCGCTGGATCAAAGACCGACACCGACGCAACCAAGTCTTTCTGCCTCGGTGAGTGAACAATCACATCAATGAGTCGCAGAAGACCAAGCTGCTCGGCGATCGCGCTGCGACACGAATCATTGCGACACCCACGCAGCGACGGCTCGCGAGAAAACAGCGCTTCCAGCTTGGCAGAATCGACCAGTGTGTATTTTTTCGATGCTGCTTGGCTCGCCGCCTGAAAAGCCGTCTCGCAAAGCGCACTCGACGAGCCAAGATCACAGGCCAGACGCACCGCCGCGAGTGGCCCATTGGAAGCCGCTTGCACCGGTGCCGCCTGCGCTGGTGGCTGCTGGTTTTTGTCGTTCTTCAGCTTGCGCTTGTCGGTAAGCTTCGCCTTGCCTTTTTTGGCGTCAGCGTGCCCTTCGCCGCCCAGCAAAAGCGCCGCCGAAAGCAGCGGGCTCGCAAGCACAGAAAACACACCGATCGTCGCAAGGCTTGCCGACCAAGTCGGGCTCCGAGACGGGCGTAGTGCAGCTGGGTCAGACACGGGAAGACTCAAGGGCGAAAGTTCCATCCCCGGACTCAACCAGGGGGCAGCAAAGTGTATCGTGGAACGAGCGCCAAGGAAAGGGCGCAGCCGCTTACTGATTTTCGGGGTGGATTCTGGGCTGCTCGGCGGAGTACAAACAAGGGCTGTGAGCAAGCTTCGCAACAAGCACTATTACGATGAGTTTTCAGCCACTTACGAGCGCCACCGCCATGAGGGCTACCACGCATTTATCGACGAGCTGACGTGCGAACTGGTCGGACGCTACATGACCAAAGAGACGCGGCTCCTCGAAGCTGGCTGTGGCACAGGGCTCATCTTGAACCGCCTGACCCCACACGCCAAAGTCGCCGTTGGGGTGGATCTTTCCTCGGGAATGCTAAGACGCGCCTCGTCGCGCAGCCTACAAGTCGTACAAGGCTCCGTCAGTGAGTTGCCGTTCGCTGACGCATCCTTCGACATTGTGTGTTCGTTCAAGGTGCTGGCCCACGTCGAGCCGATCGAGCAGACGATGCGGGAAATGGCCCGCGTGCTTCGTCCGGGTGGATACCTGCTGGCCGAGTTTTACAACACGCTGTCGCTGCGTTACCTCATCAAGCGGCTCAAGCGTCCGACGGCGATTGCCGAAGACATAAACGATGAGGCGGTCTACACCCGCTACGATTCCTTGCCGCAGATTCGCTCGTACCTGCCTCCGCAAATCCGGGTAGAGACGGTGCACGGTATTCGCGTTGTGACCCCGTTTTCGCAGGCCCATCGCTGGCCGCTGGTTGGTCCCGCGCTACGCATTGTCGAGCGACAGGCTGCCGTCCTTCCCGGTGTACGTCGGCTCGGCGGATTTCTGTTGGTGGTCGGGCGTAAGGACAACTAGGCTTCGCGCGCTCTCAAATCAAGAAGTCAATATGAGGCATTTTAAACTCCTCATATTGACTGTCTGGATTGGTGCCGTTTGGATTGGTACTTATCGACCGCAGAGGAGCTTCATCGCCGCGCGAAGTCGCTCGTAGGTTAGCGAGGTCTTGCTCTTTGCGAGCTGCAGGTCTGCAGCAATCTGCGCGAGCACATCGACAGCGGACTGACCGGCTTGCTCACCCAGCATCAGCCGATAGCTCACGATGGTCTCGGTGAGCGTCGGTGTAGGAGAAGCAGCCGACGTACTGGGCGCTTTGGCGACAGGCTTTGCTGCTGGCTTTTTTGTGGCCTTGGCACTCTTCACCGGAGCCTTGGCACTCTTCTTGGACGGCGCACTCTTGGTGGATGGTGCTGGTTTCTTGTCTGCGGGTTTCGGCTCTGCCGCCTTGGCACTGCCAGCAGACGGCTTGGTCCCAGCCTTCGCCACCACGGCCTTGCTTCCGGCTTTGTCTCCTGCCTTCGCAGCGGTCTTGTCCGCGGGCTTGCTCGCAGCCACACCCGCCTTCGGCTTCGCATCACTTGCAGTGGGTACAGCGGCAGCGGCCTTGCTCTTTTGCGCAGTGCTGCTTGTGGCTTTGGGCGATGAAGGTTCCTTTTGATTCCCAACCTCGGCGGGTGAGAAAAGCGCTTTGAGCGCCGGAAACCACTCCACCGGCAGCGGCCACGACCGAGCCTCGATGAGACGTACATCAAGCGCACTCACGCCGAGCCTATCCGCAACGTCCAGTGGAGACAGCTTGCTCAGACTGCGCTGCTTGCGCAGCCAAAGGCCGTTCATCGCTGTGAGACGGTTGGGAGGAAGCCGGGTCGCGACCTTCGCTTCATCAACCGTGAGCATTCCCAGTTTCAACAGCCCCGGAATCCAGCGCAATGGGAGCCGAATGTTGTGCCGCTCCAGCGTATAGAGATCAGCCGGAAGTGTGGACAGCTTCTTGACCATCTCGCTCGTCTGGATGCCTTTTTCCCGACGACGCTCACGCAGCCAGTGGCCATGAAATGGTGTGTGGTCGGAAGACTTCGTCTCTGTCGCCTTGCGTGGTCCCGCAATTGACTGCGCATCCGCTGGGACGGCATGGTCGACAGATTCCGTCGGGTTCGTCGCAACCGGAGCGTCCGTTTGCTTTTCTTCCTTCGACGCCTCTGGAGTCACCACGACCTCCGCGGCCACGACCTCCACTTGGGCGGAAGCAACAGCGGAAGCAGGGGGAGTCGTCTTGTCAATGACCTCGGCAGCGACGACCTCCACAAAAGGAGCGTTGTCCACAGTGCCAGGGTCTGCAATCTCGGCGACCACCACAGCGGGCGGAGCTGCCGCCGTCACACGCTCGCCATTGGAAGCCGAAGCCCCTGAAGCAGCGACGTCGTGGACCACGACTCCCGATGCCACAGAGCCCACGGAGACGCTCTCTGGCATACGAAAACCCAGATCGCGGAGCACTCCGAACCACTCGCTGGGAACGTCCTGTTTGCGCATCTCCAGGGTCGCCACTTTGCTTTCAGTGGTTCCCAAACGAAGCGCGATTCCCTTCCGTCCGACTGCGATCCGTTCTCTTTCCCGACGGAACCATCCGCCATCTAGCGTCTGCGTTGCCGCGGCTTCTCGATCTGGATTGTTCACATCCGACATGCTCTACCTCATCGCGATAGTCCGCATCATCGCCGGATCTGAAAGCCCGCTCGCATACTGCGCCATGGGTCGAGATCTCTGCTTCATCATCCCAGGTAGGAAGCGAATGATACGAACAAGGAATCCTACCGTTTCAGCATAGCGCACTCATTACTGCGGTTGGAAGTCCAATCCCGCCAAAATGCTGAGGGTTTGGGGCCAAAGGGATACCGGTTTCACGGTAGACATCGTGCGACAAGGTACCCAATGCCATCACGCCGGGTAGACGGTAGGTTCTGCGGCTGGCGCCCGCTGGCCACATCGCGGGGGGAACCCAGTCACAGCCATCAAGGCCGCGCAGCTTGTACGAAGGAATGACTGTCAGGGGAGAAGGTGCGTGCCGCTCCAGTGGCGACAGCCCTCGAAAGGATTTTCCGGGGGTTGGCAGCTTCTGGTCGCTGGGACTGCTACGACGCGATGGCTAGTGAAGTACGGTACGAAGGCGCGAGATTCCCATCCCAAGTGTTAGGTCGGAATCAGACTCAAAGGAAGAGAAACGGAGCCCCATTCCTGACAGCGCCCGAACTCCCCCTTTTCCATCGGAAAAATTAAGGAAGTAGTGGTTCTTGACTTCGCCGCGCGCCGTTACGCGAGCATGGGAATCGGGCAGTGAAAAAAACACCATCACCTGGGTACCCAAAGGAAGCGGCTCTCGCACTTCAACCATCATTCCGCCGGTAGACACGTTGCGCGCAATCGCCGACATCTCGCCAAAGGAATCACTGCGCAGCGCGACCGGAAAGGCCTTGTCAAAGCGCAAGCTCCGACGCTTTTCCACGCGAGTAGGCGCACCCGAAGGAACGTGCGCGCGGGTCTCACGGTAGCTCGTGGGCCGACCGCTTTGGGGCCGACCACTTTGGGGCCGACCTGATGCCGGACGGCCACTTTGGGGACGACCGCTCTGTGGACGGCTCGACGGGGATTCCACGGATTTGGCAGAAGTGAGCTTGGGCTTCATGACCCAGACACTACTTCGGTGTGACAAGGAAGTCAAAAATCTTACGTTGTCCTACATCGTCACACTCTGTGTGCAGTCCACAAACGCCGAGTCACCAACATCAGCACCAACCCGAGCAGCGTAAACACCAAGGAAACCACCAGGAAAACCGGACGAGCCCCGTGGCGATCCACCAAAAGTCCCATCCCCATCGTCGAGAGAGAGTAGGTCACACCGAGGATCGCTTGATCGAACGAGAAAATCCGTCCGCGCAGAACGTCCGGCACCTCGAACTGCATCGCGTATGTCGTCGCTTGCCACATCGCGCCGCCGCCCATGTGCCCGATCACAAGCGGGATCATCGCCAGTTCCAGCGACGGACTGCGAGACACCAGGCAGTACCCAAGCGAATACAGCATGATGCACGGAGCAATCGCCAGAGGCCGCCGCGCAGCGCTCTTCACGAGAGAAAACAGCACAAACGGACCGACGACTGCACCAAGTCCGCGGGCGACAAACAGCTTGGAAATTCCCTCGGACCCGCGATGGAACACCTGCTCGCCAAACACCGAGATGAGCGATGTGAGACCAAGCGTCAGCCCGAGCAGTCCCTTGCCGCACAAAAGGGCGATGACCTTGGGCCGCTCAAGTACAAAGGTTGCAGCTTCAGAGAGTGACTCTCGCAGCGTCGTCTGGGGCCGGTCCTGTTCATGATGTTCGGAAAACCGCAGCTTGATCCGCCACAGCAGCGCCGCCGATACAAGGAAGCTCAGCGCGTTCATCGCAAACGCGACGTTGCGACCCAGGTACGTTGCGACCAGACCGCCAAGCGCCGAACCGACCATCAGCATTGTTCCCCACGCCGATCCCAGCAGCGCATTGGCCCGGCCCAGGTCTTCGGGAGCGACAAGGTTTGGTGCGGCGGCCTCGGCGGCTGGGTCAAAAAAACCGGTTCCTGCGGACAGCCCAGCCACTGCCAAAAAGGCCAGCGGCAGCAGGCTTGGCGACACCACCAAGATCGGCAAAAGCGACAGGCCCGCCCGCAGCAGATCCACTGTCACCATCAGCCGCTTGCGATCGGTCTTGTCGATCAGATTGCCCGCCCACGGCGTCACCAGAAGCGCCGGCAGCCCCAAGCAGACGTTGATCAGCGAAACCAGCGTCGCACTCCCGGTCTGCGTCAGTACCAGATCGTAAAGCGCGACCATCATGAACCAGTCGCCGCCCAGGCTTATCAACGTCGCCAAGTAGACCGATCGAAAGTCGCGGTTGCGCAAAAGCAGTCCAAGGTAGCTGCCGCCAACCGGTGGACGCAGCTTGGACTCTGATACATCTTGGCGCAGCGCCGCATCCCCGCTGCGATCCGTCTCGATTCTATCCATAAGCGAAGTCTCTAACCCTGCTCCGATTTTCGGATCTTGTTGCTTTGTCGCCAAAAGCCAAAGCCGTTTCGCGAGCTTTCAGCATGCAACGGTGGTTGTAATTGGAGCGTTCTTGACGGTAACCTAATTTCATGCGCAGAAGGCAACGCGTCTACCGGCTTGCTACAGTGAGCACCATTGGTTTGCTCTTGTCGTCGTCGGTGTTTCGTCTCCCGACCAAGGAGTCAACCGCGCATGCGGCCCCAGCGGTGGCAACCGCCGCAAAACCCGCGTCTGCACCGCTAGCGAAAGCCAGTATTCCGTCGCTGGGCATGGAGCATCCGGCAGGCGTCCGGCACGTCATCATCATCAGTGAAGACGGCATGCGGCCCGATCTCATCTACGGGCAGCAAAACATGTACTGGCACGCGCAGCTTTATCGCAACGGCTCGTTTTCGTGGAAAGCACGGACGATCCGAACCGCGTCGACGCTGCCATCCCATGCTTCAATGCTGTCGGGCGTCGATGTCGATCAGCACGGCCTGACCTGGAATACCTGGCTCAAGACCCGTGGCTACATCCGCGTGCCGACGATCTTCAAGGCCGCCGAGGAAAGTGGCCTGAAGACCGCAGCATTCGTCGGCAAGCCCAAGCTGCGCCACATCATGCCCGAGGGGACCATTGATGTGTTTGCGCGGCCAGGCTACTACTGCAAAAAGGTCAGCGACGAGGCTGCGCGGTACATCGCCCGAGAGAAGCCCGGTCTTACGTTCGTACATTTTTCCGATCCTGACGAGGCCGGTCACTCCGACGGGTGGATGACGGCGAGCTATCGCAAAGCTGCGCTCGCAGCAGACGCGTGCCTAGGAACGATCTATCGCGCGCTCCAGAACGCCAACATGCTCGACGATACGCTGGTGATCGTCTCGGCAGATCACGGTGGACATGCGCGTGGTCATACGGGAGCACTGCCAAGCGATCGGGAAATACCCTGGATCGCATCGGGCCCGGGCGTTCGGCGGGGTTATCACATTCGCTCGACCATCTCGACGATGGACACTGCCGCCACCGCCTTGGCCGCGCTCGGACTGTCACCGCTTACCCGCATTTCAGGCCGACCGGTCGCAGAGATCTTCCAGTAGCAACCTGCCCAAAATCTGTGACGCGGCGCGTTGTGAAATCACACGCCCGTTCCGGTCGCGTCCGCTGCCCGATTTTCCGTCGCTGTTCAGCTGGTTCCGTTGGCCTTCCACTTGCAATAAAGAAGGAGCGAGAGCCAGAAAGCACGGAGCCTGAGCATGCAAGCAGAACAACACGGACTGACAGTGCAACCAGGATTACGCAGTGACCGTGTATCCCAGTTCGCAGTGCGTAGCGATATACGCGCAATCTCAATCGGCTACCGCTCTGGCACACTGCAAAAATATTCAGGTGTTTTCATCAGTGCCGTGGCTTGGGTCGTGTTTTTGATCGGAATCGCCTACTTCCTTCTTGCCGCAATGCAGCAACAGGCCGAACAGCTTGGATCAAGCCTCGACTCGACGGCACGCGGCGTAAATTACTGCGTTTCGGCGATTCTGCTCTTGGCTGTGGCTGTGCCGCAGTGGGTCATGGGCGAACGCCGCCTTTCCCGCCTTCTGGCTGCCTAGCACCGCCGCTTTTTAGACCCGCTTCTTCGCTTCATCCAGCGTGCCGACCATATAGAAGGCACTCTCGGGCCAGCCGTCACACTCCCCGCCGAGAATCGCCCGACATCCCGACAGCGTCTCCGCAAGCGGCACGGTCCGCCCTCCCCGTCCGGTAAACGCCTCGGTCACGAGGAACGGCTGGGTCAAAAAGCGCTGCAGCCGCCGCGCCCGCGCCACCGTCAGCCGATCTTCCTGCGATAGCTCTTCAAGTCCCAGCATGGCGATGATGTCTTGCAGCTCGCGGTACTGGGCCAGCGTCTTGCGCACCGACTCGGCAATCCGATAGTGCTCGGCCCCGACGAGCCGAGGATCAAGCAGATTCGACGACGAGGCCAGCGGATCGACCGCCGGGTAGATGCCTTCTGACGCCAGCTTGCGCGACAAGACCAAGCTCGCATCGAGGTGTGAAAAGAGCTGCGCGACCGCAGGATCGGTCAAGTCATCCGCCGGGACGTAGACCGCCTGGATGGACGTCACCGCTGCGCCTGCCACCGACGTGATGCGCTCTTCAAACTCGGCGACTTCGGTGGCCATCGTCGGCTGGTAGCCAACCCGTGACGGCAGACGACCGAGCAGTCCCGACACCTCGCCGCCCGCCTGAATGAAGCGAAAGACATTGTCTATCAGCAGCAAAACATCGCGCCGACGCTCATCACGGAAAAACTCAGCGACGGTCAGCGCGGTCAGGCCGACGCGCCATCTCGCCCCCGGTGGCTCGTTCATCTGCCCGAAGACCAGCGTCGTGTTCTTGAGCACGCCCGACTGCTGCATGTCGAGCCACAGCTCGTTGCCCTCACGCGAACGCTCGCCGATGCCCGCAAACACCGAGACACCACCGTGGGTCTGCACGGTCGCCCGAATCAGCTCCATCAGAAGCACGGTCTTGCCAACGCCTGCACCGCCGAACAGACCAGCCTTACCGCCTCGACGCAAAGGCAGCAGCAGATCGATCACTTTGATCCCGGTAAAAAACACCTCGGGCACCTGCCCTTCGGTGCGCAGCGGCGGTGCTGATCGATAAATGGGCCGAAGTGGCGTTTCCGTGGGCGGCGGCGGCAGGTTGTCGATCGGCTGTCCGAGGACATTGCAGAGCCGCCCGAGCATGTTTTCGCCCACTGGCACCACGATGCAGCTCCCGGTCCGGTTCACCGTCTGGCCCCGACGCAGCCCTTCGGTATAGTCGAGCGCCACACACCGCACTTGCTGCGCGTCGCTGTGTTGCTGCACTTCGAGCGTTAGACTTCGTCCGCCCTGCGGAATGTGGAGCGCCTCCCCGATGGCCGGAAGCTCGCCGGTTGCAAAGCGAACGTCGACGACCGAGCCGCGGACTCGTACCACCACGCCGGGATTAGTCATGACGCGTCTCCGAAAGCAGTGTGCTTGCCGTCGCAACTTCCAGAATTTCGTTGGTGATGGTGTCTTGCCTCTCGGCCCTCTCGAGCTGGCGCAGCTCGCCGAGCTGATCTTGAAGGTTGCGATGCGACGCATCCATGGCGACAAAGCGCGCGGCCTGCTCACACGCGAACGCTGAACCAATCATCCACGTCACCTGCGCAAACACATACTCTTCGAGCAGCCGCGCCGTCAGATGTTCCACCGGCAGTGTGTGCAGCGGCGGCTCTCCTTCAAGGACTGCGGGTGTAACTTGAGGCGGAAACAGACGCTGGCGAAACGGCTCGTAGCTCGATGGGCCACGAAGCCTGGCAAACACCACTTCGATTTCGGCCACCTCACCACGCGACACCCGATCAAACAGTCGCTCGACCAGCGCACTCGCGGTTCGCGCCACCGCCCCGAGCGTCGTCGGCATGCTTGCTGATTCATGCACCGCAAGGCCGCGCTCCTCGATGTGCCGCAGTCCGCGCTTGCCCAAGACCACAAGCTGCGAGGGTTTTTCGGCCATTACCGAAACGACTTTGCCGACGAGCGACTCATTCAGAGCGCCGACAAAGCCATGCTCGGATACGCACACCACGAGCAGCCTTTGGCCAAAACCCGTCGCAACCGGCGGTTTTGGTTGCTTGGACAAAAGGGCCAAGCCTTGCGAAAGCGCAAGCAGCGTCGCTTGGGCAAATCGCTCCAGCCCTGCGAAGTTTTCCGACGCCTGTCTTTGCCGTGCCGCCGCAAGCTGCCTCATCGCTTGGGTCAAGTCCCCAAGCTGCTGCACCGTCCGAATCCGCGCCGCCAGATCAGCTCCGAACATCGCGCGCCTCGCCCAAACCCAGCTTGTCGAGCGCCGCCCGCAGCACCGCCCCGAGCTGCTTCTGATCTTCGTCGGATAGCGACTGGCCCTGCTCAATCCGCAGCGCGATGGCTTTGTGTTCTCCGTCAAGAAGTGCCCCAAGCGCATCGCGATACAGTCCAATCGCCGCCAGTGGCAGTCCGTCGAGAAGCCCATCGTCGAGCGCCGAAAGCAAGGCCACCTGGTGCGCAGTTGAAAGCGGCTGAAACTGCGGCTGAAGAAGCGCCGCACGGACCCGTCGACCCCGCTCGATGACCTTTTGCGTCCGTTCATCCATCGCGCCGCCAAAGCGGGTGAAGATCTCCAGCTCCAAAAACTGCGCATACCCGAGGCGCAGCTTTTCGCTGACCTTGCGCATCACTTGGAGCTGGGTCTTGCCACCCACGCGAGAAACACTCTTGCCGACATCAATTGCCGGTTTTTGTCCTTCATTGAAAAGGCGTGGCTCTAAAAAAATTTGTCCGTCGGTAATCGAGATCAAGTTGGTCGGAATGTAGCTCGACAGATTGCCCGCCAGCGTCTCGGCGATTGGCAGCGTTGTCAGGGAGCCACCACCACGCTCCAGCGACAGCTTCGCCGCGCGTTCTAGCAGTCGCGAGTGGAGATAAAAGACATCGCCGGGATAGGCTTCTCGTCCGGGCGGCTGGCGAAGAAGCAGCGCCACCTGCCGATGAATCTGCGCATGCTTGGTTAGATCGTCGAGGATCAAGAGCACGTGCCCGCCACGCTCGCAGAAGTACTCGGCCATCGAACAAGCGGCATACGGTGCCATCCACTGAAGACCAGCCGCAGCATCCGACGCCGCCACCACGCAGATGGTTCGCGCGGTGGGCCCACGCTCACGAATCGCCGAAACGGCCTGACTCACCGATGACGACCGCTGACCAATCGCTGCATAGATGCAGATCACGTCGGTGTTTTTTTGGCTCAAGATGGCGTCGACGGCGATCGCGGTCTTGCCGGTGAAACGGTCGCCAATGATCAGCTCTCGCTGGCCACGTCCAAGCGGCAGCATCGCATCAATCGCGGTAATCCCGGTGTGAAGTGGCTCGGTCACCGGCTGACGCTGGGTAATCCCCGGCGCGGGCCGCTCGATCGGCAGCTGACTGCGCGCCGCGATCGGTGGTCCACCGTCGAGAGGCTGACCGAGCGGATCGACGACGCGTCCGAGCAGCTCATCCCCGACGGGAACTTCCAGAACCTGACCCGTTCCGCGCACCGGCGAGCCAGCCAAAATTCCGTCCTGTTTGCCAAGCAGAACGCAGCCTATCTGGTCTTCATCGAGGACGACCACAAGGCCCAGCTTCCCAGAGGCAAACAGCAGCACTTCACCAAGCTGCGCCTGCAAGAGCCCAGAAACCTGGACAACGCCGTCGGCAAGCGCCACAACCCGACCGAGTGACTCTGGCTGTGGAGCAAGCCGCAGCGCCTTCACTTTCTGCTCGGTGTCTTGCCCAAAAGCGCGCAAGGCTTGCGACAGATCGCTCATGTCGCCACAAGCTCCGACTGCACTTTGCCAAGGCCCGCAAGAAGGTGCAGCGCAAACGACAGATGCCCAAGCCGTAGCTCAACCCCATAGAGCAGCTTGGGTGAGACGTGCGCGACGAAGCCGACAGGCCCGCCACAGGCCTTTTCGATCGCCGCTTTGGTCTGCGCAAGCGCCTGGTCCGACAGCGGATCTGCACTGGTCAGCTCGGCCCCATGCAGCCGAACCTCGGCCCACAGCCTGTGCTGTTCCGGCTCCGCAAAGCCCGCGATCTGCGACAGCGCCGTCTGCACTGCAACAAGTGGATCGGTCACCACCGCCGCATCGCGCAAGAGCCGCTCGGCAATCGACAGCCCCAGGCGCACCGACTGCTCCTTGAGCTGACGCTCGACCTCTAGCCGCTCGTTCTTGAGAAGGCTTTGCTGCCGGACCCGCTCAGACTCGATCTTCTGTGTCATCTCGCGACGAAGACCCGCGGCTTCCGACTCGGCTTGCACCAGTGCCGCGTGCAGCACCCGCTGCTTGTCGTCTTCGAGCGCCGCCAGCTTGGCCAGAAACTCGGCCTTGAGCTTTTCCGCTGCAAGCTTTTCCGCCGCAGCCGCTTCTTGCTCTTTCGCGACCTTCTGCTTGCGCTCAGCAATGACGGCCAAGATAGGCCGATAGAAAAATCGCTGGAGCAGATACACCAGAACGAGGAAGTTGACCGTCTGAAACGCGACATTCAGCAGCGAGACGTGCATCGCTTACTTGACGAAGGGGTTGGCAAACAGAAGCACCAAGGCGACGACCAGACAGTAAATCGCCATGGCTTCAATCATCGCCAGACCGACGAACAACGATCGAGATATCGTCGGTCCCGCTTCGGGCTGCCGCGCAATCGCTTCCATCGCGGCGGAAATCGCCCGTCCCTCGGCGAGCGCCGGTCCGATCGCACCAAAACAGACTGCGACGACGGCACCGAGGATGCTCACGACCTGAATGCTCATGTCCTATGTCACTCCTTATGGCCGGTCTTTGCAGCTTGGGGGTGATCCTCGACCGCCGCCGCAATGTATACCGTCGCCAAGATGGTAAAGATGTACGACTGAACCGCGCCGGTGAAAAGCCCAAATAGCAGAATGGGAATCGGCACGAGCAGCGCCGCCACCGACACGATCACGGCCAGGATCAGTCCATGGCTCATGATGTTCCCAAACAGGCGCATCGACAGAGAAAACGTCCGTGTCACTTCCGACAAGACGTGGATCGGAAACAGAAGCGGCGTCGGCATAAAGAAGTGTTTGAGGTACTGCCACAGTCCATGCCGACGGATGCCGTAGTAGTACACCGAGACAAACACCGTCAGGCTGAGCGCGATGACCGTCTCCAATCGCTCGGTCGGCGGCTGAAGCCCCGGAATCACCGACAGCGAGTTTGCGACGATCAAGAAGAGAAACAGCGTCCCCACAAGTGGCAGAAAAGGCCGACCGTCTTTGCGTGTCACTTCCTCAATCTGCTCGAGGATCGTCGTCACGACGACCTCGCAGATCGCCTGGACTTTGCCAGGCTCGGGCCTGAGTCGACGACTCAGAACGAAGCTGCTGAACCCAAGGACGGTCGTGATGCCGATGCTGGTCAGCAGCGACCCAGGAATCGGCACCGGCCCAATCTGAAACAGCGCCGACTCATGAAGGGGCGATGTCATCGGGCTGTCTCCGAAGCCATAAGTACAGAAGCAGGTGCGTCGGCAGAAAACCAAGCAGCCCATACAGCAGGCAGCGCTTGCCGAGCGAGCCGAGCAGCACCATCACCGCCACGAGGAGCACCAGCCGACCGACATGAAGCAGCATCGCCGCACCCTGCCCGCTCTTTTGGGTGTAAAGCCGGGCATTCAGACGCAGAAGCAGCACGTAGCTTGTTGCCAGGCCCATCCCCAGCGCAAAACCCAGTGCTTCTCTCATGTCGGTCCTCCCACTCGGATGCGTGTCTCTCTTCTATATTCTGTCTGCTACGGCTTGTCAGCTTTCGCCTTTTTCACCGAAGCCGTGGCTCGAGTCCGCTTGAACTGTTCCATCGCGGCCAGCACATCTGCATTGTGACGGTTGGCGGCGCGCAGCACTTGGACTGCAATCCCAAAGCGGCGATAGCGGTCGGCCTGCGACTCCAAAAACTTGCGGTGGATTTGTTCGTACTGTCGTTCTGCGTCGTTGTCCTTCTGCCGCTCTTCGCGCTGGGCTTTGAGGTCCGATTCGAGCTGCTTAGGGTCTACCCCGACGAGTGTGGTCTTGGCTTGCTTGAGAAAAGCAATCAGCGACTCTAGCTGTTCATCGAAATTGCGAGGGGGAACTGGAACACGCGAGGCCATGCACAAACTCCTTGGAAAACGGTTGGAAACAAAGGGAGCGCAAAAAGCCTAGCAAAGCGCGGCCAACCTGCCACCCCAACCCACACGTAGCTACAAAATTCCAGTTCCGTCTTGTGCATTGCCACATCCGCAGGTGCGCTGGACTGTGGACCCTCGAAGTCCGCCGCCCACTCAAGTGATGGACGTGCTTCCCACGGTGATCGATTTGCTTCGCATAGTGATCGATTTGCTTCGATCAACGATCGTCTTACTTCGATGAATGACCGGCTTGCTTCAGCGAACGATCGATTTGCTTTGATGGAAGATGATCATCGTATTGATGAATGATCTTTTTGCTTCTGTGAGTGATTGTCTTACTTCAAAGACGAATCGCATTGCCTTAGTGAGTGATCGCTTTGCTTCTAGCGCATCCAGACGGAGCGTTTGGCAAGCCCGCGCTGAAGGCAAAAGAGATCCATCTGTCAGCGAATGTCGGCGCGGTGAGCGCCGTTTGGATGGCCGTCGATCGACATTACAGCAAGAAGCGGACGGGGGACGACTCGGGCTTGTCGGCAGACAGGCGGCCTCCCTCGCCACGCTTCAGACAGCTCATCGCTATCGCCGGATCGTGGGTGTAAAACAGCCAGCCGCCGCGGTCGCACAAGTCCGTAAGCAGCGCGGTCTTTTCGTCGATGAGCAGCTCGGGATAGCGGTCGTAGCCCATCGTCATCGGCAGATGAACCCAGGCGGTCCCCGGCACAAGGTCGCCGGCGAAGACCACCGAGCGGTCAGGCGATGGCCCGCAGACTTCGGTCAGCATAAGCCCCGGCGTATGTCCGTCTGAATAATGAAAGCGCAGTCCCGGCAGCGTCTCGTCGTGGGTCGCACGGTCCGCGATCACATGCAGCCGACCACTCGCACGGAGTAGCCCTTGAAGCTCCGGGATAAACGACGCCTTGTCACGGACATGCGGCTTTTCGGCCCGGGCCAAAGCGGACGCACTGACGACATAACGCGCACGCGGAAACAAGAGCCGTCGAGCTTCCCCGGCCACGTAAGGAGACAAAAGGCCGCCCGCATGATCGAAGTGAAGATGCGACAGGATCACATCGGTAATGTCGTCTTCGCCCACACCCAGTGCCGAAAGCGACTTGAGCAAGACGTGCTCTTCTTCGACCACACCGAAGCGACTGCGCAGCTCGGGGGCGAAAAAGACGCCAATCCCAGTTTCCAACAGCAGCTTGCGCGAGCCCACTTCGACAAGCAAAGCCCGGCACGCCAGACCTATGCGGTTTTCACTGTCCGGTGGAAAGTAGCGCGACCACAGCGCTTTGGGTGCGTTGCCAAACATCGCACCACCATCGAGACGCTGCGAGTTGCCCAGGACCGCTGAGAGCCTGATTTCTTCCATGTCGGTCATTATGCCGCGCGAACGGGTGTTGCAAACCAGTCGCATGGCGACAAAACGCAGACGATGACACGCGCGGCGCAGTCCAAGTAAGCTAGAAAGGCTGTGCAGTCGGAAAAAACCCAGGGACCAGGCAGCCCGCAGCCGATGCCGCATCTGACGCCGGGGATGCTGGCGTTTCTACTGCTGGTCTCGCTATGGGATGGCTTCGACGTGGTGGCGATGTCGCAGACGCTGCCCGAGCTACGAAACACCTTTGCGCTATCGGTGGTTGACGGTGGGCAGCTTGTGGGCTTGGCCAACTGCGGGACGGTGCTGGGCTACTTTGTTTTGCGCAGCGCCGATACGGTAGGACGACGACCGGTGCTGCTCGGCTCGGTGTTTGGTTACTCTGTGCTGTCGATCTTGTCGGGGCTGTCGCCTTCGGCGGGACTGTTCCTGCTTTCGCAGATGGCGGCGCGCATCTTCTTGGTCAGTACGCTTGGCGCAGCATCGCTGTATGTGTCCGAGAGTCTGCCCGCCGAAAAGACGCGCGGCACGCTCAGCTTGCTGGTTGCGGCCGGCAGCTTCGGCGGCGTGGTCTGTGCACTGCTCGCCCCCAAGCTGATCGCGACCCAGCTGGGCTGGCGCAGTGTGTACTTGTTTGGCGGCCTGATGCTCGTCTTGCTGCCGGTGGGCCTTGTGCGCCTGCCCGAGACGCCGAGCTTTTTGACACTAAAGAACCGCGTCGCACCTTCGCTCACATCAATTTGGAAGGCCGGGTACGGTCGCAAGCTCGTGCTCTGTTCGCTTTTGTGGCTTTTCACGTACGCGGTAAACCAAAGCGCGATCACGTTCTGGAAAGAGCACGCGATGGCGGACCTGGCGTTTTCCGCCCAGCGGGCCGGGATGTACATGGGTCTGGCTGCACTTGTGGCCATCCCGACGTCGGCGCTGGTGGGTCGGCTGCTCAATCGGATCGGGCTGCTTTGGGGCTGCACCTTGGTGTATGCGCTGTGGAGTCTGGGAATCCTCGGTTCGTATCTTTTGTCTGCGGGGCTCTTGCTTCGTCTATCCCTTTCGCTGCTGACGTGTGGGGCCAGCGCCGGACTGATCATCTCCATCACGTACACCACCGAGCTGTTCGAAACCGAGCAGCGCGGCGATGCGCTGGCTTGGTCTAATAGCTTGCTCGGACGAATCGGCTTCATCGGGTCGCCACTGCTTATGTCGGCGCTTGCGAATACGTGGGGCTGGGTACACACGATGCCGTATCTGGCAACCCTGCCTGCCTGCGCGCTGCTGGTCTTGTGGTTTTTGCCCGATCGAAGGGTGACGAAAGAAGAATACAAACGTCCAGGGTCACATCCATCCAGTCCCTAGTCTCGTACTTGGCTCGGCTGTTACTCTCTTCGCTCGATGGATCAGAACGCGCCGAGTAGGGCAGACGAAGCATGGGTGGCCATCGGGCCCCATCGCTATGCCCAGCATCCGCAGCACTCGGAATGGCAGCCTCACGGGCTGGTCGAGCTGTCGCACGCCGAGGAGTTTGTCAGGCGGCTGCTTGCGCACCAAGCGAAGGTCGGCCATCTGGCTCTCATCGTGGACGGCCGTGACCTGGCTCCGCTGTCTCCAGAGGTCCGCAGCTTCTATGTCCAGTCGCTGGCTCACGTGATAGATCGAATACACGTCGTGGTGTTTGGGGCGAGCTTTCTAACGAAAGTTACGCAGACCCTGGCCGTGCGAGCGGGACAGATCGTCAACAACATCAAGGTCGACCTTCGGTTTGTCGAAACACGCGAAGCGGCAGTTGCCTACATCCAGAATCGCTAGCTCGTGTATCTGCGCGAAAGCCTTTCGTGAGGTGGGCGACTTTGATAGCCTCTAGACCTAAGTAAAGTCAGCGAGACTTCGGATAGGCGATGGCCGTGTCCCAAGAACAGAAGGAAGCCGAAAAGCTCGTCGGGCAGGTACTCAACGGCACCTACCGACTTGAGCAGCTCCTGGTAACAGGAGGCATGGGCGCTGTATTTCGAGCTCGCCACGTTCGCACAGGTGGTGTCTGCGCCATCAAAGTGCTGCATTCGCGAGCCGCGATGCAAGGCGACCTCAGCGAGCGATTCCAAGACGAAGCCCGCATCATCGCGGGACTGCGCCACCCCAACATCGTGCAGGTCAGCGACCTCGACCGCGACCGCTCGGGGATGGCGTTCATCGTCATGGAGCTGCTCGAAGGCGAGGATCTGCAAGATCGGATCGAGCGCACCGGCACAATTCCGCTGGAAGAAGCGCTTCAGATCACCCGGCAGATCTCGTCGGCACTTCACGCAGCCCACGAGCGCGGCATCATTCACCGCGACCTCAAACCTCGCAACATCTTCCTGTCCCATCACGAAGAACACGGCGAGGTCGTCCAGACCGCCAAAGTGATCGACTTCGGCGTGTCCAAAGTGCCGCGGCCAGCCGACAAGGCAACGCGCGACCTGCTGGTGCTGGGAACGCCCCGTTATATGGCGCCAGAAGGCGCGATGGGGCAGAACTCACAAATCGACGGTCGATCGGATCAGTGGTCCGTAGCCGTCATCTTGTACCGAATGCTGTCGGGCAAGCTGCCGTTCGACCACGAAAACGTGATCGATCTGTTCAAGCAGGTCATAAACGAGCAGCCGACGCCGATTGAGCAGCTCGTGCCGACGGTGCCTCCGCATGTGTCCGCGGTCATCCGACGCGCCCTGTCGAAGAAGAAAGAGGATCGCTATCCGACGATGCTCGACTTTCTTCGCGCGCTCGATCCGCCGCCGGTAGCGCCGCCATTTTCGCTCAAGCGCAGCCTGATCTTCGGTTTGGCTGGTGCTGGGATGGCCGGACTTGTCGTCATGCCGCTGCTTCTGCGCGAGGTGCAAGGCAAGAAGCGCTCGGGTCAGGTCGGACAGCTTCTGGTGCAAGCGGACGAAGCGCTGCTCGAGGAACGCTGGGACGAAGCGGTGCGGCTCGCGTCGCAAGTCCAGACGGTGCCAGGGCAGCCGCCGTATGTCTCGGCTGCCGCAGAAAACATCAAGCGACGAGTCGAACGCGGACAGAAACTCTCGGCTGATGTGCAGCAAATCGTGCAGGCGCTCGCCAGCAAGGACTACGACGGAGCGCTGAGTCGGAACCGCGAGCTGCCGCCCCGCACGAGCATCCGCATCACGGCGCAGCAGCACTACGATCTGCTTCAGCAGCTCGTCATTGCCTATCACCTTCAGCAGGCTGAGGCCGAGCGCTCGCTGGGTCGCTGCGACAAGATCGAGCCGCACGTCACCAAGATCCTTGAGGTGTCACCCGATCATGTCGACGCACTGACGGCACGATGGCGACCGTGCGCGCTTATCACGGGCCAGCCACCGGGAGCGAAGAAGCTGGCCGGATATCCGCCAGTTCGCGATCTGAACGACAAACCCATCGGCAACGTCGCCGAATACGACAAGCAGCGGAACAACTTCGCCGAGATCGATCGCTTCCTTCGCGATGCCCAAATCGCACATGATCACGGCGAGTATGCTAAGGCTGTTGCGCTTGCTCATACAGCGACGGCGGTACCCATTCGTAGTCCGATCGCTTGGCGCATCGCCGGCGTCTCGGCGTGCCATCTAAAGAGCCGCGACATCCTTGAATATGTGGTGCCGCACCTCGATCTGGCCTCGAAAGAGTTTGTCCGCAGCCGCTGCACCTCGATCGGCTACAAAGTCTGGTTTTAACCAACCTTCCCCGGTTGCTCGCTCCCAGCCCCGCAGGTATGGTCGGGCCTCTTTTCCACAAGGAGGCCTTTTATGTTCTCTCTCAAGCATGTTGCCGTCGCTCTTGGTCTAACGATCGCTGCACTTTCCGCATTCGTTTACAGTCGGCCAGATACGTTCCAAGTCGAGCGGAGCGCCACCATCATGGCTCCCGCCGATGTCGTCTACGCCCAGGTCAGCGACTTCCACGCCTGGAACGCCTGGTCGCCCTGGGAAGCACTCGATCCGTCGATGAAGAAGGTCTATAGCGGTGAAAACAACCGCGTCGGCGCCGGCTACTTTTGGGATGGAAATGACAAGGTTGGATCAGGCCGCATGACCATTGCCTCGGTCACGCCCCCGACGCAGATCGACATCAAGCTGGAGTTTATCAAGCCGTGGCCGGGTCTAAATGATACGCGGTTCACGTTCGCTCCCGACGGAGACAAGACCAAAGTCACCTGGAGCATGAGTGGTCAGTCGAACTTCATGATGAAGGCGATGACCGTGTTTATGAACATGGACAAGATGGTCGGCAGTGACTTTGAGCGCGGTCTGGCCAAGCTGGGCGAAGCGGCGCAGAGCGCGCACAAGAAACTCCTGGCGGAAGCGGTGGCCAAGGCAGCCGAAGAAGCCCAAAAGGCCGAGGACGCGAAGAAAGCTGCCGAGGCTGCGGCTACAGCCGGTGCGCCAGTCGCCGCGCCGCCCGCATCGCCAACGCCATGATGGTGACCTGCGGATTCACCGCGGGCGACGTCGGAATCACGCTGCCGTCACACACGTAAAGGCCTGGCAGGTCGTGCGCTTGTAGATCTGTGTCGACGACACTCCGCCTGGCATCGTGACCCATTCGGGCCGTGCCAAGAGGATGATAGGCCGTAAGCTCAAAGTCTCGCGGACGCAAACGCAGCCCAGACAGCTTGTCCACTTGGTCGTGCTTTTCAACCATTGGCAGCGCCGCGATTCCGGTGAGCACTCGCTCGGCCCCGGCGGCGAGGAACATTCTCGCCACCAGCGACGCGCCTCGCTGAAGCCGAACCACGTCACGATCAGCCAAGTTGTAGCGGATAAGCGCTCTGCCTCCCGGGCCCGGTCTGACGCTGCCTTGCCCTTTGTCTTCGACCAGAAAGCCGAAACAGCTCTGACGATCGTAGGCCGCCATCAGCTCCATCAAGGGCTGGCCAACCATGGTGATCGACGCGGCAGTCAGCTCGATCGGCAAAAAAGCGCTCTCCATGAGGATGCCTTCGTCGTGGAATTCCTCGACGGCGTAGCCCTGCGGAACACCAATGTGGCTGCGAAGCTGGGTGGGCATGACAGCGCGCAGACCAATCGCGGGGTGAATCGTCATGTGGTTGCCAAGCGCCTGCGAGCGACCGAGGGCTCGTCGAGTCGCAGGATCACCAAGCAGAAGCACCGGCGTCATCAGTGAACCGGCTGCCACCACCACCGCTCCGGCCCGAACCGAAAAACGAGGTGGTCTTTGACCGGGCTGCGCCGGACTGGTCGAAGTCACAGCAACACCGACCGCTCGCCCATTTTCGATGAGCACGCGTTCGGCATGCGCTCCAACCAATAGCTGCGCTCCCGCGGCAAGCGCCATCGGCACAAAGGACACGTTGGTCGACCGCTTGGCATCGGTGGGGCAGCCGAAACAGCACAAGCCTTGGCCATCACAGTCGGGCGCGTTTCGCGACAGCGGACCGTGATGGGTGATGCCAAGCTTGCTACAGCCATCGGCAATCGGCTGATTGCCTTGGAGGAGAGAGAGCGGCACCTTGGTGACACCCAGAACCTCTTCCACCGTCGAGTAGAATGGGTCCATGCTGTCTGGCGATAGCTCGGTGAGGCCGTGATGGTCCCGCCAGTCGGCAAACACCCGCGTCGGCATCCGGTAGCACGTCCCTGAGTTGACGGTCGTGCTGCCACCGACTGTACGACCGACGGGAATCGGTATCAGCGTGTTCCCGACGGCCATCGTCACCCCTAGCTCGCGATACAGATGTTTTTGCAGGTGGAATGCGCTGTGGGCAAAGTCGCGACGACCAAAGTACTCGCCTTCTTCGAGTAGAACGACCGCGCGACCGGCTTTCGCCAGCTCGTATGCAGCGACGGCACCACCTGCGCCAGAGCCAATCACCACTACGTCGCATTCGATGACTTCCCCGTCGGGAATATCGAAGGCTGGCTGGGTTCGCTCGTGCGCCCAGCGTGGGAGTTCCTTGGGAACATCGCCGTGCGGAATTGCCGGAGGAGCGCCACGATAGGGCATCGAAAAGCGGCGATAGATCGCCGGATCGTCGAAGTAGGCACCTTTTAGCGGTGCCGTCAGCGTGTAGAGGAAATAGCGACGACCGATGTCTGCTTCGGCGAAGCGCCGACACACTTCACGCAGCCGCTCTGGGTCCACGGTCGTCAGATTCTTGCCGGTTGCGGCGCGGACATACCAGTCGAAGCCGCGGAGCAGTGCCCGGTAGCCATCGCCCGCCATCGGCACGTCGGCCAGCCAGTTTTCGGCACGTAGCACCGTGTCGCTGCCCGCTTCGGCAAACCCCGCTGCCTGCGGCATGATGGCTCGCGCGAGCGCCAGCGCCGACAGTCGTTCATCGTTACGCAAGAAGGTCTTCAGCGACGCTGGTCTGTCGAGTCGCAGCGCAACCAACTCTTCGGCGCTTTGATCTGTGTTGTGTAGGAGTGCGCTCATGGAAGCCTCACTGGTATATTGGTTGGTCCAATTAAAAGGCTAGCCCTGTCCATGAGACCCCGCAAGCTGCGGAAATTGCAGTCGATCACAGCCACACGTCAGAACATCGTCGAGTAGCACGCGAGAGCGGAGCGCCGATTTGGCCAGCAGCCGTCGTGCGGTGTTATAACCCGCCGGTGAGCCGCATCTCTTCCAGAAAGAAGCATTTCGCGCGCAATCTCTCGCTGAATTTGCATTGCCTATAGACCAAGCCGTGGATTGCTGTAAGTTCGCGCCTTTGCGAGCGAGTTCTGCGGACCCAGAAACCTTGGGCGATACTGGAAAAGTTGGCGTTTGCTGACTCGACGCTCGGTAAAAAAGCGGATGGACGATACAAATCGAAAGGATGGGGATCGGGGGCTTTTGTCGCGCGTCCGTCGGATGGTTACAGACCACCGAAAAGTCCGCCGCCTTGATGGCGACAATCTCAAGCAAGACCTGATTGGCGGGCAGCACGCGTTTTCGTATCTGCGGCATCTGGTCCGCGGCAACGAAATGACGCAGCGTCGGTTTCCCGATCAGCTGTCTCCGCATCATCCGCCGGTGCTGCTGATTCACGGCTTTTTGGGCACACGCGGCTCGATGTTTGTCCTGGAGCAGCGGCTGCTTCGCGACGGTTTCCACGTCTTCTCCTTTAACCTCGGGATGCTCAATGTTCGCGACATCCGTACGTCGGCACTGCTGATTCATCGCAAGGTACAGACGATCTGTGAACAGACGGGAATTCGCCGAATCGATATCGTCGCTCACTCGATGGGTGGCCTGATTGGCCTCTACTACATCAAGCGGCTCGGCGGCAAAGAGCAGGTGCGGCGGATCGTGATGCTCGGAACACCGGCGCGCGGAACATGGGTTGCCGCACTGGGTGTTGCGACGATGGGTCTTCTGTCTGCGTCGAGCTGGCAACTGTTGCCCGGTAGCGATTTCCTCGACGAGCTACACAGTGGGCCGCTGCCAAATGAAGTCGAGTTCTTCACCATCGCAGCGGAACGAGACTGGCTCTGTCCACCGTCGGCGACACAGCTCGAAGGCGCACACGGGGTCACTGTGCCACTCGGTCACTCGTCGCTGGTGATGAGCGAAGAGGTCTACCGCAAAGTGCTGTGGGCGCTGCGCAAGGACGACTCGCCACGGTAGGAAGGGATTGATGAAAACCCGACGAAACGGCATGGCAGCCCGGAGCCACCGATGTTGATGCAAGCGGTGGTGCTGCCGAACGTCGGCCCCCCCGAGGTGCTGAAGCTTGTGCAGAGGCCGCGCCCGACGCCTGGCCGGGGCATGGTGCTCATCGAGATGCGTGCCACGACGGTAAGTCCGCTCGATTGCCAAGAGCGTGCCGGTCGAGTCAGTCGGCTCATCCCCGGTGGGCGGCCCGAGATCCTTGGTCACGACGTCTGTGGGATTGTCACTGCCCTCGGCGAAGGCGTAAAGAAGCTAACGGTCGGAACTGAGGTGATAGGACTGCGGGCGCTGCAAAACCCGGGCACGTACGCCGAATTTGTCACGCTGCCTGCCGATGCGGTGACCCGCAAACCGGGCAAGCTGCCATTTAGCGCCTCGGCGGCATTGCCTCTCTCGGGGACGGTTGCGCTTCAGGCGATCCGCGACCGCGGCCGGTTGCAGAGCGGACAAGCCCTGCTCGTAAATGGGGCAGCGGGCGGCATCGGCAGTCTCGCGGTTCAGCTCGGAAAGGCCCTCGGAGCCGTCGTTACTGGCGTCTGTTCTGGCGATAGCAGCGAGCTGGTCGGTTCGCTCGGAGCAGACGAGGTCATCGACTTCGAAAAAGAAGACCTGGCGACCCTGACCGGCACATTTGATGTCGTGCTCGACACGTCAGGACAGCTCACGCTCGAAGGATGTCGCAAAATGCTACGTCCACAAGGTCGCTTTATCCCGATTGTTCCGTCGGGAAGAGCGCTCTGGGACAGCCTGATGAGTCGCTTCTTCGGTGGGCCCCAGACGGTGCCACCACCGCTGGCGCAGCCTCGTCGATCGGACCTAGAACTTCTGACAGAGCTGGCAGACAGCGGCAAGCTTCGCCCCGTGATCGATAAGATCTTTCCGCTCGCCCAGGTTGCACAGGCGCACCGTCTCGTCGAGGAAGGGCGGCCACGCGGTCGAGTCGTGCTCGGCATCGGCGCCGGAGACGCTAGCTCGACGATTCGAACGTAAGCCGCGACACCGCAACCGGGGCTGAAAGCCCGCGTCCAGTCAGCGAGAAGATGGGCCCGGCTTTGATTCCTTCCATCCCCGACACATCCGCAAGCAGCCCAGAAGGAACCAGCAGATCGCCGGGATGCGCTTCACTGAGCATGCGGTCACAGACAGCCATGGTCTGACCAAAGTAATCCAGCCGCTTGTCGATCGAGACCACCGTCGCTGGTCCAAAATACAAGGCGATCTTTTGCAAGAGCAGGTGCGCAAACGGGTTGTCGGCTCGCAGGCCGCGAACTGCACGCTTGGCAGCGATCGCCGCGCGCAGCGCATTTCCAGTATCTTCGAAAGCTACGGTCAGGCCATCTCCGTCGCAGTGAAGGACAGCCCCGCCCGCCTCTTCCACGACTTTGAGCATTGCATCGAGACAGTCCTGAAGCTGCCTGAACGCCCCACTGTCCCCAAGTGCTGCACAAAGCTCTCCGAGAGATGCGAAGCAACTAACCCACACGGCCACCGTCGGCACAGCTAGTTGAACGGAGGGCTTGGGCAGCTCACTTGGAAACAAGCGACGGAACAGAGGATGCAGCGTCAGTTGATGCGCATGTAGGCGCTGCTGATTCCACTCGGGACGCTCCAGCTTAAAGTGCCGCGCCTGATTGGTTTGGTGATCGATTTCAAGCGTCCCGCCCATCGCCACCTCGATCTGCGCCGGCACAATCGAGTCATTTACTGCAACGCTCGCCTGCTGAGGACCCAGCGTCGACACCGTTAGCTTCCCCGTTGCCCCACCTCGGGCCCACAGCCGAAACTCACCTGGCTCGTTCGGAACGGTCAAGGTCAGCTTGGTTGTCCCCGGCAAGACCATCTGCGTGATGACGTGCTGCGCGGTCGCAGGATTGACGCTCGAATAGAGCGGTCGCGGAACCTTGCGCAGTGAAGCCTTGGGTCGAAAGGTGACCTCGACGTTGGCGGCAAATTCGACGGGAACCCGTAGCTCGCAGAGCGTACAAAAAGCCTCGTCGGACAGATCTTCCAAGTGGTCGTGTTGAGCGGCAGGATTGCGACACGACGGGCACAGGACATCGAAGCTAAACTGCAAAAGTCCGTTGGCAGCGGCAATGAGAAGCAATCGCAAAACCGTTGCTTCAGGCTGCCCGAGCGTCTCAGTGAGTGATTTTGGCCGGAGACAGTCGACATCGAGATCGTCGATCCGCAAAAGCTGCGCGACGAGCTGATCGGCCAGCCCCTGCTCCTCCGCCGGTAGCTGCGCTTTGGTTTTTTGCAGCGCCTGCTTCAGCGGCTCGGGCACAAGCTGGGCGACCCGAAGCTGCGTCTGTTCCCCTCGCGGAATTCCTGCGTCGATGCGCAGCAGCGTACGGCCAAGATGCCACAGCGTCGCTTGCGCGTAGAGCTTGACCAGCCACGCAACCTGCGGAAGCCGCGACTCTACCTGCATCTCGATCAAGAGTCGCGTGCCCTGCATCTGCGGCGTCAGCGAAAATCGCGTTGCAATGCTTGCCAGTACCCCCTGATGAAGCACCCGCTTGGTCACCAGCAGCGACGGTTGGTTCCACTGCGGCGGGATCTCCGTAAACGGGATCGACTTGGCCTCGCCCCGCGCACGAAGAAGAAATCGAGCCGACCCTTCTCCCACCAGCGGTTCTCGGCTCACAACCACTTGCCCGAGCGTCCGATACAACCTATCGGTGTCGGCCAGGATGGCAAAAAGCGCGCCCGGTGCCGTCGCACAAGCTAGTTCCCTACGCAAAACAATGGCTTCCACGGCCCCCCCATGTGATTCCTCTAGGCTAAGAAAAAGCGAGGCAGTCGTCCAGCCCGTCGTAGACAGCGCGACATTCCGTCACTATCCTTGAAAGCCTAGCTGGGTATCAGGTAAGAGAAATCATGCGCCCCACCGAGAACGGGCAACGGTTCCTGTCACGGGTCTGCGAGTTGCTTCTGTCGCTGCCGTTTGACCTTAAAGTCATGCAAGAGGTCATCACCGACGTGGAGTTGCCGCAAGCAGTCCGCGAACAAGCCACCGGAGTGCTGCTGCAAGCCTTCGGGCATCAAGATGGAACCGGCCCCGAGCGTTTCCTCGAAGACGTCTTTTTGCTGCGAATTACGCTCGGACAAATCGCCGCCGAGGACACCGCCGAGTCGGCCAGCTTCTGCGCTCGCTTCGACGACATCTTTGGCCCGCTTCAACACGACCTGGAGCTGTTTTCAGGCTATCTGGGCGCGGACCTGTGGGCTGGCCTGTCGACCAAGGCTGGTAGTCTCGGAAAGCTCGTCTCGAAGGGGAAGCGACCGTCTCAATTCGTAGGCGACGAAAGTACCTGGGACGAACTCTACGAAGACGGCCTGGAGTTTCAGACCGCATACAACGTTAGCGAGGAACAGGTCCGCAATCGACTGCGCCGTCCCGAGCCGATCGTCGAGGCCATCCAGAAGCGCACGGCGCGCCCGAAGTGATTGTGATAGTTTCCTCTCTATGCGCAGGGCCTCACTGCTCCTCTACCTGTCTCTTTCAACTGTCGCAAACGCAGCCTCCGGTCCCTCGGAAACGATAGGTCCAGTCCCCGGATATCTTGGGCTACATTCCAAGACCCGAGGGTTTTCTCTCGGCAAGCCGATGCGGGCGACGCCGACGCCCGACGGCAAGCAAGTGCTGTTTCTGCGCGCGACGGCAGCGTCCCCTGAGCTGCGGCTCCACGTACTCGATGTAGCGACGGGTCAAAGCCGAGAACTACTAAGCCCGGCCCAGCTGCTGCAAGGCGTGGAAGAGCGCCTCTCCGTCGAGGAAAAAGCCCGCCGAGAGCGAATGCGCCAGTCGATGCGTGGCTTCACGTCATTCGAGCTGGCCAAAGATGGCAGCTTTTTGCTCATTCCTCTATCGGGCAAGCTCTACACCTACCAGCTTCGCACCGGCGATTGTAGCGAGCTAACGCCGGTCACCGAGCCGACCGACCGAAGCAGCGATCCAATCGTCGATCCGCACCTCTCTCCAAATGGCAAAGCCGTCGGCTACGTTCGCGGTCGCGATCTGTTTGTGATGGACCTGGCGACCCGACGCGAACGCCGACTTATGCACAGCCAAAGTCCGGTCATAAGCTACGGCACTGCCGAGTTCGTCGCCCAGGAAGAGCTGCACCGCTTCTCTGGATTTTTCTGGTCCCCAGACAGCCAGACGATCGCCTTCACCGAGGTAAACAACCAACCGGTCGAGACGCTCTACGTCGGAGACGCGCTACATCCCGAGCAGCCACCGCAGCCGCTGCGCTATCCCCGCGCCGGCACCGACAACGCCGACGTCCGGCTCGGTCTGATTGCAGCGACGGGCGGAAATCCGCTGTGGGTCGAGTGGCCACGCGAAAAACTGCCTTACCTGGCGACGGTGGTGTGGCGCGAGGGTGGCCCGCTCATGCTCACCCTGCTCACCCGCAGCCAGCGCGATCTCGAGCTTGTGACGGTGGATCTGAAGACCGGCCAGATCCAGCGGCTCCTGCAGGAACACAGCGACGCATGGATCAACATTGATCAGGATGTTCCTCGCCCGCTTCGCGACGGATCAGGCTTCTTGTGGACGAGTGAAAAAGACGGGGTCCGCGAGCTACAGCTCCGCGACTATACCGGCGCGCTCAAGCGCCTTCTCGTCGACAAAACGCAAGGATTTCGCAAGCTTCTGCACTTTGATGAAAAGGGCGGCTATGTGAGCTATGCGGCCAGCCCAGAACCGACGACACAAGACATCTACCGCGTGTCGATCGCGTCGGGCACACCGCTCAAGCTGACACCAAGCGGCGGCTACCACACTGCGAGTTTCGGGCAGCACCCAGGCGTGTATGTGCTTAGCTCTTTTTCGACGACGCAGCTTGGCAAGACGGTGGTGATGCGAACGCCGGAATCCAGCCAGGCCGCCGCCAACGATCAGCTCGTGGGAGAGCTGCCGTCTGTATCCACGCCGCCGCCCTTTGTTCCCAACCTGGAAATCGCGCAGGTTGGGGCCCAAAACTACCGAACGCTGCTCGTCAGGCCGCGCAACTTCCAGGCGGGTAAGAAATATCCCGTGCTAGTGCATGTCTACGGCGGTCCGCACCACAACCAAGTGATGTCGATCGCCGGCATGTACATGCTCGATCAGTGGCTGGCGGACCACGGATTCATTGTCTTTATGGCCGACGGACGAGGCACACCGGGACGAGGCACAACCTGGGAGCAGGCCATCGTTGGCAATTTCGCCGACATTCCACTCGACGATCAGGTATCGGCCTTGCAGGCCGCCGGTGAGAAGTTCCCTGAAATGGACCTCTCCCGCGTCGGGATCTTCGGTTGGTCGTTCGGTGGTTATATGGCGGCTCTTGCGGTGCTGCGGCGTCCTGACGTGTTCCACATCGGCGTCGCTGGGGCTCCGGTGGTGGACTGGCGCGACTACGACACCTGCTATACCGAACGCTACATCAGCACCCCGCAAGAAAATGCCGACGGATATGAACGATCATCGCTGCTTACCTATGCGTCGCAGCTTCGCCGACCGCTCTTGCTCATTCACGGAACAGCCGACGACAACGTTCTGTTTTTCCACAGCCTGAAGCTGTCGCAAGCGCTGTTCCGCGCCGGAAAGCCGCACGAGCTGCTGCCGCTGCCCGGACTGACGCACATGGTGCCCGACCCCGTCGTCACCGAGCGGCTGTGGGGCCGAATTGCCGGGGCCTTTGCTTCGGTGCTGCGTCCCGAGCTCGCGCACCTGGTGGTGAAGCCCGGGTCCGGTGCCCCGCCGCTGCCCGAGCCTATCCCGGCGGCTCCTTCGGGCACTGTCCAGAAGAAACCGCTGCCTCGACGGTAAAATCCAGGCGCAGCCGCTGTTTTCCGATGGTAACGCGCTGCTCCTGGACCGGCCCTCCGGGCACAGCAACCCGCACCGTATAGTCGCCAGGTCCAGGCAAAAAGCGATCGTAATGTCCATCGCGGCAGCGAGTCTGCCAGTGCTCCTGTTCGGCCAGCGACTGCTCGACGATGTTCACATCGGCGACGACCGGGCGTCCTTTCACATCGCGAACAACGCCATGGACCGACGGACCATCGAGATATCGGTCGAGAAGCCGGGTCCACACTGGACGCATCGCCAAGACTACATTGTGCCTGGCATCTGCCTGCGTCGGATCACGCCGCGCGCCTTCGACCAGCAGCGCCAACGTGCCAAACTGCCCGCGCAGATAGTCTTGGTCGGTCCCGTCGACCGGATAGATGTTGCGACGGACAATAATGTCTTTTCCTTGCGGATGGCGAGGCAGCCCAGCGACCAGCTCTTCCGCGACGGTCCACGCTTCGTTCGGCGTCGGGCTTTGGACGTTGTCGATGGTGTACGGCGCAAGCACCGTCACATTTCCCGTGTGATACGAGAGCGATGCGGCAAAGTGCTCACTCTCGGCGATCCGCATCATGGCCTGCGTCTCGGGCTCCGATCCAGCAGCAGGACCACGAAAGTAGGCGCTCTCGGGGAGTGGCGAGCTGCCCTTGTCCCCGAGGAACCCCCAGCGGAATGGATAGTTGCGGTTGAGATCTACCCCGTCGCCCCGATCGGGCTTGCCGTTGCCGTTGTTGTCACGCCCGTTTTTTCGTCCAGTGCGAACATAGCCGTGTAGCGACGCCCACACTCCGTCGGGATTTACGACTGGCACGCACCACACGACCAGATCCTTGAGCCAGCGGCTCACTCTCTTGTCGAGCGTCGGATCGATCCGCAACCCCGCACGCCTGTCTTCGCCCGCACGTAGCAGCAGCACATTAGCGACGTCGATCGCCAAGTCGATCGAAAAAGTCTCGACGCCGTGATGCGCACCGCTCACCAGAATCGCCGGTCTTGGATCGTGCCGCTTCACATTGCGTCCGATGACCAGTGCCCAGACCGGCCTCCCCTCGTGCGACTTTCCCAGGGAAACCAGCCTCGTGAGTTTCGGGTAGCGCAAGTGCAGGTCCGTCAGCGTCTTGTGCACCCACTCTTCGCTGTAGCGAACGGGCTCGACGGTCTGGACCGCAGCCGGAGGACTGAGCGGGACCGGCCCGGTTGGCGAAGTCTCCGCTGCTGCCGTCACACCACCAAGCGCCCAAGCCCCAACCAGCCCGCAAACGAACTGCGCCAGACTGACTCCCTGGGTCAAAAAAGGACGATGCGGCACCGTCTTGGCAGTCTGTGGCCCCAATCGGCATAGCGTCAAGAGGGCGCTTTTTTCGAGCTGAGAAACTCTGATATCGTGACTTCTTATGAGGAAAGGCCCAGAGCCTGCTCGCTCACAGAGCGATGAACAGCCGGAAACATCCGGGATTTTTGGCGGCGGCGAGCTGCAACTGAGTGCATGGATTTCCGCCTTTGGCCGGATGTCGGATGCTCACCCAGACATGGCGCGCATCCTGCGAGTCATCGAGCGGCTACAGGATCAACCGTTTCGCGCGCACGTTGTCATCTACGGGGAACCCGGCACGGGGAAAGAAGGACTGGCGAAGCTGCTCCACCGTCTGATGCATCCTCACGGTGCGCCGATGATTCGCGCCCAACTCGCCGGTTGTTCGTCGGAAGAAATGCTAAAGCAGTTCTTCGGCCCCGATACCTACAAGTCCGGGGACGGCGAAGTGTGCAGCCGACATGAGGACGGACTGCTCTCAAAAGCGGAAGGAGGAACGCTGCTCCTCGACGAGCTCTTGGTGATGCCTCTCGACGTTCAGCGCTGCATCCAAGAGCACATGCAAAACCACCGGCTCGGCCAAGACAGCGGCGTTGCGATGATCGCTCAGACCGACGGAAATCTGCCGCAAGCGGTGCGCCTCGGCCACTTTCGCCACGATCTTGCGTACCGACTGCTGCGGATTGTGCTGCACGTTCCGCCCCTGCGCGAGCGGCCCCAGGACATTGCTCATTCGACGCTGTGGATCTGCAACCGAATCCTGCGCAACCACCAAGACCGACGGCCAGCAGAGCTCTTCGATCCCGAACGTCCGGCTGGCAGCGAAGCCGCATTTTTCGTCGAAGAAGACACGCTCTCGCTGCTCAAACGCCACGACTGGCCCGGCAACTTCCGTGAGCTGGAAGCGGTGCTGGAACGCGCCATCATGCTCTATAGCAATCGCCAGCGGCTGCGGACCGAAGATGTCGAGGCAGCACTCGGAGACGGCTGGCCATCTGTTCACTTCCGCCGACCGTAACCCCACGCGACAAAAAGGCGAACCGGGTACGCCGCAGCGCGACCCCGGAGGCATTGGCAACTTGTTTTCGCAAATTCAGCTTGGGCTGGGAATAGCCGTCCCCCCTTGCCTGTTCCACAGGCAGTAGCTAGCTTTTCGAGCGATGTGTTCCACGCAAACAGCAGGGACACTTCTCACGTCTTGGAGGACAGTAGCGATATGACTGGCAAGTCCACTTCCTTCCGCTTGTTCCGCAGCTTCGCCCTCTTCACCACGGGGGCACTCATCACCGTCGCCTGCACCAAGGTCAAAGTGAGCTGGGATCAGCAAGCGTCCGCCGCCGCTCCCGGCACAGCCCAGACCCCGGCTGCCGTCGCCCCCTTGGTTCCGCAGGCCCAGACCCCGAGCTTGCCGCCACCCACACCAAATCAGATTGCCGACGCCCGCGGCCTGTCACGGACGTTTTCGCAAGTCGCCGAGCAGGTCTCACCGAGCGTCGTCGCGATTCGCGTGGCCAAGAAGCAGAAGATCAAGGTGATGCGTCGCGGCAATCCATTCGGTCGCGAGTTTCCGTTCCATTTCGGCCCGTTTGGTAGCCCATTCGGGGGACCGGATGACGACGGCGACGACGATGGCACCGAGGAGCGACAGGGCCCAGTGCAGCGCGGCGCTGGTTCGGGTGTGGTCATCGACACCAAAGGCTACATCCTGACCAACAACCACGTCGTCGGTGAAGCAGACGACATCAAAGTCCAGTTCCTCGATGGCAAAGAGCTGCCGGCCAAGATCGTCGGTACCGACTCAAAGTCGGACCTCGCGGTCATTCGGGTCGACCCCAAGGACTACACGCTCAAGGCTGCACGGCTGGGCGATTCCGAGAAGCTGCTCGTCGGTGAGTGGGTCATGGCCATCGGCAACCCATTCGGACTAGACCACACCGTGACTGTCGGAGTGATCAGCGCCAAAGGCCGCTCGGGCATCGGTGAAAACCGCAGCAACTACCAGGACTTCCTCCAGACCGACGCTTCGATCAATCCCGGCAACTCGGGTGGACCGCTGGTCAATCTGTCGGGCGAAGTCATCGGCATCAACACCGCGATCCTTGGTCCCGGGGGAAACATCGGCATTGGTTTCGCGGTCCCGTCGGACATGGCCAAGCCGATCGTCAACGAGCTGATCTCGAGCGGCAAGGTTCACCGTCCGTTCCTCGGCATCTCGATGCAGCCGTACGAACCCGATCTTGCCAAAGCAATGGGTGCGCCAGAAAAAGGCGCTCTCGTCGTCAGTCTGACGGGCGGCGGTCCTGCCGAAAAGGCCGGCATCCGACGCGGCGATGTCATCATCAAGGTAGACGGCAAGCCGATCTCCAACAGCCGTGATGTCCAGCGCCAAGTGCTGACCCACCGAGTCGGAGACAGCGTCGCACTCGAGCTGTGGCGTGAGGGCAAAATGGTCACGATCAACGCCAAGGCCGGTGAGCTTCCATCAGATGACGCGCCCGCGCAGGTCGGTGCAACCGAAGACCCGAGCTCAGCCCGGGCCAAGCTTGGTCTGGCACTTCAAGCGCTGACGCCGCAGCTTGCGGAACGACTGGGCATAAAGGGTGGGCAAGGCGTCGTGATTAGCGGCGTGAAGCCGGGCAGTCCCGCCGCCGAAGCAGGACTACACCAAGGCGATGTGCTGGCCGAGGTTGATCGGCATCCAGTCAAGTCCGTGGACGAAGCGTCGAAGCTGCTTGGTCAGCCGCGCCCTGGTGGCCATGTGCTCCTCATTCAGCGTGGCGACAGCAGCGTCTTTGTCCTGATCCGACCGACTACGCCGTAGTCTCCCTCACAGTCATTCTTCCCTCGAAAGCTCGCTTTTTCTCTTCTCCGCTGTACCCGTTGCACCGTCTGACAACGGCCGCCAAAGTCCTCTTCGTGCCGGACCGTTTCCGACGGCAAGCGGCTCACCACTCGGCTTGACAGTAACGCAGAAGGCTCGTAAGGTCGGGCCACAAACCGTCAGATGCACGTCTCTTCCGCGATGGGAATGACTCCCACAGGGGTTGGGCGTACTTAACTATTGCTGCGGTCCGTGAGGTGCTGATCGATGTCCGACGCATGGCTCGCTCTGCTGGTCTTCCTCGCACTCTCTTTGGTGGTCCCGCTCAGCATGGTGGGCGCGGGCTGGCTTCTGCGCGTTCGCGCTCGCAAGGAATCGCCACTCAAGTTTCAGACCTATGAGTGCGGCGAGGACCAAGCAGGCCCGACGTGGATTCAGTTTCATCCGCGCTACTACGTGCTGGCGCTGTTCTTCGTTCTGTTCGACGTCGAAGCCGCGTTCATGCTGCCGTGGGGCGTTTCCGTCCGCGACCTGGGTGTCGTCGAGATGGGAATTTTTGTGGGCATCTTGCTGCTCGGCTGGGGCTACGCGGTGAAAAAGGGAGCGCTGCGATGGCAATAGAGGACAATCGGTCGTTTACGCATCCGCTCTACGACTTCATGATGGGCGTGCCGGGTCTGTCGGTAGCGACGGGCCAGGTTGACAAGCTGCTGACCTGGGGACTCACCAACTCGCTGTGGGTGTTTCCAATGGCGACAAGCTGCTGCGGCATCGAGTTTATGGCGACCGCCGCAAGCCGCGTCGACATTGACCGCATGGGCACGATCGTGCGCGGTACACCACGGCAAGCCGATGTGATGGTGGTCGCCGGGACCATCACCGTCAAGATGGCACCGCGGGTGAAGAAGCTGTGGGACCTGATGCCAGAGCCCAAGTGGTGCATCGCGATGGGTTCTTGCGCGATCTCCGGTGACTTCTATCGCGACTTGTATCCGACGGTACCGGGCATTGATACGTTCCTTCCGGTCGATGTCTATGTGCCGGGCTGTCCACCGAATCCCGAAGCACTGATGGCCGGCATGCTGCGGCTGCAAGAAAAAGTGCGGCTCCAGCGGGAAGGAAAGTGGGCACCGAAGGAAACGCGGCCCGAGACGGCCAAGATGATCATGCCAGCGCTGCGCAGGCTCGGGGATCCGGCTCGCGATCCGAAGACCGATGAAGCCCAGCTTCAGAGCGCGATGAAAGTGGCAGGCTCTGATCCGCTGCTCGAAGCGCCAACACCACCACGCCCAGCGATGACAAGTGACACCCATGTGTCATCAGAAGGCGACACCGAAGCAATCTTGCGAGCGCACGGCGTCAGCGACTTTCCCAAAGATGCGCCGCCGCTGGTTCCCGTCGATCGCCACCGCGAGCTGGCCCAAGCGCTAAAGAAAAAGGGTTTCCGTCAGCTCGTCACCGTCGTCGCGTCGCACTATCCGGGCAAAAAAGACGCGGAAGGCAATGTGACCGAGCCCGAGCAGTACGAAGTGGCCTACGCGCTCCGCACCCAGGGGAAGGGCTCACAGCTTGTGATGTGGCGGGTGCGCTTCGAAAAGATCGACGGCATCGACTCGCTGTATGGGGTCTTTGCCGGTGCGGATTGGCAGGAGCGCGAACAGTTTGACCTTATCGGAGTGCGCTTCGCTGGGCATCCGGATCTGCGCCGCATTCTGCTTCCACACGACTACCAAGGCTTCCCACTGCGCCGCGATCACGCATCGGACGCGCCGTGTGCGCCGTGGAGGTAAGCCGATGAGTCTTGTGCAAATCAAACGGCACAATCCGCATCTTTCGCTCGACACCTACGAGCCGGAAGCGGACCTCATGGTCCTGAACTTCGGGCCGCAGCATCCGTCGACACATGGCGTGTTTCGGATGCAGCTTTATCTCGACGGCGAAAAGATCGTGAAGGCCGTGCCCGATCTTGGTTATCTGCATCGTGGCGTCGAAAAGCTGTGCGAGCGGCTGACCTATGTGCAGGTAACGCCCATCGTCGACAAGAACGACTACGTATCGCCGATGCACAACGAGCAGGCGATCAACATGGCGTTCGAAAAACTGCTCGGCGTCGAAGTTCCCCGTCGAGCGCGCTATCTGCGGACGATCTTTGCAGAGCTTCAGCGCATTGCGTCGCACCTTCTGTGGCTGGGAACCTTTGCGCTCGATCTGGGAGGCGCAATCGGCGGTGGAGCATCGGTGTTTTTGCACTGCTTCCGCGAGCGCGAGATGATCCTCGATCTGTTCGAGGAAGTGACCGGCGCGCGCTTCCACTACAACACCCACACCATCGGTGGCAATCGTCACGACATCACGCCGGGCTGGGCCGAGGGCGTCAAGAAAGCGCTTTTGGTGATCGAGTCGCGCCTGCCGGAATACGAGAGCATTACGCTGGCGAACAGCATCTTTGCCGAGCGCACCAAAGGAATCGGTGTTCTCGACGGAGAGCTTGCGCTGGAGCTGGGCCTTACTGGACCGATTCTGCGCGCCTGCGGGATCGACCACGACCTGCGTCGCGATGCGCCGTACCACGCCTACGATGAAATCGAAGTCAAAGTAGCGACGGCAAAGGAAGGCGACTGCTGGGCGCGATCGGTTGTGCGGCTTGCCGAGATGCGCGAGAGTCTGCGGATTGTCCGTGCGCTCATCGACTCGGTTCCGGAAGGTCCGATCTGTGGTTACAAGCCAATCAAGCTCGTCGGACAGGTGAAGGTCGCTCAAGGCCAAGTCTACGCGGCGATGGAGTCATCCCGAGGAGAGCTTGGCACCTATGTGATTGCGGGTGGTGGCGATGGGAATGCGAGTCCGTATCGCCTCAAAATCCGTCCGCCCAGCTTTCATGCGCTGTCGGCGCTTCCTTATCTTTTGCCCGGTCACGTCGTCGCGGATGCCGTCGTAATCCTCGGCTCGCTCGACCCCATCATGGGAGAGGTGGACAGGTGAACGCGCTCCTCCATGGCCTTGTCTATGGTCTGCCCATTATCACTGTGGTTTTGACGGTCACCGCGCTGGGTCTGTGGTTTGAGCGCAAGTTTGCGGCTCGCATCCAGTCGCGCATGGGACCGACGATGGTGGGACCGGCAGGAATCCTTCAACCGATTGCCGACGTGCTCAAGATGCTGCAAAAGGAACACGTCGCACCGGCGGCAGCAGACCGCGCGCTGTTTGAGCTGGCCCCGATTCTGTGCGGCGCATTTGCGGTCGCCACCGCGGCTGTCGTTCCGTTTTCCCCATCGGTGGTGGCGGCAGACCTCGATGTCGGGGTGCTGTACGTGCTTGCGGCCAATGCGCTCATCCTGATTCCGGTCTGGATGGGAGGCTGGGCATCAAACAACAAGTTTGCGCTCATCGGGGCCATGCGCGCCGTCGCACAGTCGGTTTCCTATTCGGTTCCGATGGTGCTGTCGGCGCTGGTTCCGGTGATCTTGTCCGGCTCGATGAGCATGTCGGACATCGTCCGTTACCAAATCGATCACCACTGGATCGCGTGTTGGCCAACGCTGCCAGGACTACCGGCGTTTGTGCTGTTCTTCCTGTCGTCGCTGGCCGAAGCCAACCGGATTCCCTTCGACATTCCGGAAGCCGAAAGTGAGCTTATCGCGGGCATTACCACCGAGTACACCGGCATGAAGTTCGGTCTGTTTTACATGGCCGAGTACATTCACACGCTGATTGCCTCGGCAGTGGCGTCGGTGCTGTTCCTCGGCGGCTGGGACGGCCCGTTTTTCCCGGGACTGCACTGGATGGTGCTAAAGACGCTGCTTCTGTTTGCGTCGATTTACTGGGTGCGGTGGTCGCTGCTGCGGTTTCGCTCGGATCAGCTGATGACGCTGTGCTGGAAATGGCTGGTTCCGGTGAGCCTGCTTTTGGTCATGGCCGCGGCGGCGTTTGCCAAGGTGGGAGGTTAGCGATGGGATTTTTTGCTGACTCCTTTCGCGCGCTCGGGACAACGCTGCGCAACTTCCTACGGCCCTCGGTCACCATCGAGTATCCGGCAGTCATTCGCCCCCGGCCCGAGCGTCACCGCGTAAGCTTTGCGCTGCTCATCGATGACACCGGGGACGAAGCGTGCATCGGCTGTCTGGCCTGCGAGCGGATCTGTCCTTCGCAGGTCATCGCCATCAAGCAAGCGCCGAAGCGGGAATCGAAAGTCACTGGAAAAAAGCGCGGCTACGCCGAAGACTTCACGCTCGATCTGGAAGCCTGCATCTTTTGCGAGCTGTGCGTGCAGGTCTGTCCCACCGACGCGATTGTGATGTGTCGCGCCCCGGAAGAGCCAGGCTTTTGTCGCGAAGATCTCGTCCTTACGATGGACAAGCTGTACGCCAATCAAAAGCAGAAGCCGCTGTCGTGGGGAACCGGCGGCAAGCTGATGGAGATGCAAGATCCGGCGCGTGGCAAGCCGAAGCCGGCAGAAGGTGGCGACGAGAAATCCGCCGAAGCGGGCGCCGAAAAACCGAAGAAAGCTGGCAAAGGAAAGGTCGCCAAAGCGGCTGCGGAACCGGCAAAGGAATCGGCTCCTACGACCGATGCGAAGCCGCCTGTGGCCGCTGCGGAACCGGCAAAGGAATCCGCCCCGGCGACGGACACCAAGCCGCCAGCGACCATCGAAGCGGCAGCCAAAGAGACGGCTCCTGCGGCCCCGAATGTTGCCACCGCATCTAGCCAAACGGACACAAAAGCGGACGCAAAGGAGGCCCTGTGATCGATCAAGTTGGCTTTGGCCTCGTCGCTGGTTGCATTGTGCTGGCGGCCCTGCTGGTCGCCCGAGCAAAGAGTGCGATTCATGGCGTGCTGTGGCTCGGTGTCGTGCTGGGCGCAACCGCCGTGCTGTATGTGATGCTTAGAGCGCCCTTTTTGGCCGGAATCCAGGTGCTGCTCTACGTCGGTGGCGTGATGACGCTGATGATCTTGGGTGTGATGCTGACGCGCCACGATCAGAAGGAAGCATCGCTGCCGCACAAGAGTCCATACCTGGCTGGCGTGCTGTCCCTGGCGATGCTGGGCATGCTGGTGAAGGCGATTGAAAAGACGCCCGAGCTGCCGACAAACAGTGCGGCCCCAGCGACGACAAAAGAGCTGGCTCGACTGCTGCTTACCGAGCACGCGCTGGCGTTTGAAGCACTCTCCCTTCTTCTGCTTGCGACCATGATTGGCGCGATTGTGCTGCTCCGCCGCGATCGCCCCGTCCAGATTTCGGAGGAGTCCCGATGACACTCGGTCTGTGTCTCATGCTGTCGGCAGCGCTGTTCTGCATCGGTCTTTACGGACTGCTCACACACCGCCACGCCATCGGACTCCTTCTGTCTCTGGAGCTTATGGCCAATGCGACCAACATCAACCTGATCTCGTTTTCGCGCTTCCGCGGCGACAGCATCGGTCAGGTCTTTGCGCTGTTTTCGATCGCGCTCACCGTCACCGAAGTGGTGGTCGGACTCGCGATTGTGATCCTTGTTCACCGGGCCTATCGCGACGCGCAAGTGGGCCGGGCGAGCGAATTCAAAGAGTAGGAGGCGCTCGCGATGATTCAGTCTGCTCACTCGCTCGCGCTTGTGGCGCTCCTTTTGCCTGGAGCGATCGCGCTGCTGCTCGCCGTGGTGCCTTGGCTGCGCCATCGGGGGACGGCGATTCTGCTGTCGGTGTCGGCGGCGCTTACGTCTCTTGGGGCGGCGATTCTGCTCTGCAAAGGACAGCTTACACCGACGGCGCCGCAGCTGCTTACGGTTCCGTGGCTGCCGCAAGGTGGGGTGCCGCTCGCCGAGATTGGTCTGCGCATTGACGGCATCTCAGCGTCGATGCTGCTGGTGGTGACGTTTGTGGCCTCGTGCGTGCAGATCTTCTCGATTGGCTATATGCACGACGAGCCAAAGGAATCGCAAGGTCGCTACTTTACCTATCACTCGCTGTTTCTGACGGCGATGAACATCTTGGTGCTGGCCCCAAACCTCCTGCAGCTGTTTTTGGGCTGGGAGCTTGTCGGTGTAACCAGCTATCTGCTCATCGGCTACTACTTCAAAAAACCGAGCGCCGCGCGAGCCGCCGTCAAGGCATTCTGGGTCACCAAGTTTGCCGACATGGGACTGCTCATCGGGCTTTTGGTCCTGCGCAGCAAAGCGGGCAGCTTTGACTGGGATGTACAGATCGCACCGTCGGCGGCCAACCTGGTCACGCTGCTTCTGTTTGTCGCAGTGATGGGCAAGTCGGCGCAGTTTCCGCTGCACGTCTGGCTGCCCGATGCGATGGAGGGTCCAACGCCGGTCTCTGCACTACTCCACGCCGCGACAATGGTTGCAGCGGGCGTATTCCTGATCGTGCGAGGCTGGCCGCTGTTTGAGCTGGCGCAAGGAACGCGGCAGCTCATGCTCGCAGTGGGAAGTGTGACGGCGCTGGTCGCAGCGACGATGGCGCTGTTCCAAAACGACATCAAGAAAGTGCTCGCCTACTCGACCTGTTCGCAGCTGGGTTACATGATTGCGGCGCTGGGAGCCGGATCGCTGCTCGGTGGTTTTTTCCATCTAACGACGCACGCGTTCTTCAAAGCGCTGCTGTTCCTGGGCGCGGGCAGTGTGATTCACGCGGTTCACTCAAACGACATGCGAGACATGGGCGGACTGGCCCGCAAGATGCCGCTGACGATGGTGACGTTCCTCATCGGATCGCTGTCGCTGGCGGGCTTGCCGGGACTTTCGGGCTTCTTTAGCAAAGACCTGATCCTCGAAGCAGTTGGGGAGCACGGCTTTTCCTGGCAGCTTCTGCTGCTGCTCATCTCGGCGTTTTTGACCGCGTTTTACATGGGACGCCTGCTGCTGCGCGTGTTCTTTGCTCCGGCGACGGAAAAAGCGAGCCACGCGCACGAAAGTGGAGCAGTCCTGATCCTGCCGCTGGTCCTTCTCGCGGTGCCAGCGCTGGCAGCGGGCTACTTCGGCAAGATGTTCGGACAGCTGTACGGAACCGCGTATCACTTCCACTTGGGAACGACTGGAATCATCGCGGCGGGACTCGGACTGTTCGGGCTTTTGCTGGCGTATGTGCTGTACCGCAACACCGATGAGCACCCTGCCCCGCTCGCTCCGCTGGCTCGACTGGTGGAGTATGGGCCGATGGACCGGCTGTACGTCGGTGGATTTCACCGCCTGGCGATGCCGTTTGCGGCCCTGATTGGCTGGGTCGACAGATACTTGGTCGATGGACTCATGAATCTCACAGGGCTTGCGTTTGTGGTGTCGGGACAGAAGATTCGCAAGGTACAGACTGGTATCGCCACCGACTATGTTCTGGCGACGGTGTGCGGTGTCCTTCTGCTCGTTCTTTACGGAGTGCTGCGATGACCGAGCACATCCTCTCGCTGATTGTGGCGGCCCCCATGGTCGCTGCACTTGTGGTGATGATGCTGCCCCCGGGACAGCACACGCTCATTCGGCTCACGTCGGCGCTCGGCGCGCTGGTCTCGCTGCTCGGCAGTCTGTATGTCGCGCAGCTTTACAACCCGCAGGCCAGCGGTCTGCAGCTCTCTGAAATCTATCCGCTCGTGCCATCGCTCGGCATCGAGCTTCGGATGGCGGTCGACGGCTGGGGCGTCTCACTCCTCATCCTCACCGGCGTCATCATCTTTGCCGGTGTGCTCGCGAGCTTTGGCCTTGCCGATCGGCCCAAAGAGTTCTTCGTCCTGCTGCTCGTTCTCGTCGCTGGTGTGTTCGGCGTGTTTGTCTCGCAGGACCTGTTCGTGTTCTTCCTGTTCTACGAAATCGCGGTGCTGCCGATGTATCTGCTTATCGGCATCTGGGGTTCGAGCCACAAGGTCACCGAGGCGGGTCCGCTGCGCTTTGTCTGGAAGTGGTTTGACATCGGCGGTCGCGAGTACGCCGCGATGAAGCTGACGCTGATGCTCCTGGTCGGCTCGGCGTTCATCCTGGTCGGTCTGCTGGCGCTCTATTTCTCGTCGGGCGCGGGAACGTTCGACATGGCGGTGCTGGCCAAGGCGCACTATCCAAAGAGCCTTCAGATCTGGACCTTTGTGATGTTCTGGCTGGGCTTTGGATCGCTGGCGGGCGTGTTTCCGTTTCACACCTGGTCGCCCGATGGTCACGCGTCCGCACCAACGGCGGTTTCGATGCTGCATGCCGGCGTGCTGATGAAGCTGGGCGCGTTTGGTGTGATGCGCATCGGCATGATGATGCTGCCCGATGGCGCCCAGTTTTGGGCTCCGATCGTCGGTGGTGTTGCGGTCGTGAACGTCGTCTATGGCGCGATGTCGGCCCTGTCGCAAAAAGACCTCAAGTACATCATTGCGTACTCCTCGGTCAGTCACATGGGCGTCGTGATGCTGGGTGCAGCCACGCTGACGCAGTCGGGCTGGAACGGCGCGGTCTACCAGATGTTTGCGCACGGAATCATGACCGGACTGTTCTTCGCCCTGGTGGGTCACATTTATGAGCGAGCCCACAGCCGCGAGGTCGCCAAGATGGGTGGCTTTGCGAATGTGATGCCGGGCGTTGCGGCTTTCTTCACACTGGCCGGTTTGTCGTCGCTGGGGCTGCCCGGAACCGCAGGCTTTGTCGCTGAGTTCCTGGTCTTCGCAGGTGGCTGGCAGAGTCCGCGCCCCTGGTGGTCGATCTGTGGCGTGATCGGCGCGTTTGTCACCGCGGTCTATGTCCTACGGGTGTCGCGCGCAGTCTTCTTTGGCGACGGACCGAGCGATCACTTCCACGACCTGCGCGATGTTCGCAAAGTCGAGTGGGCGCCGCTGTGGATCTTGGGCGGCACGCTGCTTCTGTGCGGAATCTGGCCGCGACTCCTGCTCGACTTCATTGATCCGACGACGACCAACTATCTGCGCATGGCCTTGGGCACTGTGCTCAAAGTGGGGGTTCTTCCATGAGCCTAGAACTTCTACAGCCCATCTGGGTCGATCTCTTCGTCGCGGGCGGAGCGCTTTTGCTGCTGCTCATCGACATGTACGTACCGGATGCAGCGCGCAGACACCTTTCCACGCTAACCGCGATTCTCCTTGCGGCGGCACTGTATCTGACCACGAAGCTCGACGGCACTGGAAGCATCGGATCGGTCTACGTTGGCAGCGCGTTTTCCGTCCTGGTGAAACAGCTCCTGCTGTCTGCAACGCTGCTGTGCGTGCTCGGAGGCAAGGAGTGGCTTTCGCAAAAGACGCAGAAGAAACAAGGCGAATATCACTTCCTGCTGCTGCTGTGTCTGTCGGGAATGATGCTGCTGCCGGGTGCGCGTGATCTGATCTTGCTGATCGTCAGCTTCGAGCTGATGGGCATTCCGCTTTACATCATGGCGGCGCTGTCGCGCGATGAGTCGACCCCTGAAAATCGCCAGAAAGTGCTGCGCCAAGGGGCGGAAGCGGGCCTGAAGCTGTATCTCGTCGGAGGCGCATCAACGACGGTCACGATGTTCGGTCTGTCGCTTCTCGTAGGCAGCGTGGGCAGCACGCACCTCGATGCAATCTTGGCGGCCCCGACCACGCCGCTCGCGATGGTGGGAATGCTGCTCGTCCTCGGTGGAATGGGCTTTAAGGTCGGCGCTGTGCCGTTTCACATGTGGGTGCCTGATACCTACCAAGGCGCGATGACCCCGGTGGTGACATTCCTCTCGGTGGCACCGAAAGCGGCGGGCCTTGTGACCCTGGCCGTGCTGTCGCAAAAAGCGGTCCCGCACGAGGTCTGGAAGCCAGCCCTCATCGGCTTGGCAGTCGTGACCATGACCGTCGGAAACCTGATGGCGCTGCCACAAAAAAACGTCAAGCGTCTGCTCGGTTATTCCGGTGTGGCACAGATCGGTTACATGCTGCTCTCGCTGTGTGTGGGCAATGCGTACGCGCTGGGAATGCTCCTGTTCTATCTGTGCGGCTACGCGGCAACCAACATCGGCGCATTCCTCGTCGTGCATGCTGTCAGCGACGGGGAAGGTGACGACACCATGACTGGATTTGCTGGACTTGCCAAGCGCTCACCTTGGCTCGGAATGGCGCTCCTTGTCTTCCTTTTGTCCCTGGCGGGCATCCCCTTTGTGATCGGCTTCTGGGCCAAGCTGTATGTCTTTATGGCGGCCTACCAAGCGGGCATGGGATGGCTGGTTGTCGTCGGTGCAGTCCTTGCAGTGGTCGGTCTTTTCTACTACCTGCAAGTCGCCCGATCGGCCTACATGGACAAGCCGGTGCGAACCGAGCCGGTGCAAGTTGAGCCGTGGCTCGCGGTCACCATTGTGCTCTGTCTGCTGCTGGTGGTCGGTCTGGGAGCGTATCCAGGCCCGCTGCTGGAAGTCTGTCAGAAGGCCGCAGAAGCGCTCCTGTCCGCACGGTAGACACACGCAATGACCCATGCGCGCTTTGTCGCCACGCGGACGTTCGGGTCGCTCGACGGGCTGCGGGCGCTCAGCATCCTGGCGGTGATCTGGCATCACACCGCGAGTCACGATTTCCCCCACAGTACGCTGGCTTCACGCGGCTACTTGGGAGTGTATCTGTTCTTTGTGATAAGCGGATTCCTCATCTCGACCCTGCTTTTGCGCGAAAAGGACAGCACAGGCGACATCTCGATTCGGAAGTTCTTTTTCCGTCGAGCACTTCGCATTTTTCCGCTCTACTATGCAGTGCTTCTGCTGTACACAGCGCTCGTGTTCAAGGCCGAGCGAGACAGCTTGGCGGGCCACAATTTCTGGCACAACCTGCGCTACTTCGCGACGTACTGCTCAAACTGGTTTGTGCCGCAAAGCGATTCGAATGGTCGGACGATTTTCTACTTCGCGTGGTCACTCGCTGTCGAGGAACAGTTCTATCTGCTGTGGCCTTGGCTGGAAAAAAAAGCGCGCTTTGCCTTTGCGTCCGCTGCAGTGCTGGCACTCCTGTTCATTGTGGGAGGACTCCGCTTGTGGCCATTTTGGAGCATCCTGCTCGGGGTAGGAATCGCCCACCTGTTTCATCATCCGCAGAGCTACCGCTGGACCCGGTTTTTGCAAGTGCGCGGGGCTTCGTTTTGGGCGTTCCTCCTCGTCGGTGGAATGCTGACCCAAGCCGCAGTTCCAGACCCCCTTGTCATCGTTGGATTTGCGATCCTGGTCGCGACCTGCGTCGTCAAGGAAGACCACAGCCTGCAGGGACTGCTCTCCTTGCCGCCGCTTCAGCACATCGGACAGCTTAGCTACGGGCTCTATCTTTTGCATATGCTCTCGCTCAACGTGGCGCGACGGGTCGGCAAAGATGTCCTGGGTGGTCGTCCTTGGCTACTCTTCGTATCGACGCTGGTGATTGGGCTTCTCGCCGCCAACATCAGTCACCGCTACTTTGAACGGATGTTCCTTCGCTGGAAGTCCCGGTACGCGGCGATTCCGTAAGCGCTGGGTTTTGTTCCCAAGGTGCAAAAAAGCCGATACGGTGTCTGCATGCTGAAGCACATTCGCAAACCGACGGTCATCGAGGCCGCAGGCAACAAGCCCAAGCTCATCGAGGAGTTCTTTGGCCGGGTCAACTCCCAAACCGACGCGCTCAGCCTGGCGCGCATGCGCAGTCCAAGCGGCTGGGTCGAGCCCGGACAGACTCCCGAGTTTGACGAGTATACGGTCGTACTCGCTGGTGCACTCACGGTGACGACACGCGATGGCAGCGTCGAAGTCAAAGCCGGTGAAGCGGTCTTGGCGAAAAAAGGTGAGTGGGTCCGCTACAGCACGCCCGGTCCCGACGGAGCAGAGTACATTGCGGTCTGTCTGCCGGCGTTTTCACCAGCCACAGTTCACCGCGATTCCTAATCGCTAAAACGCTCCACCAATCAAGAGGGAATAGCTCTGATTCGCCACCGTAGGAATCAGCGCAAGGGGCGTAGCCAGCGACGGTGATGGAACGATCATCGAGCCTTCCCGGTAGCTCGCCAGGCCGCGCAGCGCTTCGGTTGGACGGGTTGCAATCATCAGCTCGCCCATCACCACACCGATGCTCGTGGCCATCGCCGCGCCCTTGGGACGATGCAGCGCATATCCCAAGATGAGCCCGAGCCCGACGTTAAACGCCACGCTGCTGATGTGAGCCAGTGGCTTGCGAGCACTCTGTTGACTGTCTGCAACCCTCTTCAGGATTCGCTCACTCTCTGCAAGCCGCGCGCACCCGTCCAGATCGGACACAGACAGAATCTGCTTCATCTTCCCAGCATCGCGCGCAGCAACGAGCGGTGCATACAGGACAAACAGCGCGGCAAACGCAGACGTGCCCGAGTTCCACGCCGATTCCCACAGCTGACCTGGATCGTTGGACGACCCAAGCGGAACCATCAGCCAAGCCCCTGCTGAGAGTGCCGTATAGGTCAGGCTCCAGCCCAGCGCATAACGTCGCTCGCTTTGCGCAGTCTGTGCCAAGGTACGTTTGACAAACTGCAGCCGCGATTCCGCATCAACGCCCGCCAGCGTCGGACTTGCACCAGCCGGAACCGGGCACTCCAGCGCTGCCGCAGATCGTCCGCAAAGGCCAGACCCAAAAAGCAGCGCAACCGTCAAGCCGAGCCGAACTTCTCGCATGTTGCGGCCATGGTAATAGATTGCATTCAAAGGAAGGAAGCGACCGTGAACGAAGCGACTGGATTCCGAATCCGACCGGCAACCGGCGATGCCGCAACCATCGAGGGGCTCACCGACCTGACGATGGACTGCGTGGAAGGCGGCGCGTCGATCGGGTTTATGTCGCCGCTCTCGCGTGAACGGGCGCGGGCGTTTTGGCTCCACATCCTCTCTGCGCAGACGCGCGGTGAGCGCTATGTGCTCGTCGCTGAAGAGCAAGCAACCGGACGAGTTGTCGGAACGGTGCAGCTCGTCCTTTGCATGCCGGACAACCAGCCACACCGGGCCGATCTCGCCAAGATGCAAGTGCACAGCGATGCCCGCCGCCAAGGACTCGGGGAAGCCCTGGTGTCAGCGATCGAAGCGTACGCGCGCAAGATCGGAAAGACCCTGCTGGTCCTCGATACGGTCACCGGAAGTGATGCTTCGCGCCTCTACAGTCGACTAGGCTGGCAGCGCTGCGGCGACATTCCCGACTACGCGCTGTTTCCGCAAGGAGGACTGTGTAGCACCACCGTATACTATCGAAAGCTCGATTCCTAACCTACGCAGCAAGATCGCCAGCGAGGCGCAGATGCTCGACGGTGCGGCGGATTCCTTCATCGATGCTGACGGCTGGAACATAGCCCAAGTCACGGCGCGCCCTCTCGATCGAAAAGTAGTGGTGCGTGCAGAGGTAGCGGATCGCAAACCGCGTGAAGCCGTTTTCCGGTCCTGATCCTGTCCCAAGCAGCGCTTGGGCAGCCTCTGCCACCGTTGCCAAGGCATAGGCGATCCGGTACGGAATGCGCGCTTTGATTCGCGGCAGACCACTGTGTACGAGCACGCGATCGACAAAGTCCCAAAACGGAATCGGCTCTCCGTTGGTGACAAACCAGACGCGCCCACCGAGTGACGCGCCCTGTTCCCCCGCCAGCTTCTCTTCCGCAAGCATCAGCGCATCGATCAGATTGTCGATGTATGTGAAGTCCGACAGCTTGTTTTCACGGCCCACGCCCACGCGCAGCGCGCCCGCCTTCGCCCGTCGTAAAATCGCAGGCAGAAAGCGCCCGTCTCCGGGTCCAAAAATCACATGCGGTCGCAGCGAACAGGTGAGCATTCCGCCCTTGCCATTCCATGCGAGCACATCTTTTTCTGCGGCAATCTTGCTGTCTGCGTAGGGCGCTTGGGACACCGCTGTGTACGGCAGACTCTCGTCGCCGTTTTCGATGTCTTCCCCCTGATACACCACGCTCGCCGAGCTAACGTAGATGAAGCGCTTCACCCCAGCGCTCTGGCTGGCCGCCAGCAAGTTGCAGGTTCCTCCGTGATTCACCGCCCAGACCGGAGCCGCGCCGCTCTGCTTGGTCTGCACCATCGATGCAACGTGAAACACCGACGAGATAGAAGCCACGACGGCTTCGCACTCCGCTTTCGAAGTGATGTCGGCCTTCACAAACTTTGCACCAGCGATCTTCGGATCGCGAAGATCGGACACGGTCACGGCATACCCCGCAGCGACGAGCCTTTCGGCCATATGTCGTCCCACAAATCCGCCCGCTCCGGTCACCAGTGCTGTCCGATCTTGATCACCTACGGCTGCCACAGCTTGCTCCCTGTATTTTTTTTGCGCGGCTGTGATATCAAACTCCGCGCAAACACGCAGCAAGAACCGAAAATGAGCACGCCCACACCCATCTGTGTCGTCACTGGATCAAGCGCTGGAATTGGTCGGGAAACTGCGCGCGGAATGGCCGAGCGAGGCTTCTCTGTGATTGTCATCGGACGCGAAAAGACGCGCACCGATGCGGCAGCGGAGTATGTCCGGGCGCACGCAGCAGGCAGCACCGTCGCAACCAAGCTCTGTGATTTTTCGTCGCTGGCTGATGTGCGAAGACTTGCGGAAGATCTCCTTTCAACTCTGCCGCGCCTCGATGTCCTGGTAAACAATGCCGGTCTTTGGCATCCCCAGCGCACGCTCAGCAAGGATGGAATTGAAGACACGCTGGCGGTCAATCACCTGGCGCCGTTCCTGCTGACCAATCTGCTGCTCCCAAAGCTTAAGGAGACAGGAGCCGCGCGGATTGTGAACGTAAGCTCGCGACTACACGAAAAGCAGACCGCGTTTCACTTTGACGATCCGCAAGCCACGCGAAGCTATCACGGTCTGCGCGTCTATTCCCAAAGCAAGCTTGCGAACGTACTTTTCTCGACGGAATTGGCCGAGCGCTTGCGTGGTACCAAGGTGGTGAGCAATGCCCTTCATCCTGGCGATGTGGTGAGCGACATCCTGCGCGAAAAGCCGATTCTGCGCTTCTTTGGACGATTGGCAGCGCCGCTGTTTGATACACCGACCAGTGCCTCCCTGACCTCGATTCATGTGGCAACCGCACAGGAACTTGCGGACGTCAGCGGTGGCTATTTCAAGAAACAGAAGCCCGCCCGCCCGTCGCCACTGGCCGCCGATCAAGCGGCGCGCAAGCGACTGTGGAAGCTCAGCGCAGAGCTGACCGGACTCACGGACGAATCCTAACGCGTGGCTGATTCCGCGTTGAACCGAGCGCTTATGCCTTGCTGCTCGACTGCGGCCGGAGCGGAAAGCGGAGTGTGAATTGGGTTCCGTGACCAGGCTGACTCTGCACCGAAATGGTCCCGCCAAGCAGCTCAGTGGTCAGGTTGTGAACGATGTGCATTCCCAGTCCCGATCCGCCCTGTCCTCGACGGGTGGTAAAGAACGGCTCGAAGATCCGATCGCGCTCTTCCGGTGTCATTCCTCTGCCGTTGTCCGCAAACAGAAGTTCTGCATCCCCGCGCTCTGTCTTTCGCAGCGTGATGTCCAGCCGTCCTGGCTTGTCGGCGGAAAACGCGTGCTGAATGGCATTTTGGACCAAGTTCGAGACGATCTGCGCGATCGCTCCCGCAAACACCTCATCCTCTAACTCCTCGACGACATGCAGCTCGATGGCATGCGGGGTCCGCTTGTACAGAGGTCCCAGACTGACCAAGATCTCGCCAAGATACTGTCCCAGCCGCACCCGCCGCCGCGCATCGTGCGACTGATCGACAGCGACCTGCTTGAAGCTCTGCACAAGCTCGGCAGCGCGGTGTAAGTTGGTGAGCAGAAGATCGGCGGCTTGGCGGGAATCGGTTAGGAATCCTGTCAGCGTCGAGCGCTTTAGCTCTCCTTTGCCAAAAGCCTGCTCGACTTCGCGCGTTCTGTCGTGCAGGAGTGATCCCGCAGTCACCGCGATTCCCATCGGCGTGTTGATCTCATGCGCAACCCCAGCGACCAGACCACCAAGCGCGGCCATTTTCTCTCGGTGCATCAGCTCTTTTTGGGTGTTCCGCAAGACCGCATGGAGCTTGCTCGCGTACACATCTGCCATCACGAAGATCGTCTCGCAATACAAGCGCTCCAGTGCTTGCCGAACCAAGAGCTCAAAGCTGGGCTGCAGCGACTCACTGGGAAGCACTTCTTCGACGCCGCGCTGAAACGAAAGGAATCCGCGTAGCAGCGTCGAGATCCGAAACTCCGATGGAGCGCGCAACGAGGTCACATGTTCGATGAAGGAATCGCGCTTTGTTGAATCGCCGAACAGGAGTTCATCGTGGTACGCTGCGAATTCCATCGTCACCAAAGTACGCGTTTCCTCCCGCGGACGACGTCCTTTCAGATCCATGGATGCGTCCATGATCCAATCGGTACCGCGCTCAATGATCTCCTCTTTCCGTCGCGAAAGCAGATCCTCCAGGTACGTCTGTAGCGGTGGATCCAAGCGAGCCGCCCGGCTCATGACGCCCCCTGTTCATCGGGCGTAAGACGAATCATTCGCCAGCAGTGGTGATCGAGGACCGACAGCGCACGATCCCCAGGAAGCAAAATAGCCAGATCTGCGATCCGCGCGCGGGCGCTCTCCCACGCCGCGGACTGCATCAGACTGACGACCTCTGCGAGTGGCTCTTGGCTGGCAATCTTGCGCTCTCGGATCGGCGCTGGATCGGTGGCAAACACCTCGAAGATCTCGACTTGGCGCTGCTTGCCACGTATGTCGACCTGGCCAAGGATTCGGCAGCTCGCTCGCAGCGAGTCCGGGAGCCGATCGAGGACATCCCGCGTGATGAGGAGATCGGTATCGTAGGTACGCGTCAACCGCTCGACCCGCGAGGTGATGTTCACGCTGTCTGACACCGCGGTAAATTCGATCCGGTCGGCGGCCCCAAGAAGCCCAAGGGTCATTTGCCCGATGTGAATTCCGACTCCCAAACGAGGCGCAGACTGGGAAGGATGGCGATCAGAAAAACGTCGTGTCTGTTCGATCATCGCGATCGACGCATGCACTGCGTCTTCGGCAGAACCCGGAAACAGCGCCATGATTCCGTCGCCAAGATACTTGTCCACGACTCCGCCATGCGCATGAATGACCGGAACAAGCTGTCCAAAAAACTCGTTTAGGAATGTGAACGTGGCTTGAGGAGAGAGCCGCTCGGCCAGCGTCGTAAAGCCACGAAGATCCGCAAACACCACAGTCATTTCACGCTGAACGTGATCGCCCACTTGCGTACACGTCACATCCTTGCTGCCAATCAGGTCGAGCAGTCTGGTTGGAACAAACCGCTCGATCGCCCGCAGCAGTGCAAGCTGACGCTCATGCAGCATCAGGTTTTCAAGCGCGACCGCGGCATTGCGACAGAAGATCTCGACGAGACTGTTTTCCCAAGAGGTCGTGCGACCTCCCGTTTCAATGTAAATCGCAGCGCACGAGCGGCCTTCCTGACACAGTCCGTAGATGCTGTACTGGGGACGATGGAGCGGCTCTGGCTGACAGACTGCCTGCCCCAAGTCTGCCACCAGATCTGGCTCCAGACACTGTCCAATTGGTGATCCGATCAAAGACTGAAAGCGACCATTGCCAGCCAGAATCGTCGGATCGGAATCAAAGCTCCCAAACAGAGGCCCCTTCACTTTCACAAACAGCGCGTTCTTTTTGGGACCAAACAGTCCTGCAAGCTGCGTCAAAATTCCGGTCAGAAACTCCTGCATGCTGCTGCGCTCGAACAAAGACGCCGTCGCAGAAATCACCCGACTTAGGCCGATTTTCTGCTGCTCGATGATCGAGATGTCTCGATAGGAACGGATGCCGCCAAGGATCGTTGTAAGGAGCCGCTGCGCAGTCAGCTCGGTCTTGGCGCGATAGTCATTGATGTCGTAGTCGAGCATCACGCGCTGCTCGGGAGCAAGTCCTGGCTGTCCAGTGCGCAGCACGATTCGAATCGCTTGGTTGCCCAGATCCCGTCGAATCCAGCGCGCAAGTTCGAGCCCCGCATGCTCGCGCTCCATCACGACATCCAGCAGCACCAGCGCGACATCGCCATCCGTCGAGAGGATCTGCCGCGCCTCTTCTGCAGAGTGCGCACTCTGGACCGAGATCACACGACCATCGAGACAGAGTCCCGCAAGTGCGAGCTGGGTGATCACATGGATTTCCGGCTCATCATCGACGATCAGAATCTTCCACGGGGGCGGAAGGCTCAGCTGTGACGGACGAAGCGATGATTCAAGCTCTGGTTCAGGGGCGAACTGGAGCTCGTCCGAAAAGTCCCCCGCATCGGCGTGATCACCGACCCCGCCTGGGCTTTTGTCCTTAGAAGCCGACATCGCGATATCGTACTTCGTCTCGCGAAGAAGGAACATTCTCTTTTTTCGCTGAAGGGAGATGGCGCATGATGTGCGCACAAACTCGATCGGCGACACGATCTTCGATTGCATGTACGCAGTCGATTGCATGAACATGGGAAGTTAGAGAGACATTGGGAAGCATGGGCTACGCGTCTACACATTGCTCACTCCGAAGAGCCGCGCTCTTGGTGTTTTCACTTTGGGCAGCGTGTCAGCGAACCCCGCCGCCGCCGGTGAAATCGCCTGTTGCTGATGCCGCTGTGATCTCTCCGAAAATCCCTGATGCGTCCGTGGTGAGCAAGCCAGATTTGACGACTCCGCTCTCGGTAGAAGCGGCGGAGCAGCTGACCAAAGACCCAGATGCGGCCTGGGATCGTCGGTTGGCGGCATTCTCACAGCTGCTCGCGGTCCGTCCGGACAACCCAGCCCTCCTCACAGAGCTGGCCATTGCCGCCTACGGACAGAACGATCTGAAAGTGGCAGAAGATGCAGCGCGCAGGGCTCTTTCAAAAACCCAAGATCCCACGCTGCGAGGGCTTGCCTTGTATCAGCTTGGACTTGTTCAGGAAGAGCGCGGAGAGCTATCTTCAGCGACGGAAACATATCAGCAGGCGCTGCGCCTAAAACCCACCGAAGAGCTGCGCGCCAGGCTGGCGGTGATTCCCCAAGTCACACCAGATGACGTCAAGTTCCGGGTCTGGCTGTCCGCCTACGCAAAGACCAAAGGAATGTATGTGCAGGACAGCTGGTCAGACAATCTGGACGCAGATCCAGAGCGCGAGCGGGTCGCCATCCTGTGCAACCACAACGACCTAGATGCGACCTATGTCGTCGAAAAAAATGCGACGAAGCGCTGGTCTTTCATTGCCAGAGAGGACGGCAGCAGACACCCGCACTGCAGCGCTGGAGAGCGCGGCCCCAAGTGGAGAATCGTCAAAGCAAGCGAGATCGATCTAAGCCAGTACCAGCATCAGGAACACGACACCCTCGCAGTCGCACTGCGAAACGGACGGCCCGCGGTCATTTCGCAAGGCTACGACGTTTGGGACTTCGAAGACCGTGAGTCTGAACGGCACGACGTGAAGCTCTCGGTGGACTGGGACAAGCTCGTGGGATCCAGTCAAGACAACCAAGGGATCTACGCATGGCCGCTGGCGACTGTTCTGCGCGCAAGAAATCCGAAAGAACTGCACTCCCTTCTGCCGGTCCTAAAGCCTGAAGCGCAAGGTGCTCCCCAGATCTCTGCGACGGTTGTCCAAGGTCGTCCGGCCTGGAAAGGGCCACAGGATGCAAGCCTGTCACTTGCCGCAACGACAACGTCCGATCACAAAGTTCGTCTCGATCTCTTGTTGGTGGATGACGTCTCTGTTCCAGCCACTGGGGAATCGCCCACAACGGGCGACTATGTAGAGCTGCAGATCAGTGGTGATGATCTGCTGGTCTCCTCCCGCAGCGACGGCAGCTTCCTGTTAAAGCCGGGCAAGCGGGGCTGGAAAGGAATCCTACCGACCGCCTCTGGGCGTGCAGGAAAACTGGAGATTCTGTTTCCTCCACCCGAAGCAACCGACGGTCAGGGTGAGCCGCTGTCTCCCTATCCGCAGTCGTTCCAGACGCTCCAGGTGAAGTTCCATGATCGGGACAAGATTGGTGGACCCGAAGAATCCGTCCTCGGCTTTCCTCTGTCTCTGGTCCTCGTCGCGTTGCCATCAAACGACAGATACCCTGTCCCCAAATCACTCACCGAGATTCACGACGAACGCGACGCGCACTGAGCCTGCCGCTGGGCCCCCCTCCCCTTTTCCGTATTAGGGTCTGAGATCGTTGAGATCGCGCGGCATGACGACACCGGCCAGATCGATTCCAACCAGACCGGTCACAAGCGCATAGGTGGTACCGTCCGCTGGTGGCGAGTAGGCGGCGTTCGCGATCTTCAAGTAGGCAGGACCTATGCGGGTTTCAAGGCCGCCCTGACTCACTTTGAAGCTCTGGTTTAGGTTGTTGCGCTGCGTGGTCGTCACCGCAGCGAAGCGAACCAGCGCCGCGTTCGAGTCAAAAAACACCGCCGGAGTCGTACTCCCAAGCGTCGCAGACTGAAGCTGTGAAGTGTTGACCAATACCGGCTGGGGCAGCATCGGCGCAGGACCACTGCCGCGCAGCTCACCTCCGGTCATCGTCAGGTAACGCAGGCTCCCATACACCACAAACTGCGCCGTCACAGTCACGGCATCATTGCGGGTAACTTTCCCCAGCACCGACGAAGCCGCTCGCGCTTGACAGTCCGACGGAGCGACCATCATGTCTCCCGATGCCACCGTCTCCACCGCCCTCAAGAGGATTCCGTCATGCAGTGTGGGCGAAGCAGAAACTTGGGCAATCGTCAGCTCATAAAGACACTGCTGATTCAGCATCACCGCCGACCCGATGACAGCCGGAGCAGTCACCACGCCGTCCACTTGCACCCAGGTTCCAGCTGCGACTTTGCCATCGTTTAGATCGCGAATCGTCGTCATCATTCCCGGCGGATGCATAAGGTCTGGGCTCGTCTTCAGATCAAAACCTCCCGTCGCGAGATCACTGCCTGTCCCCAGGTCGCCCATTCCAGAAGTGTGGTTCTGTTGGCATCCTGTCGGAAGACCTGCCACGACAAGGGCCGCTGCAACTCGGCCAAACCCGCCTCGCCGCCGCATGGACATGCCGTCAAGCTCCGCCGAATTGTTCTTCTTCATGTTCATTCCTCTTGTGAAGCGTCTGGTTTTTCGTCGCTGTAGTCAGGTCCACAAAAACTTTTCGGACCCGTGCAATACTTGCAACATGGGAATCTTAGACAATTCACAGTCCACTGCCCCATTTCATGTCGATCTACTCGATCCATCGGTTCATGAGCGTGAGGTCCCGCACGACCTATACAGCTACCTGCGAGAGCATGAGCCGCTTTCCTTCCAACGATCCGCTTTTGCCGGGCCTGAAGATCCCGGTTACTGGCTGTTCACGCGACACGCCGATGTTCACAGCATCCTCCTCGATCCGGTGACGTACTCTTCCTATCGAGGCGGCACCAACTTGCTCGACGATCCGCCGGATCGACTCGAGGTCGGACGGATGATGCTGATCAACATGGACCCGCCAAACCACACCCGCTACCGACGGCTCATCAGTCGATCCTTTGCGGCACGGGCGGTCGCCGACCTGGAACCGCACGTCCGATCGCTGTGCAAGGAAGTGATCGATCGGATCGTCGATCGTGGTGAGTGTGAGTTTGTTCGCGACGTCGCCAGCCAAGTCCCAATGCAAGTCATCTTCATGCTGCTTGGGGTGCCGCAAAAAGACTGGGAGTATCTGGTCGAGCAGACCGATGTGATGATGAACAACAGTGGCCAGGAAGCGAGCATGACCGGCGTGCTCAACCTGTTTATGTACGCCGACCGCTTGGCAAGTGAGCGTCGCCAAAATCCCGGCTCAGATATGGTGAGTCAGCTTCTCACTGCAGAGGTCAACGGAGAGCTGCTCAGCCAAGCGGAATTCAATGCCTTCTTCATGCTGCTGGTGGTGGCAGGAAACGAAACCACCCGCAACCTGATCTCTGGCGGAATGCTCGCGCTCATTGAAAATCCCGCCGAGCTCCTCAAGCTCCAGAGTGATCTCTCACTTGTGCCCGGTGCCGTCGAGGAAATGCTTCGCTACGTAAGTCCCGTCACTCAGTTTCGTCGCACCGCCAATCGCGATGTGCAAGCCTATGGGAAAGTCATCCGGGAAGGTGATCGCGTGATCATCGCGCATGCCTCTGCCAATCGAGATGAGCGTGTGTTCCCAAACTCGGACACCTTCGATATCACCCGGAGTCCAAATCCTCACCTTGCATTCGGTATTGGTGTTCACTTGTGCCTTGGAGCCACGCTGGCTCGACTTGAGGCCCGCTGTATGTTCGAGGAGCTACTGCGCCGCGTCGGACATTTTGAGGTCTGCGGCCCTCTCGTTCGCATGCACTCCAGTCTGGTGAACGGATACAAGCTGATGCCCCTGCGCTTCCGACCCCTGTAGTGCCCCAAGTCGGCGATGTCCACGAGCAGGCAATTTTTGACGACCTGGGTTTCGCTCATCCGAGTGGGCAGTGTCGTAAGGATGCGACAGTAGCACCACAGACCGGCACGACTTGTGACACGTAGGTCTTTTACCGGGACAAAAGCTGTGCAATGATATCGCGGTGCCACCAGCGACGAGAGCCCGCTTCGCACAAAGCATCGTCGCGGAAGTCAAACGACTTCCGTCGGGTCAGCGCACGGCCATTGAGCAGCGCTGCGGTGACGCATGGGACAGAATCGAGCAGTCGCAGCCGGTCAGTTGGCTCGATGAAGCAACCTACAACGCGCTCACAGACGCCATTCGATCCCAGCTCGGCGACGAAGAGACCCGCAATCTGTATCGCGCGCTCGGTCGCCGGATTATTCACAATCCGGGCATCCAGCAGTTCGTCGAATCGGTGATTCGACTGCTGGGAATGTCGCCGCACACACTGCTGAAAGCGACCCCCCGAGGACGAGATTCCCTGGTCCGCGACAGCGGAACGCTGATCTATGAAAACGTCGGTCCGCGCGCCGCCAGGCTGATTCTGCGCGACTTTCCACCCAGCACGTTCCGCAGCGGAACCACTGTGGTCCTCTTGTCTGGTACCTTCCTCGGCCTCCTCGACGCAGCCGGTATGCAGCGCAGCGCCAAGATTGAAATGTCGGACGTCAACCTGCAAGCAGGACACGCCACTTTCAATCTAAGCTGGTAGACTCCGCGCATGCCTTTCTGCGACGTTTCGGGAGCCCAGATTTTCTTCGAGGACAGCGGCGGAGACAAAGCCCCGATTCTGTTTTCCCACGGTCTGCTCTGGAGCGGAGAAATGTTCGCCGCTCAGGTCGAAGCGCTCCGCGAAACCTATCGCTGCATCAGCTGGGATCATCGCAGCCAGGGACGCAGTCCTGACAGCCCAACAGCGTTCGACATGGAGCGGCTCACTGACGACGCACTGACCTTGATCCGCTCGCTCTCGCTTCCGCCCTGCCACTTTGTCGGTCTGTCCATGGGAGGATTTGTCGGAATGCGGATCGCCGCGCGCCACCCTGGCGTCCTCCGCTCGCTGACACTGATTGACACCGCAGCCGATCGAGAGCCCCTGCTCAACATTCCCAAGTACCGCGCCATGGCGCTTGCGGCACGACTGTTTGGCTATCGGATGCTGGTTCCGCCCATCATGAAGATCATGTTTTCGCCAGCCTTCCTGCACGATCCAAGTCGCAGTGCGCAGCGACGGCAAATGGAAGATCATCTCGCCAACCTCCGCGATGCCGGAACGCGTGCAGCACTAGAGTCCGTGGTGACGCGTCGTTCGATTGAACACGAGCTGTCCCAGATCCAGATTCCGACCTTGGTACTTCACGGACAAGATGATACCGCGATCGTGCCACGCAGAGCCCAAGCGACTGCCAAACGGATTGCAGGGGCCAAGCTCATCATGATTCCCAATGCAGGCCACACCTCGACGGTGGAAGAGCCCGCGGCGATCAACGCAGCGCTCCTCGACTTCCTGCACAGCGTTCCTTAGCTGTCGGCTATCCAATCACCGGCAGCTTGCGCATGGCCGCAGGACGGAAGGCAGTCTGCACGACCGATTCCACCTCGGCGACCAGATCATAGTCTGCACCGCGCATCACTTTCGCCAAGATCAGATCACCAGGGCGAAGCTGCACATCAGGATTGGTTTCACCGACGGTAAGGTAGACATGCCCATCAATCTCGGGAGCCTGTCCCGCGTGTCTTCCCTTGAGCACAAACTCGCTCTCTTCGGATGGGCCTTCGACCAACACTTCGATGCTCTTCCCAATCAGCTCTTTGCGCTTTTTCTTGGCAATCTTGCGCTGAATCCGAAGCAGCTCACGCCGTCTCTGCTCGGCCACCTTCGCTGGCACAAGCTCAGGAAGCTCAGCCGACGGAGTTCCTTCTTCTTGGGAATACGTGAAGACACCGACGTGATCTAGCTCGACCTGCTGCACAAAATCACACAGCGTCTGGAACGCGGCATCGGTCTCGCCAGGATGCCCAACGATAAACGCGGTGCGAAGGAAGACCCCCGGAAGGTGCTTGCGGGCCCGCTCGACCATCGCATAGACACTCTTTCCCGTATAACCCCGACGCATCAGCTTGAGCAGGTTGTCGTCGATGTGCTGGAGCGGACAGTCGATGTAGCGAACCACTCGCGGAGAATCTGCCATCACCGAAAGTAGCTCGTCTGTCGTCGCTGTCGGATACGTATAGTGAAGCCGAATCCAGCGGAGGAAGTCATCCTTTGCGCGGCCCAAAGGAGCCTTGCCGATCCGGCGCAACAGATTGGCCAGCGACGGACGATCCTGCGGACGGTCGACATCGTAGGGAAGCTCGGTCCCGTACGTCGTAAGATCCTGCGCGACCAAGTTGACCTCGACCACCCCCTGCCGGGAGAGAGCCTCGACCTCGGACGCGATCGACTCCATGCGACGACTGCGCTGCGGTCCACGGAGCTTGGGAATGATGCAAAAACCACAGGGCCGGTCGCAGCCTTCCGCGATCTTTACATACCGAAAAAAGTGGGCCTGCGATGCGGGTCGCGGAGTCGTGTGATCGTATAGATACGCCGGAACAGCAGCGACGTCGACGGAGGGTTCGTGGCCACGGATTGCTTGTGCAACCTTTTCTACTTCGCCAGATCCCAGGATGTGATCGATCTCGGGAATCTCGCGATGCAGCTCCTCGGGGTAACGCTGGGAAAGACAGCCAGTGACGACAAGACGACGGCAGCGACCGGACTTCTTAAACTCTGCCATCTCGAGGATCGTATCGACCGATTCCTCTTTGGCAGCGCCGATGAAGCCACAGGTGTTGACGACTATCACGTCGGCGCTGTCAGGAGTGTCCGTGATGCGATGACCCGACTCATCGGCCATGCCAAGCATGACTTCTGTGTCGACGCGATTTTTGGGGCAGCCGAGGCTGACGAAATAGACCGAAGGAGCAGGCACGGCGGCAGCATGGCCAGCTTGGTCCGCCGTGTCAAGTCAGCCCGGACGGCTTGTTCGGCTATTTTTCAGCGCCGTCCTTTTTGGGCTCGGCCTTCTTCTTGCCGCCCTTCTTTTCGGCCTTCTTGGGCCGCTCGGGGGCTTCGTCCGCCAGCGCAGGAACAGTCGAGGCAAGAGCAAATACGGCGACAAGACCCAGCACGAGTTTCTTCATGATGACTCTCCAGCGAAATTGTTTTTTTATCGACCACTTCGTCGTGGCCGACTTGCGCCACATGGCGCGAGACGCGGCCACAATGGCACGGCGAAACCCAAATGACAAAGAATCTGTCACGGCGTCGCTGGCTTCGGGTTTGCCGCAAGCATCGGGCTTGCCGCAAGCAGAGCTTGCGAAACCAGGTGTCCTTGTTCGATGCGCAGGCACGTTGCGTCGAGGGCTGCGCCGAACTGCTCGTCATTGGTCGAAAGCAGCGTCGCCAAGCCCTGTGCGCGTCGATCGCGAATCAGATCGATCACCATCTGCACGCCACTCGGATCGAGGCCATTGCTCGGCTCATCGAGAAGCAAAAGAACCGGATCACCAATGAGAGCCGCCAGAAGACAGGCGCGCTTGCGCTGCCCAAAAGACAAGGATCCCAGCCTTTGGCAAAGATATGGAGTCACCCCCACTCGCTCGACCAGTTCAGGAGGAGGCAGAGGCGCATCTTTGAGACGGGCCACAAGCGAGACAAACTCTGTGACCAGCAGATCGGGAAGCGGATCGGAACTGTCGGGAACATATCCCAGAAGTCTCCTCGCTTTGACTTGGCCACGCCGCAGTGGATTCCCATCGATCAGAATGTCACCTTGGTCTGGTTCCCAGATTCCCGCCACAAGCCGTAGCAGCGTCGATTTGCCACTGCCATTTGGCCCCAGAATAACCACCACTTCAGAGTCCCCCACAGACAGAGAGACTCCATGCAAGATGAGCTGCGGACCCAGGTGTTTTCCCACGTCTCGAATCAGAACTCTCACGGCGATCCTCCCAGCTCACGCTCACGCAGAAGTCGCTGCCACCGCCCCATCGGTGTCGAGGTCTGTTCGGAGCGAAGCAGCAGTCCAAAGCCAATCAACAGGAGAAACAGAAGCGATAGCTCATGAAACATCCAGACAAGGACGCCAGAAACAGGAATCACGATCGACAAGACCAGAAGGAGTCGGTCGACATCCTTGTCTGTCCCACGCTGCGCGAAGCGGACACCACTTGCCGCGATCATTCCCACGGTGAATCCTGCCGCCCCGCCGATCCCGATCACACGCAGCAGGAATGGAAACTGGCCGTCGAAGAACAGACCAATGATCACTCCATTGAGGATTCCAAGCAGCACGCCGTAGCAGGAAACTGCCAGAACGACTGCGAGCGCGCAAAACAGACCTGTCCGCTGACAGACCGAGAGCAGCCAGCTCGCTTCACGTTCACTCCGCACCACCGGACCTGCGACACCTGCCAGTCCAATCAGAAGCAGCACCGAAAGTACGCCAAGGGAAACTGTGCTGCGCAGGGAGGCATCGACAATCTGGTTGTTGCGGATCGCCAAACATGTGATCACAGCGCCGAGCAGAACCAACAGCAGCGCGCGCGACAAGAGCGCCGCATGACCGCGCCAAACCGTCACAAGATACGCAAGCGACAAAGCAGACAGAGCCGGTCCAGCGACGACTTTTCTGTGCTTCTCAACCAGATGATGTGGCGCCGATTCAAAGCCAATTGGAAGCGCTACCAAAAGGAATCCGATCGCCAGCAGGAGAAACACACCCGGCGGCAGCGACACGAGCACAGCGGCCATGATCCCTGCATAGACCAGCAGCGCTCGGGCTCCTTTGCTCCGCGTGACCCACAGCGCATGGACACTCATCGCGGCACATCCAACCGCCAGACCAGCAGACAGACCGACGCCGCGACCAAACAGAAGCAGCAGCGGCAGCTCGACCAATGCGAGCAGGAGTCCGAGTGCAAAATACCATTCGGCACGGGATATCGGAAGCGAGCGCAGGGTCAGCAGCGTCGGATCGCAAAGCACTGCACGCGCAGCTGGAGTCGAAGCGAGCAGCCAGAAAAGCCACAACACGGCCCGAAACGTCCGCGACTTCTCTGCAAGGTCAGTCACGTCAGACGCCATCATCGCATTGGGCGCAAACACGATCGCCGAAACGATCGCGATTCCAAGGTACAGCGGAGCCGACCGGGCAAAAGCAGAGCGTCCGGCGGTCCTGAACACAATCTGTACAAGCGAAGCGAACCGTCGAGCCATTTTGGCCGCATCCTACGTCTCTGCATCGCATCAAACAAGCATTCTGCAAACTCATCATCACAAGCTTGCGCCGACTTCCCGCGCTTGCTGCTATGCTCACGCCATGGCTAGTGCTGCTCTGGTTGTCATCGGAAACGAGATCTTGTCTGGCAAGATCGTCGATACCAACACGCCATTCCTCATTGGCGAACTGCGCGGGTTGGGGGTGGCACTACGCGAAATTGTCGTGGTTCCCGATGAAATAGATCGAATCGCGGAAACACTCCGCCGCGTCTGTCCGCGAAGTGATCACGTCTTCACTTCGGGTGGAGTTGGCCCGACGCACGACGACGTTACCATGGAGGGAATCGCGGCGGCGTTTTCTGTTCCGGTGGTTCGTCACGCCAGACTGGAAGCACTGTTGCGCGGCTACTACGAGCTCCAAAGACTGCCACTCCTAGACGCCAATCTGCGCATGGCAGATGTTCCGCAAGGAGCCGACCTGCTCGAAGGACCGGATCTGCGCTGGCCCGTGGTACGGATGCAGAACGTGTACATTCTGCCCGGCATTCCGGAGATCTTCCGACGCAAGTTCGTGGCGATCCGGGAGCGCTTCAGAGACACTCCTTTTGTGCTGCGCAAGATCTATGTCCTGAGCGAAGAAGGGCAGATTGCAGAGGATCTGACCACCGTTGCTGCCGACTTTCCTGACGTCGCCATCGGTTCCTATCCACGCATCCAACCAGATGCAGATGGGCATCGAGTCCTCCTCACGCTCGAAGGAAAAGCGGCTGATCAAGTCCAAGCTGCGGTCGACGCACTGCTGTCACGTATCTCCAGTCACGTTCTTCGCCACGATTAGGAGTCCTCCGCGCAGCACGCAGGGTGTCCCAACTGGTACACCCGTGTGGCAGCTTCGCTGACGCGTGCTTCCTCCACTTCATCCCCGATTCGAAATCCTACCAAACTGCTCGTGCTGCTGCTAAAGTAGTGGTTTCCATCACAGCTGCAAGGCATGCCTTAGACCTCGGGTTGAGCGAGGCGACCACTTCATGAGCAAGAGCCGAATCGAACTGAGTCTCCGTCTTCCGTTTCGCTGGGACAGCATTGAGCCCGCGCGTCAATCGGTGATCTCTGCGATTGCTGCGGCGCTGTCCGACTCTGTGCTCGCCGATCAGATGGGAGTCGCAGCCTCCGAGCTGCTCGAAAATGCCGTCAAACATGGACGAGAGGAAGAACTGGTACTGACACTGCAGGAATCGGATGGTTCACTCGCTGTCGTGGTACGGAGTGCGCTCCATCCAGACGACGAAGGTGCGGAGGTCCTCCTCGATCGACTGTTGTGGTTGAAGCAGTTTGACAGCCCGCGGCAAGCGTATTTTGCGGCCATGTCGGCGGTTTATGAGCAAACCGAACCGAGTGCATCATCGACTCAAAGTACGCTCGGACTGGTGCGCATCGCGTTTGAAGGCAACTGTCGCATGGAGTGCAGCCTCAGTGAGCCCGGCTACGTCAGCATGAAAGCAGTACGGAGTCTGCCAGATTTCGCTGCACCGAAAACGGAGTCGCCATGCTGACCGCACGGTCTCTCAAAGAGGGCACGATCTCGGTCGAGATCGGGACCTCATACGGCAATGTAGTCAAGATGGCAGGAGTCCTTCGCGATCCAACCATCCAAAGCTGGCTGTGGCCTGAGCTACAGAAGGTACATAGCGAAGCCGTGGCAACAAGACTCCGCGAGGTCGTACTGGATCTGCGAGATCTCAGTTACTCAACCGCCGACGGATGGCGAATCCTGATGGCCTGGCTTCGGCTGTTTCGGAGCACAAGTCATACTGGGTTGCGGCTGCGCTTGATCGCGAACTTCGACCACCAGTGGCAGCACGTTGGAATCTCTACGCTGGTCATCTTTGGCGGTGAACAGCTGATTGTCGAGACCGCATCGAGCGGACCCACTTCCATATTGTCGAAACAAGGGAGTCGACAAAGATGATCGAGAGTCTGA
>CAYTGC010000001.1:0-98013 GCA_964437195.1 uncultured Myxococcales bacterium | reverse complement strand
CATCGAAGTGCTGTTTGCTGGTGCCAATGACTTGGTAGTCTTCGTGCCCCTTGCCTGCGAGCAGCACCACATCGTCGGGCTGGGCGGCAAGGATGGCCGCTTGGATCGCTTGGCGACGGTCGATTTCGATGTGAAAGCCGCTGTTCGCCGTGGCCAAGTCGCCGCGGCTGGCAATTGGTGGCAGCCGTCCCGTTTTTTCCACACCTTCGACGATCATGTCGAGGATGCGCTGCGGGTTTTCGGTCCGTGGATTGTCCGACGTGACCACCACGAGGTCGGCTTCCTCGGCGGCTGCCTGTCCCATGAGCGGACGCTTGCCGGCATCACGATCGCCCCCGCACCCAAATACGACGAATAGACGACTGCGCTTCGCTCCGGTCCGCGTCAGTGGCCGCAAAGTCGACAGCACTCGCTGGAGCGCATCCGGCGTGTGGGCATAGTCCACAAGAACCGTCGGGCCTCGTCGACTCGGCACTCGTTCAAGCCGACCAGGAACGCCGCTCAAACGCGAAAGTCCTCGTCCAATCTGGGCGGCTGACAGCCCGAGCGCGACACCGACACCGACACTGAGTGCCAAGTTTGCAAGGTTGAACTGCCCCGTCAGCGGTGATCGGACCGTCACGTCGCCGCTGGGCGTCTGAAACACCGCCGAGATGCCGTCGACATCGGTCCGTGCGCTGACGACCGAAATATCGCCGGGTCCGTCGATTGAGTAGCCAAGTCGCTGCGAGGCTGGCAGCGAGTCAAACAGCTTGCGGCCCCAAGGATCGTCGAGGTTGATGACCGCGCGGCCCCCACGATCGGCGGGCAACAGATGCTCGTGGAACAGTCGACACTTGGCCGCAAAGTACGCGTCCATCGTGCCGTGCAGATCGAGGTGATCTTGCGTGAGGTTGGTGAACGCAGCGACGCGGAACTTGACGCCATGCAACCGCCCAAGCGCCAACGCGTGGGACGATGCCTCGAGAGTCACGGCTTTGGCCCCATGCTCGGCCAGCTCTGCGAGTGTCTTGTGCAGGAGTAGTGCCGTCGGTGTTGTAAACGGAGCGGGCCGATTCACACCCGGACCGCGATACAGCACAGTGCCGATCAGCCCCGGTCGGAGGTCGGCTTCTTCGAGCAGCGTTTCGATGAGAAAGTTGCTCGTGGTCTTGCCGTTGGTGCCGGTGATCCCGATCAGCGTCAGCGAGTCGGAAGGCCGACCGTGCTGATTCATCGCCAGTTGTGCGAGTGCTTCCGCTGCATTTTCGACAGGAATTTGGAGCAGTTGGCAGTCGGCTCGCACTTGCTCGACGATCGCTGCCCGCGCTCCTCGCTGCTCTGCGTCGCCAAGAAAGTGGTGCCCGTCCACCGTTTGACCTGGCACGGCAACAAACAAATCGCCCGGTTGGACTTGGCGCGAGTCGTCCCGCACTTCGCCGATGTCGAGCGCATCCAGCTCCGTGGCCGTCGGAAGAGACGAGGACGCACTCGGGCGCAGCACCACCTCGCGGAGCAGTTGGGACAACTTCATGGTGGGCCAATTTTTGGCCAAGATCGCCGCGCTGCCAAAAAAGCTGTTTCGCAGCGCGCGGGCCTTTGGCTGTGAGCGACGGAATTCGTCGGAGAGTCGGGCTGGGCGGTTGGCTACAGCACTTTGCCAGGATTCATAAGGCCGAGCGGATCAAGCGCCGCTTTGATCTTCCGCATCACCGAAAGTTCGACGGGTGAGCGATACCGGACGAGCTCGTGCCGCTTGAGCTGCCCAATTCCGTGCTCGGCGCTGAAGCTTCCCTTCATCGACATCGCCAGCTCATGCACAAGGTGCGACAGGCGTTCTCGATGCTGGGCATAGACGGATCGATCCATCCCGACGGGCTGGCTCAGGTTGAAATGGACGTTTCCGTCACCAACATGTCCAAACGCGACGACCCGGATGCCAGGGACTTCCTGCTCGACGAGCTGGGTTGCCTGCGAAACGAACTTCGGCACAAGGTGGATCGGAATCGATACGTCGTGCTTGACCGACAGACCTTCGGGTTTTTGCGCGTCTGGAATGCTCTCTCGAATGTGCCACAGGGCTTCGGCCTGGGCCGGATTTTGGGCCACCGTCGCGTCGAGAATCAGATCGGCATCGGCGGCATCGGCCAGCAGCTTTTCGATTTCCCGCCCGAGTCGACCGTCCTCGCTACCGCTCTGCGCCTCGATGAGCAGATAGTGTGGATACGGCGTCGGAAACGGATCTCGCGTGCTTGGAATGTGCCGCAGGACCATTTCGAGCCCAATTCGCGGAATGAACTCGCAGCCCGACAGCGCATCGCCCGTCGCCGCTCGTGCCATGGAGAGCAGCGGTATCACCGCGTCGAGACTCTGAATCGCAAGCAGCGCGGTTACGACTTCGCGGGGCTGAGGGAACAGCTTCAGGACTGCAGCCGAGATGATGCCGAGCGTCCCTTCCGCACCACAGAAAAGCCCCGGCAGATGGTAGCCAGTGTTGTCTTTGCGCAGGCCGCGCAGCATGTCGAGCACTTCGCCCGTCGGCAATACGACCTCAAGGCCAAGTACAAGCTCACGACTTGTGCCGTACCGCAGCACTTGTGTTCCGCCGGCGTTCGTCGAAAGGTTGCCACCGATTTGACAGCTTCCCTCGGCACCCAGGCTCAGCGGAAACAGAAGTCCTGCTGATTCGGCGGCGCGCTGAATGTCGGCCAGAACGCAGCCAGCCTCGACGGTCATCGTGAAGCTCTGCGCGTCGAGGGCGCGAATCCGATTCATTCTGGCCAGGCTGATCACGATCTGATCACCAGTTGGCGACGGAACAGCGCCACCGCACAGACCGGTTCCACCACCCTGGGGAACGATGGCCACGCGCGCTGCGGCGCAGGCCGAAACGACGGCGGCAAGCTGCTCGGTCGAGGCGGGTCGGACGACTACTTCGGTCAGCCCTCGGTAGGTTCCTCGCGGCTCGGTCAGAAATGGCTCTACTTCATCGGGTTCGGTGAGGAGCCCGCCAGCACCGACAATCTGGGCCAGTGCTGCGAGAAATCCGACGGGGAGCTTGCTGGTTTGCGAGTTCGTCATCGAGGAAGCCGATCTTAGCTTGGGCGCAGTGCCGACGTTTGCGCTAGTTTGTATCCGACATGCGTATCGCACACATCTCGGATCTGCACGCGCTCGACCTATCGGGGGCGTCGCCGCTTAGGTTCCTTAGCAAGCGATTTTTTGGCTGGCTGAACCTTCTGCGCAAGCGCCGCGCGGCCCACCCGATCGAGCTGCTGGATGCGTTGTGCGACGATCTAAGAGGGCAACCGCTCGACCATGTCGTGGTGACTGGCGACTTGACCAACCTTTCTCTGCCGAGTGAGTTTCAGCGGGCTCGTCGTGCGCTCGATGGTCTGCCCTTTGGGCCACACGGCGTGACGGCAATTCCCGGCAATCATGATGTCTATGTGTGGGAAGCGTACTTTGGCCGGACGTTCGAGAAGATGCTGCTTCCCTATGCGCAGAGCGACGGAGCGAAAGAGGGAGAGCTGCCAACTTGGCCGATCGTCCGGGTGCGCGAGGAAGTCGCAATCGTGGGTTGTTCGACGGCGCTGCCATCACCCGTGCCGCTTGCAGACGGATGGCTGGGCAGAAAACAGCTTCGCCGACTGGAGCAGACGCTAGAGGGGCTGCGCGGACGGTTTCGGGTTCTTTTGATCCACCATCCCCCGCTGCCGCAGCATCTCGACTTGCTGCGGGCCTTGCGAGATCGAGGACGCCTTCACGATGTGCTGCGACGGGTAGGCTGCGAACTGGTTCTGCACGGTCATGAACACCGCGATTTGCGCGCGACCCTCGATGGTCCAAGCGGACCAATTCCGGTGATTGGCGTCGGATCGGGCACCTACAATAACCCGCTGCCCGATCGCCGGGCTCGCTACAACGTCTACACAATCGAGGGGGCTGGAGCGTCGGCCAAGCTCACGATCGAGACCCGTGTCCTCGACCCTCAAACGCGACGATTCATTCCCTATCAGCCCACGTAGCGTCGCGGAGTGGCTCCACCGAAATGCGGGTTACTTCAGCAGCGGACTGATGATGACTTTGCCACCTTTGATTTGGTCGATCGCCTTTTTGTATTCAGTAGCACGACGGCGATTGTGGGCTTTTTCCACGGAGGCCTCGCTTCCGCCTTTTCCCGTCGTCAATTCGAGGAACGTCCGCCCGGCAAGCTGTCCGACCCGATGCTCGACATCGGCGAGGTTCATCTTTTCGTAGTCGGCGCGCGTGATTTCGATTTGCGCCACGTCCTGGTCCTTCCATCGCGCCCGGTACAGGAACGACTTGAGGTCAGGAATGTTGTTGAACAGCTGCTGCGACAGCTCCGAGAAATAGGCGATGACCTGCGAGTAGTCGATCTCCTTGGCCCACTCCTCTGTGACTCCCTCCGTGAACGGGATGATGACCGTGACCAGCTGCTTGGTCGGCTCGGCGACGTACTCCAGCTTGCGCTTGAGCTTGCGGTCGGCGCGGGCGGAGAGCTTGATCGCTTGCTCCACCTGCTGCCAAAGCTCGAGCGCAATCTTGTTTTCAAACGACGGTGATTTTTCGCCCGGTTTCTGCGTCACGCTGCCGACGGGTGACAGCGGTGGCGTTGTGAACTGTGCCTCGTTTGTATAGACGAAGCCGCCAAGCTGGGTTGGCGCAACATCCCGACGAGTCATCAGGTGCCGGTACAGCGCTTTGAGGTAGTTTTCTGCGTCATCGTGTTTGGTGTCCGCCGGCACCAAGACGTGGTACTCAGCGACGAGTTTCTTCTCGTCGAACTCGTCTTTTAGCACCTTGCAGGAAGCGCCCAACTCCTTGGGACAGACGGTGTCGGGTTTCGGCCCCGTCGCTTGCGGTTGCTCGCTCTGCTCTGGGCAACCAGCGAGGGGAATCGTCGAGAAAGCCAACGACAAGAGCCACGGAAACGCACGTACCTTGCTCATCGCAGTTAGGCTACTTTGTGGCAGGTTGCCCCGTCAATGGTCGTGCTCTCGGGCAAAGTGGGCGGCGAGAGGCAGCGAAAAACGATCTGGCGTCGAGATCAGCGCGGCGCGGCCCCTGGCATTGGCGTGATGGCCGTTGGCGCCTCGCCAGCTCCTGGTGTTCCGAGTGGACCCGCAGCGGGGGGTTTGGTTCCCGGTGGTGGTAGTGGCGGCAGTCCTTGTTCGACGCGCAGGCGATTGGTCTCCTCGAATCGCTCGTTTTCGTCTTCGCGATCTGGCGGACCGATCGGGCGGTCTTGGTGGAAGGCTGGCCTGCGACCTGAATCGTGGACATAGAGCATCGGCCACTGGGTCACGTCTGTCGGACGCACTGAAGTCCAGCCCGGTGGCACAGTCGGCTTGAGCAGTTCAAAAACGTAGCGAGCATCGAGCGGCGCAACGTTGATGCAGCCGTGCGACTTCACATAACCAAAGCGGTCGTGCCAGTACGCGCCGTGGATTGCGTTGTGCGCCTGGAAGAAGGTTGACCACGGAACCATGTTCACGAAATACGGCTTGTCGTCGTACGGCTGGCTCTTCATCGTGATCCCTGCGACGCGCGCCCAAACCGGATAGATTCCAAGCGGCGTGGCGTTGTTCTTTCCTGAAGAAACCAGCGTCGCATAGACCGGCTTGTCGTTCTCATAGGCGACGAGAACCTGTTCGGCTAGATCGGCATCGAACCACTGCGCATTGACGCCGATGCCTGCTGGCTTGGCGATCTGCCGCACTTCATTTACGGACCAGGCTGGAACCCACATCGCCTGCTCAACCGGCGCTGGTGGAGGGGCGGCATTTGGCGTTGCGGGCCCAGTCCCTGGAGCCACAGCAGTCGCTGGAGCGACGGGTGGAGTTGCGCCGGGGGTTGCTGCGGCTGGTGTGGCTGGCTTTGCGACGGGCGCAGGCGTGCCTGGAGCGCTCGCAGGGGTCGGCGGTGGCGGAAGCGGTTCGGTCTGGAGGGGGAATTCCTTCGTCGGTGCTGCAGACGGCTTGACCCGCAGCCAGCGCTTTCCCTTTACCGTCATCTCTTCCAAGATGTCGACCTGCGTGCGGCGCTTGATGACCCCAGTTACCGTCGGCTGATCGGGAGCGGCTTGCGCTTTGACCTGTTCAGAGAGGACCCAGCCGAACGGCAAGTGGGTTTTGTCATCGATGAGGACACCGTGCCACTGCGACGTCGCGGGCATCTGGTAGGTGCCCTTGGCTGGCAAGATCTTGCCTTCGACGCTTTGTAGATAGGTATCGCCTTCGTGCTTGAAGTTCTTCTCGATGGCGACCGAGTCGCCTTTGGCTAGCTTGCGCTCCGGCTCCTCGTTGTTTTTGAATGCGTCGAGCGTTGCCCACATCGGCATTTCTTGCGCCGATACCATGATGTATCGGTACGGCACGCGCTCGCCGGGGACGATCTTGTAGACCGGATCGGTCGTGGGCGGAGCATCGGTTGCCTTGCCATGATCGCTGCACATCCAGCCGAACGGCTGCACGGCGAGCCATCGTTTGGAATGACACCAGCGGCTGCTCTTGGCGATCACTTCACCACGGACGGCGATGCGTGTCCCCGGGACCACTGTGCCGACCATCGGAGAACCGTAATACGGGCGGGCCAGGACTTGCGGATCGCCTTCTTCGGGCTTGGCGACCTCAAAAACGCGGGCTGCGCTTGGTTGCGGTTCGGGCTCAGGGGGGAGGTTTGGCGGTGTGTAGGGCCGGACCTCACCTTTTTTCAGCTCGCGGAACTTGCCATCGATCCAAAATTTTCGCGGCTTCTTCACCGGGGCGTTTGGATCACCGGGTTGTCCTGGGGTGGTCGGAGCAGCTTGTCCCGGCGCGCCTGGTGGAGCTGCGGTCGGAGCGCTGACCGACGGGGTTGGGGGCGGTGGGACTTGGGCCAGGGCCAGACCAATGGGCAGGCCAGCAATCACTAAGAGCAAGGATCGATGTACTCGCACGACCCCAGTACCATAACACGCCGGCGGTCCGCCTACTTGGGGACCGTTTGGCCCCAATTTGGGTGCCTTGACCGGGCTTTGCGAGTCTTCGATGATTAGGGAGGATGTCTGGCCCGAATAAGAAAGTGCCTCCCGGTGGACCGGGATCTGGGCAGACCCCTGGCAATCGTCCGGGGGGGCCTGGCACGGGCATCGTTTCCGACGAGAAGGTCTCGGATACGATGGACATCCCGCCTGGCCTGGCGGTGCCAACTGCATCGGAGCCCTCTCTGTCTCGGCGGAACGATGGGCGCATCGGCCAGATGTTTGGCAAGTATCGCGTCGAGTCGGTGATCGGCAAGGGCGGCATGGGTCTCGTCTACGAGGGCGAAGACACGGTTCTCAGTCGCCGCGTGGCCATCAAGTTTTTGCCTGAGTCTCTGACGTCGAGTCCGAAGGCCGTCGAGCGCTTCATCACCGAGGCCCAGGTCGCAGGTCGACTGAATCATCCCAATATCATTGCGATCTACGACATCGGTCAGGAGGACGAGCACTACTACATTGTGATGGAGCTGCTAAATCCTTCGTCAGCGTCGAGCTACGTCAAGGAAAAGGGACCGCTCCACTACGCCGAAGCCTGCAAGATCATTATGGACTGCTGCTCGGCGCTGCATGCTGCCCACCAAGCGGGTCTGGTCCATCGAGACATCAAGCCAGACAACATCCTTTGTTCTCCGATGGGGACGACCAAGCTGGTGGATTTTGGTCTTGTCAAAGACGTTCACTTCGACGAGGGCGCGCTGACGCAGACCGGGGTTGTAGCTGGGACTCCGCTGTATATGAGCCCGGAGCAAGCCAGCGATGGTGAGATCGATCGGCGGAGTGATATCTACTCTCTCGGGGCGACCTTCTACACCTTGCTGGTAGGCAAGCCGCCGTACACGGGCGATGCGGCGCCACAGATCATGTTCAAGCATGTGACGGCACCGACGCCAGATCCACGCGATCTGGTGCCCGAAGTGCCCGAGAGCGTGGTGCAGATCCTGCGACGGGCGATGGAAAAATCCCCGGCGGATCGCTATCAGAGCGCCGATGAGATGCGTCAGGCACTCGAGACGCTGCTGGCAACTGCGCCGCGCAAGCCGCATACCTTTCTGGTCGAGCACGAGCCTTCGCTCATGATGATGAAGCGTCCGCTGCGGGTGACGCTGCCGCCGCCGCTCAATCCTCGGCTGTCCGCTCAGATGCCGATCGTGGCTCAGCCGAGCAATCGGTCGCTTGTACCTTTAGAAAACTCGAATCCGCGCAGCTCGGGGCAGAGCTCGCGCATTTCGGGGAATAGCATCAGGCTGTCTGGGAACAACGCGCCGCTTTCCGATATGCCGAGCGTTCCGTCCGCGCGGGTGTCGCAACAGCAGAGCAGCTATCCGGCATTCCTCGGTGGAATCGGCGTCGCGGCGGGCTTGCTGGCCTTGGTCCTGGTCTTGTGGCGCATCGTCAAGCCCATCGATCCGGTCGTTCGTCCACCGGCGCAGATCGATGGCGGGGCTGCGAGTGGCGGGACACCGCTTCCGCCAATTCGCGTCGGAGTGCTGAACTCGCTTTCTGGAACGATGGCGATCTCGACACGGCCGATCGTCGAAGCGACGCTGCTGGCGATCGATGAAATCAATGATCGCGGCGGTCTGCTCGGACGGCGGATCGATGTGGTTCGAGTCGATGGTCGTTCCGACAACAGCACGTTTGCCCTCGAGACGGAGCGGCTGATCAAGCAAGAGAAAGTCGTAACCATCTTCGGTGGTTGGACACCGTCGAACCGCCGAGTGATGAAGCCGCTCGTCGAAAAATATGACCACTTGCTGATCTTCCCGGCTCGCGACGAGGGCATGGAAGACTCGCAGAACATCATCTACCTGGGTTCGACGCCCAATCAGCAGGTGATTCCGGCGGTTCGCTGGGCGCTCGACAAGCTCGGTGCGAAAAAGTTGTTCTTCATCGGTCTGGACGGTCTGTGGGGGCACATCTCGCATGAGCTTGTGCGCGACACGATCAAAGGCACACAAGCGAAGATCGTTGGCAAAGAGTTCGTTCTGCTATCGGAGACGGACTTTTCGTCGAGCGTGAAGAAGATCCAGAGCTCGAAGGCGGATGTCGTCCTCAACTTTGTGCAAGGTGACTCGAACCTGCCGCTGTTCCGCGAGCTGCGCACGGCAGGTGTGATTCCGTCGAAGGTTCCGGTGATTTCGTTCGGAATTGGCGAAAACGAGATCTCCCAGCTCGACGGAGTAGACCTGGCTGGCGACTACCTTGCCTGGAGCTATTTTGAGGTCGTCAATCGTCCGCAGAACAAACAGTTCGTCGATGCCTTCAAGAAAAAGTTCGGCGATCATCGAGGCATAAGCGATCCGATGGAAGCGGCATACGCCGGTGTGTATCTGTGGGCCCAAGCGGTGAAGGCAGCAGGGACGGACGACGTTCGCGCGATCCGAAAGGCGCTCCAAGGCCAGACCATCGAAGGGCCAGGCGCGATGCTGCGGCTCGATCCTGGCAACAACCATGCATGGAAGATGTTCCGGATGGGCAAGCTGCTCGCGGGCAACCGGATCGAGGTCGTCTATAGCTCGGACAAGCTACTGTCCCCCGACCCGTTTCCAGGGACGCGCACGCGATCCGAGTGGGAAGCGCTGCTTCAGTTCCTGTATGGGCAATGGAAGGGCAACTGGGTGAACAGCGAGCGTCCGAACCTGCTGCGGCGACCGAAGTAGCGGTTATTCGTCGTCGTCGATAGGTTCGTCTCTGCCGCTGTCGAGGTCGTACTTGCGCATGAGCTTGCGGAAGTACTTCCGGTCGATGTCTGCCGTGCGAGCAGCGTGCGAGATGTTGCCCTTGTGCTTCTTGAGCAAGAAGGCGACGTACTTTTGCTCAAACTGGGCGATCCATTGGTCTTTGGCGTCCTTGAACGGCAGATCCAGACGTGGCTCATGGCCTGTTCCGCCCGACGGAGTGTCGGTCACTGGTCGCGGCACATCGCCAGTCTGCCTTGGCTCAACTGTCGTTTGTGGCGTCGGCTCGGGGAGAAAACCGTGGCTGTCGCCGACCCGGATGTTCTCGGGCAGATCCTCGGTCGTGATCTCGCTGCTCGAGGCAAAGCTGACCGCACGTTCGATGGCGTTGACCAGCTCGCGAATGTTGCCGGGCCACCGATAGCGAATGAGCAACTCCATTGCTTCCGCTGAGACGTGGGTGCATTTGCGGCTGCCATCGGGCAGTCGGTTATAGCTGTGTTCGCTTAGAAATGACTCGACAAGCAACGGAATGTCGTCGGTTCGTTCGCGCAATGGCGGCAGCAGCAGACGGACAACCGACAGTCGATAGTAGAGATCTTGTCGGAACCGACCGGCCCGGACCTCTTCTTCGAGCTGGCGGTTGGTCGCAGCAATAATCCGCACGTCGATCTTGAGCGAGCGAGTCGCGCCGACTCGACGAATCTCTCGCTGCTCCAGGGCGCGCAGAAGCTTGGGCTGCAGCTCCATCGGTAGTTCGCCAAGCTCATCGATGAACAGCGTCGAGTTATGTGCCATCTCGAACAGCCCTTGGCGGGTCATGATGGCACCCGTGAAGCTGCCCTTTTCGTGGCCAAACAGCTCGGATTCGATCAGATTCTTGGGGACGGCCCCGCAGTCGAACACCATCATCGACTGTGAGGCCCGTGGCGAGAGCTTGTGGATGGTCTGGGCAACAACCTCTTTTCCGGTTCCCGTCTCTCCCTCGATGATGACCGTTGCTCCCGTCGGCGCGATCTTCTCGATGATCGCGTACAACTCCCGCATCTTTACGTTCTTGCCAATAATGTCGCCAAGCCGGTTTTTCGAGGAGGGGATGATCTCAACGCGCTCATGGCCACCGAAAAAATGGATGTCGGTTTGGCCGATGGAGATGACAGCGCCGGGGCTTAGGTAGGCCTCGCGGACGCGAATGCCATTTATATGGGTTCCGTTGGTCGAGCCCAGGTCGCGAAGGATGTAGCCGATTTCGTCTTGCTCGATACGACAGTGAAATCGCGAAACCGTTTCGTCGCTGACGACGAGATCATTGTCCTCCATCGCACCGATGCGGATGGTGGTTTGGTCAAATTGGTACTCGTGACGGCTGCTGCCTTGGCCAGTGATCAGTCGACAGGTGCGGAGCTGGATCGTCTGCGGGCGCGCACCGTCGTAGTGAACTTTGGTCGGTGGTAGTTGGTCAGGAAACTTCCGTCGAGACTCAGACGGCACATTCATTGTTTTACATTAAACATGTAATGAAAATTACAGTCAAGGACGGGGGTTAGCGGGCCAGGACCGGTTCAGTCGTCGTGTCGCTGATCGAGAGAGGGCGCGTTGCTGGTCGGCAGGTGCGCATCTGCGGATCGGGGAACCAGGGGACTTTGCATCGACAACGCCTGGCTCGATTCCTGGCGAACCCAAATCAACAAGGTCAGACGACGCATCACAACGGCGTGCGTCCGGCTTCGTGTTCGTGCGCTCAGGTCATAGTCGAGCCAGACCTGGCAGCCATCAGGGCAGGGGACAACGTGCATCGATGACGGATGGAGCGACGGCGACAGCACCGTTTCGTCGTGCTCGTCGGCGAGCTTTTCCGCCAGTTGTCCTGCGTGCTCTATCGCCGACAGCATCGTCAAGCGTTCGCGCAACAATACTCTCGACAAGTTGCCTTGGCTCGACGGAACACCGATGCAGACGTCGCTCTGATGCCGATCGTCGAGACAGCTCGGCAGATCGGTCACCGAGATCCGAGTCGACTGCCCGCCAGTGGATTTGGGGGGCAAACTATTTCTGAAACCTCGACGCAGCAACTGTTGTCCCTTTTTGGATCAAGTGCTGCATGGTCTGTGCCAGAAGCATCTGGGGCTGTTTTGCCCACATGCTCCGTCGGAAATCGGCTAAACCCGCCAAAACAGCAGTGTGACATCCCGGACGTCCGCCCGTGGGCCGGATTCAACTCGAGTTGTGAACGATTGGTTGGGGTCGGAAGACAGCAGCGCGGGGTCTTTTGACTCCAGCGTGCGTTGGGAGGGCCGGTTTACTCACCCGTGAGGACGTGCTTGGCGATCACCATCCGCTGGATCTGCGACGTGCCTTCGTAGATCTGGAGCAGCTTGGCGTCGCGCATCAGCTTTTCAACCGGATATTCTTTGGTGTAGCCGTAGCCGCCAAAGACCTGCACTGCGTCGGTGGTCGCTTTCATTGCCATGTCGGCACCGTACAGCTTGGCCATCGAGGACACGATCGAGTCGATCTTGCCCTGGTCGACCATCCACGCGGCGCGATGGCACAGCGAGCGCGTTGCTTCGAGCGCCACGGCCATATCGGCCAGGATGATCTGAATGGCTTGGTGCGCGGCAATCGGCACGCCAAACGTCTTGCGCTCCAGCGCGTAGGCTCGGCTCTCGTGCAGCGCTCGGCCAATCAGACCAGCGGCACCAGCAGCGATCCACGGACGCGAGCGATCAAACGTTTTCATCGCGATCTTGAAGCCTTCGCCTTCTTGGCCCAGCAGCGCTTCCTTGGGCAGACGCACTTCATCGAAGATGACGTCGGTGGTGTTGCTGGCGCGCTGGCCCATCTTGTTTTCTTTTTTGCCGACTTTGACGCCCGGCAGGTCGCGGTCGACGACAAATGCGGCAATCTTGCGGTTCCGGGCCTTGAGGTCTTTTTCCGGCTTCGGATCGCTCGTGGCGAGCACGGTGTAAAAGCTGGCGTGGCCGCCGTTGGTGATCCAGCGCTTTTGGCCGTTCAGGATGTAGCTGTCGCCGTCTTTGACAAAGTGTGTACGCATTCCTGCGACATCGGATCCAGCATCCGGCTCCGAGCAGCAGTAGGCGGCGAAGATGGGCTCACGGGTGAGCCAGCCGAGGTACTTTTCCTTCTGCTCTCGGCTGCCCGCGATGATGATGGGTAGTGACGCGAGCGCGTTGGCTGCCATCGAGGTGTTGACGCCGGCACAAGCCCACGCAATCTCTTCGAGAATCATGCAGTGAGACAGGCAAGACAGTCCGAGACCGCCAAACTCCTCGGAGATCTCGCAGTTCATCAAGCCGAGGTTCCAGCCTTCCTTCAGCAGCTCAACTGGAAAGTGACCTTCCTCATCAAGCTGGCCAGCGACAGGGGCAATCTTGCTGCGCGCAAAGTCCCGTGCTGTCTTGCGAAGTTGGAGCTGTTCCTCGGAAAAGTGCAGATCGTACATCTGTGGGGTTCTCCTCTCGAAAATCGATGGTCCGCGCGAAGCTGGTTGGCCAACCGGTGATCGCGGGCCCGTGCGTCGTTTGCGTTTGCGCCAATGTATCAGGTTGACCGCGGACAAAGAACCGGCCTACGATTCTGAGGATTCTCAGTCCGTGGCTCTTCCCTACGGCAAATACCTGCTCGACCGCAAGCTAGCTGAAGGCGGCATGGCCGAGATTTTCTTGGCCCGACCTGCGCCCGGGGCGAGTGGGCAAGGGGTGCGTCCTGGCCCCTTTGTCATCAAGCGCCTGTTTGCCCACCAAAGCGCCGATACCGAGTTCGTTCGGATGTTCAAGAACGAGGCCCGGCTGGCGGCGCTTCTGAAGCATCCGAACATCGTCGAGATATTTGATCAGGGCGAGGTAGAGGGCTCGTTTTACCTCGCCATGGAGTTTATCAACGGCGAGGATCTGCGCGGGATCGCCCAGCAGTCCGACGCGATGAACCGCCGCCCGCCAATGCCTGTCGTTGGGCGGATCATCATGGACATGCTGGCCGGGCTGCACTATGCGCACTCGCTCGCCGATGAGACCGGCAAGCCGCTCGGGGTGGTCCATCGCGATGTATCGCCGCAGAACATCCTGGTTACCTACGACGGCCAGGTGAAAATCATCGACTTTGGTATCGCCAAAGCCACGATGGCCGCCGAGAGTGAGCAGACACAAGCGGGCATGGTCAAGGGCAAGTACGCCTACATGTCGCCAGAGCAGGCTCGATCGGCCAAGCTGGACGGGCGATCAGATGTATTTTCCGTCGGTATTTTGCTCTGGGAACTGATCACCTGGCGGCGATTGTTTAAGCGCGGAACCGATCTCGCAACGATGGTTGCTGTCGCGGAAGAAGTGGCACCGTCGATGCTGCTGCTGGCACCCGACTGTCCGCAAGCCCTGGATGACGTGGTTCAAAAAGCCCTCGCAAAGGAAACCGACCAGCGGTATCGCTCCGCCCAAGAGTTCGCGGATGCGCTGGCGGACTGCATGACCCAGCTTGGCTGGGACTTTGGCTCCAAGTCCGTTGGCGCGTACATGTCGGAAATTTTCCGCGAGCGCATGACGCAGCGCGATTCGGAGCTTCGTGCCGTCACCAACGCGGCCAAGCGTGACTCACTGCGTCAAGCGGTGCCAGCGATCCAGCTTCCCCAGACGCAGGCGCAGAAGAAGCAGCAACCCTCAGTCACGATGCCGCTCCAGGTGATAAACCTGCAACAAGGCCCCGGGGGAAAGCCCGTCGTTCCGGCCAACTTGCGGACCACGATGCCGTTTGGTCCGTCAGGACTGCAAGCCCCAAGACCGGGGGCCAAGCCAGCAGCACCGGTGTCTCCGCCTCCGCCGGCGCAAGCCGTGAAGGACGCTCCGTCGGACGTCCAGGCGGTGCGCAAGAATTCGTCGCTTCAGTCGGGCCCAGTCGCGGTGCCTTCGTCAGAACCTGACACGGTACCGATGAAGAGAGCGACGCCACTCGGGGGAACGCCTCCGGTTGCGGGGCAAACACCTGCCGCGAATCCCTTGCTCCCGCGACGCAGTGCGGCAGATGGAATGAAGGTGGAGCCAGCAAATGCCTCGCTGGCAACGGTCCCGACGCCTGCCGTTGCTCGTCCCGCTGCGAACGTGCCGATTCCGACGCCTGCCGCTGGCCGTCAGCGAGTTGTCCTTGCGGTGGCACTCGGCATTTCGATTGGCGTCCTCGCCGTGATTCTCTTTCAGCTTTTCTTTCGATAGGCGCAAGCGGTTTCCAACCGAGCGCTGCCTCGGGCTATGGTGCGACCATGTTCGCGACCGTTGAGCCCCTTGGGACACGCTGGCCTTCCCCGGCCCACCGCTACGTCGAGACGCTCTACCTGTCCTTTTCTCCTGTGTGGATGGCCGTCATTGCGTACTGCATGCTGACCCACTGCTTCGCCGCCTGGGGCGATGTCGGTCACATGCTGCTCGGGCTGGCTTTGTCGGTGCCGCTGTGGCTTTTGCCACTCGTTTTGCCGACGGAAACCGAGCGCGGACAGCCGATTTTTGCTCGGCATACAGTAAAGGCGAACCTGTTTGTCGCGTTGATGAGCTTTGTGCAGTGTTACTTCGGGTCGGCGATGTTCTTCGAGGGTCTCGGGATGCAGTACCACTTCCCGACGAACTGGATGCTAAACGGAACGCCACTGTTTCTGTATTTTGTGACGGTGGCGTACTTTTCGACGTACTACGCACTGATGCGGCTGGGTCTGCGCCTCTTTGTGCGCGCAGTTCCATCGGCCAGCCGACTGTTGATCTGGCTGGTCATCGCGGCCCTGTCGTACAGCATGGCTTTCGGCGAGACATTTTTTATGGCCAGTCCGTCGCTGTCAGCGTTCTTTTCGTATGCCGATCGGCACAAGGCACTGGTGGTTGGATCGCTGTGCTACGGGACGCTGTTTTTCATGAGCCTGCCGGTGTTTCTGCGCATCGACGACGAACCTCGCATGCCGACGCCGATTTCGCGGCTTGTCTTTCAGACCATGGGCGCCAACATGCTCATTCTCTGCGCCTACGAGGTCTACAAAGTCCTGCTGCCTCGGCTGTAGCGCTAGTTGCTGCCACCCGGACTGCACAGATCGCTGGACTCTGCTTCGTCGCTGCCCGGCGCAAGCAACTCGCAGGCTTTTTTGCGCAACCGTGCCAGTGACGACGGATACTGCACGATGCTCTGCTGTTTGCCGCTTGCTACCAGCAGCGTTTCATCGCTCTGTGCAAAGAGAACGTCGCGCGGATCATCGGGTCGCAAGATCAGCTTTTGCGTCGCAAACTGCGCATCATAGACCCGAATGGTGCGGTCTTTGCCCAGCGTGACCACTTCGTGGCCTGATGCAGAGAAGTTCCCCCGTAGCGTCGGCCCAAGGTGCCCGCTGAGCCGCAGCGGTTCGGTCACGGTCGATGCGAGCGGAATGATCGCCGTCTGCTGCCCGATGATGAGCAGGTGGCTACCGCCCGGCGATCGCAACAGGTGGGTCGGGAACGGACTTTCGTCCTCGGGACGCATCCGCAAAATCGGGCCGGTGCCTGGCCGTTCCCACAATGCGACCCGTCCAAGCGAGTTTGCCGTGGCGATCCGTCTCCCGTCGAGACCCAGCGCGACGCCGGTGGCGGGATTGGGATCGGAAAATCTCTCGACGAGCGCCTGGTCGTCCGTGCGCCACAGCGCCGCTGTGAGATCGCGACTGCTACTGGCCAAGTGCTTGCCATCAAGAGAAAACACAACCTCGGTCACCGGCGCGTGATGCCCTTTCCATGCCCGAATCGACCGACGTTCCAGCAGACTCCACAGCTCGAGATTGCCGTCGGCGTGCCCAATCAGCAGGGTTTGTCCGTCGGGCGACACCGACAACACCGCATCTTTGCGCAGCGTCAGCAGGTCCGTCTGTTCGAGCGCCAGCTTTGACAGCTTGCCGCTCTGTCCCAGCACAAGAAAGTCGTCGCGACCTGGCACCGGCACGATTTTCTCGACCGGCTCCGAGGTACGGCGTTTCGACAGCGAGGCTCCGTCGGAATCAGGCTGCCAAGCCCTGACACTGCCATCGCTTGATCCAGTGACGGTCAGACCGTCGCCACCAGCCAGTGCGGTGATCGGTTCACCGGGGCCATCGGCGACCACCTGCTGCCGTCCCGTCGCGATATGCAGTGCCGTGATGCTGCCATCGCTTCCACCGACCAGCAGTCGATCTGCTGCGGGCAAGAATGCGACAGAACGGGGCTCGAACGGCTGCTGCTGTTCACTCCGCTGGGACAGATCGCCGGGGTCGAAGATCCGACTGGTCCCCTTCTGCCCGAGGATGGCCAGCCCCGACGCGCTTCCCTGGACATAAAAGATCGGCTGCCCATCGAGACGAAGGGTTGTGTCGATGTGGAGTGTGGCCAGATCAACCACACAGACCTGCATCTTCCCACCCGACACAATCCCGATCTGGTCGCCGCCGCGGTGCTGCCAATGAGCCAGCTGTCCACCGTTTGCGGCCTTGGTTCCGTCGTCACAGCGCAGGGTCTTTTCGATGCTGCCGTCGCTGCTCTTTAGGACAAACAGCTCGCCGCTGGCCGTCGATAGCAGCGCATGGTCCCGAACGATCCGAACCGCACGGAGCGGCTGGCCATCGGCGTCGAAGCGGTGTCGAAGCTTGCCTTGCTGAACGTCCCAAAGTGCAGCGCTTCCGTCGAAGCTCGCCGTGACCACGAGCTGGCCACCATCGACGACTGACAGTTCCACGATGCGGTCGCGGTGGGCTGGGATGCTGCGGACCAGCTTTCCCGACGACGTGTCGAAGAAACGGACTGTGCCATCATCGTATCCTGCCGCCAGCAGCGATGGACCGAGCCACTGCAGCTGCCGGGACCGGCTCTGGGTCGACAGCATGTGCGAAAAGCGCCGTTTTCCGCGCGGAAACAGCAGCACCGGGCCGGATTCTGTCGCGACGACAATCGAGTCTCCCGATGGTGAAATCGCAATGGCTTGGGCCGCGGGCGATACAAGCGGCAGCGAGCGGAGTGCTGCCCGCAGCGCCATGAAGAGTCCTTCCTGCGCTTGTGAGACTGGCAGTGTCTCCCCGGAGCCTTGGGTCGCCTGAAGCGCTGTCTGGAGCGCCAGCAGTTCGCTTCCTGGGAGCTGCGACAACGAAATCGCACGCATGCCCAGCTCGGACTGTTCGGCGGCCACACGAAGTCGTCGCTGCTCTGTCGCGGTGTGAAATTGCCAGCTCAGCAGCACGACAAGAAGAGGCAATAGCAGCAGTACCGCGATGATTCCCCGTCGGTCGCGTTGCCTTTTTCGGCTGTGCCTCTGTGACTCTGCCAGGAAGCGCTGGGCCAGATCGGTCAGAAGGCGTGGCTCGATGGAAAGTAGCTCTACCTCAAGGAGCCGGCGCTCGTCCCACAGCAGCTCTTGAACATGCCCGAGCCGCTGCCATTCCGTCGCTGCTTGCGAGAGCCGTTCGACAACCAGTCGCCGTTCGCCTTCGCCATCGATCCAGCGACGAAACTCGGCCCAACCTTTGATGAGCGCTTCGTGGGCCAGCTCGAAGGCCGTCTCACCGCCAACTTCCCGTGCCAGCAGCAGCCGTCCTCGGACCAGGGCTTCGATCGCAATGGGTTCGGCGGGGTCACTCGTACGAATCTCACTCAGCGGCCGTGTAGCACGCAGTCCATCTGTCGTCAGAAGTCGCAGCAAGATTCGCTTGGCCGCCATCCGTTCTGTCGGAAGCAGTGAGCGGATGACCTGATCGGCATGACGTGCGAGAGCGCCTGCGACACCACCAATCGACGACAGCGCCTCGGCGGTGATCAGACCCGAAGCCTTCTCTCTCGCTTCCCACAGCTCGGCGAGCGCAAACTGGAGAAGCGGCAGTCCTCCGTCGGCATGCAGGGTCGATCGCAGCAGCTCATCCACGAGCTCCGGCGATTCAAAGTGAACCCCAAGCTGAGCCGCCGGTTCAGTGATCGCTTGGCGCAGGCCGTCCGCCGAAAGCGGGCGAACAATGTACAGTCTCGATGAGAAGTCGCGGCCAAGGCCGGGCAGGGCGCTCAACCGGGTCAGGAAATCTCCTCGGGCGCAGAGGATCACGCGAAGCCCTGGCGCTCTGACGGTCAGCAGTCCGAGCCACTCCGAGAGCAGGTCTGCCTCGACGGGATCGCTCTGGGTACACAGCTCCTCAAGCTGGTCGACAAAGAGCAAGATTCCGTCACCGTCCGCAGGCTGTCGCTGCACCCAGCGCGCGAGAGTGCCCGGATCGCTGCGCAGCAGTGACAGGATTTCGCCTGCCGATTGGCCCAAGATCGGTGAGAGTGCATCGCACAGGGCCTTGGCTGGCGTGTGTCCGGGGGAAAACTCAACGAGTCGATAGGTTCGATCGTCAGCCAGGCCGTGGGCCAGGACATTTGCGGCGACACCGGCTCGGCACAGCGACGACTTTCCCACGCCAGAGTCACCGGCCAGCAGGATCATGGGATCGGTCTTCAGTCGTGCGACCAGTTCGCTGACTTCCGTCGACCGACCAAAAAACACACCGCTGTCGCCAATGCCAAAAGACCGCAGGCCCAAAAACGGGTTGTCGCTTCGTCTGACTTTGCTCGGCTCGCCCAGTCGCTCAAGCGCGTGACTCAGCTCATCTACCGACGCAAAGCGAGCCGCCGGGCTGCGAGCAAGACAGCGATCGATGACTTCTCCCAAGCGCACGTCGAGCTGCGGCGCGATCGCGTGAACTTTCTCTGGCTCGTCGGTGAGGACCTTTAGCTCTAGCTCTGCAAGGTTGTCTGCGACCTGCGGCGGTCGGCCCGTCGCAAGCTCGAACAGCACTGCGCCAAGTGAATAGAGATCAGAACGTTCCGTCGCTGACTCGCCTTGCCAGACCTCGGGGGCCATGTACAGAGGTGTTCCTAGCACGGCACCGTCCATCGTGAGCGCGCCGCCCTGTACATCGCTGCGAGGCTTGGGACTGCGCTCTGCGCTGCGTACCGTCTTTTGTAACGCCAGCCGCTCGGTATCAATGCCATCGCCCGGCACAGCGGAATCTGCAACGCGCGGCGAGCGAACGGGCTCATCGTCATCTGGAGGCGCTGTTTCGGAAAGGCGCGTCGCCGGAACCACAGGATCTTCGCTCACCGGAACAGCTGGAAGACTCGGCTTGTCGCGATCGCGTAGCTTGGCCAGACCAAAATCGAGAAGCTTCACCGTTCCGTCGTTGCTGAGGATCGCGTTGTGCGGCTTGATGTCGCGATGGAGGACTCCTCGTCGGTGAGCGGCGGAAAGTCCATGCGAAAGCATGAGGCCCAGTTCCCGCACTTGCGCCGCCGGAAGTGGCAACGGAAGGCGATCTAGACTCCGACCCGAGACAAACTCTGACACCAGAAACGGCTGCCCCAGGACTTCGCCGATGCGATAAATACCGACGACATTGGGATGGGACAGCCGGGCAATCGCGCGCGCTTCGATAAAAAAACGCAGCCGAGCCGCTTCGTCGTGATGCAGCGACAACAGAAACTTCAGCGCGACCTGGCGATCGAGCAGCGTGTCGTGTGCCAGATACACGCAGCCCATCGCTCCATGACCGAGCCCGCGAACCAACCGGTATTCCTCGATGAGAGGCAGCGACGCAAGCGCTTCATCAGAGACTCGTCCGGCCGTGAGCTCCGAGAGCAGATCAGTAGTGAGAAAATGCAAGTTCACCACTCGTCACACCGCAGGCTGTGTATACGTCAGCCTACCATGTTAACTGCTCGTCGGTGATGAAGCTTTGCTCGCCAAAAGGCGTTGCCTTGGCATGATGAAGATAAAGACCCGAAAGGGAAAAGGAGTCAGTTGATGACGCGCACTGGGATGCATCGAATTGCGCTGTTCTGTGGGCTTTTGTGGGGGTCGCTGGCGGGGTTGCCGCGGAATGCCGATGCGACGGTGCTGACCAAGCTGACGCTGGAAGACATGACTGCGCGCGCCGAGCATGTCCTTTTGGGTCGCGTCGAGAAGATTGCCTCGCGGCTCGCACCGGGCCACGACGGCTTGATTGTCACAGACGTTACCATTCGCTGTACACGCAGCATTCGTGGGGTTTCGGACGGAGCCCTCTTGCAAGTACGCCACCTTGGTGGCACCGTCGGAGAACTTGGTCAAAAGGTCTTTGGCGAAGCTTCCTATCAGGTAGGCGAAGAAGTGGTCTTGCTTGCCGAGCAGCGCGAAGGCTCGTTCTACGCGGTGGGAATGGCGCAGGGAAAGCTGCACGTGGACAGGTCCAGTGGAAGTCCCCGGGTGCTTGTTGAACTTGGCGGTGCAGAGCTGATTGCTCCGACGGGACAGGACACGAATCCTACGGCCCAAGGAGTCCCGCTGGACACGCTGATTGGGCAGCTTGCAGAGTTGGCGCGGCGGATTCCGTCTCCTACCGAGCGACTGAAACAGAGTGGACGCGATGGCTCGAAGTCGGGGCAGAAGCCATGACGAAGAGGACATCGATCTGGTGTTGCGGTGTTGCTGCGTTGCTGCTGACAGGGTCGGAAACGTCATCTGCATATGTCCGGTCGCGAACGCAAGACAGCTGCAAACCGGTTTTTTGGCGGCAGAGCTGCGTCTATGTCCAGCCAGACAGTGCCTTCGTCGCTGACATGGCAGGATCGGATGTCGAGCGGATCATCCAAAAATCGATCAGCAATTGGATGACTCGCACATCGGGTTCATTTGTGCGGCTCAACTACCGTGGCGCAGATGGCCGCAAAGAGGTCACCTACAAAGACCACCTCTCGGTGGTGATTTTCCGAACGGGAAACCGATTCTGTCGACCATCTGCCGACGGAAATGCGCAGGTCTGCTACGACGCTTCCGCGGCAGCGGTGACCACCGTGTCCTATATCAACAAAAAGGACGATCCCGACGACGGACTCATTGTCGACGCAGACATCGAGCTAAACTCGGTCAACAACCAGTTCGTCGAGATCGGCAAGACACTGCCTCCCGCGGACAATCGCAACCAGACCGACTTGGAAAACACGCTCACGCACGAGCTGGGACATCTTTTGGGTCTGGATCATACGTGTCGACTGAGCACGGATCCGAGCTGCCTTACCGACGACAAAGGGCAAGCCAGGCAGACTTGTGATGCAATTGATCGGCAGCGTTTGCTAAGCCCTGCGGCCCAGACCATTTATGAAACTTCGATGTTTGCGATTGCGCCGCCCAAAGATGTCGAAAAGCGGACTCCCAAATCCGATGATGTGGCTGGCGTTGTGGCTGCATCCCCTATCGCGAGTGATCCGAAGCTCTGTCCAGATCCTGTGACAGGCAGTGCGTCAGGTTGTTCTTGCCAGGTTGGGGGGGCGAATCGGAATCCGCTGGCGGTGTCTTTGGCTGTGCTATCGGTGCTGCTCGGGATTCTCTTCCGTCGTCGGAAAACGACTAGCTGAGGGCCGGCGCGCGGTGAATCCGCAGAAGACTCTGCTCTGCGGGAACGCCCACCCGGAGCGGAAACCCATAGTGTCCGGTTCCTCGATGGACATACATGCGATCGCGACCCCGGGCCCAAAATCCGTGATCAGGAATTCGCAGTCCAAAGAGTCGCAGAAAAGTCCAAGGGAGTCCGAAGCTGAGCAGTCCGACTTGGCCGCCGTGCGTATGTCCTGACAACACAAGATCGGCTTCTCCCTCGGGAAGATGCTTGAACGCGCCCGGATCGTGGAGCATCACAATGCGCGTGGTTCCGGCAATGCGTGGATGCGCATCACAGACTCGCTTCATCCGTTCTGCGCGCTGATTCCATGCGAAGTCCATTCCGATGATGTGTACCTTGCCGGCTGGGGTTTCCACCACCGCGGCGTCGTCCACGAGCAGGCAAACTCCATTTGCTTCCAGTGCCTCGCGGACGAGCTGTGGTGCTTCGTGATCGTGATTCCCATGACACGCGAAAACTTTCCCAGAAAGCGCCGCCAGTGGCTCAAGTGCCCGTCGCAGTGGCTCTGGGCTCTGCTGCGATTCCATCGTGAGAAAGTCGCCGGTTAGGAACACCAGATCGGGCTTCCGTTTCACTGCATCCTCGGCGATTCTTCGCAGTCTGCGCACCGACATGAACGGTCCCAAGTGCGGATCGGAAATCTGGACAATCCGCAGCGGACGATCTTCTCGGTGTTTCCCTTTCTTGTGGGGACGGGGGAGTCGATGTGGCGACGGATCGTCCCCAACCACGAGATCGATCTCTTCATGATGCATCGCGTTCGACTGGACAAAGCCGATCGCAGCCAGCGCATACGGAATCGCGATTCCCCAGGGAGCAAATCCAAGTGCTTTGGCGACAGCCCACGGCATCGCGAGCAGAGTCCCACCCCAAAAAAAAGAGCCGGGCCAGTTGATGAGGATCCGCACCGGCAGCGGGCGCATCGCTGGTCGCAGCAGCAACAGGAAGTTGAGATACACCGCGATGTGGAGTGCGAAAAACAGCGGAAAGATGGGCGCAAACATCGGCACAATCTCGGCGGCGATGAGCGAGTGCAACCCGACGATGATTCCCGCAAAGGTTCCAAACGGGCGACCGCGTACAACGACTGCAAGCGCCACGACCACAAGCCATGCACAGAGAGTCGCCACCCCAAACCAAGCCAGCATGGTCTGTTAGGATGCCTCAACCGTCGCCCTTGGTGCGTTTTTTGTGGTCCACGCTGGGCGAAGTGTTGGAAGCGGTTGTCGGCGGAAATCCGGACCAACAGCGACAGCTGAAAAACGTCGTGATAGGTACAAGTCATGTCTGCGCATGTGCTCGTGGCGGATGATGAAGCGCTGATTCTTCAGTCGCTGCGAGGCGTACTTTTGCAAGAAGGCTTCGAGGTGACTGCCGCCAGCTCGGGGGAGCAGGCCTGGCAGAGCTTTGTGGCGACGCGACCGGACGTGGTGCTGCTCGACTTGGTGTTGGGAGACATCTCGGGGTTGGAGGTGCTGCGGCGGATTCGCCAGCTGTCGCCCGAGACCAAAGTGATTCTCATCAGCGCGCACGCAACGCTCGAGCAAGCCGTCGAGGCGATGAAGCTGGGCGGCTATGACGTGATCCGCAAGCCGTTCGAGCTGGAAGAGATTGTTACCACCGTTCGCAATGCGGCGCACACCATCGAACTGGAAGGTCGTGTCGACTACCTGGCGCGACTGGCCCGGCAGCAGAAGGACTCCGGCGGCCTGGTGTATTCGTCGACGCAGATGGCCAGCAAGCTGCGCGAAATCGATGTGATCGCCCGCAGTCCGGTTCAGACGGTACTGATTCGCGGCGAAAGTGGAACCGGCAAGCAGCTTGTCGCCCAGCTCCTGCATGAGCGCTCGAGCCGTCGCGCGGGACCCTTTGTGGAACTAAACTGCTCGACGCTGCCAGAGACACTCGTCGAGAGCGAGCTGTTTGGTCACGAGCGAGGCGCGTTTTCTGATGCCCGCGAGCGCAAGCTTGGACTGGTCGAAATTGCCGACGGTGGAACGCTGTTCCTCGATGAAATTGGCGATTTAAGCCTGAGCGCGCAGGCCAAGCTGCTCACGTTTTTGGAACAGCGAACCTTTCGCCGGGTTGGTGCCACAGCAGTGCGCAAGGTCGATGTGCGGGTGGTGGCAGCAACGCACAGGGACCTCAAAGCGATGGCTTCTGCGAAAGAGTTTCGCGGGGATCTGCTGTTCCGACTCAATGCGATTACCGTTGAGCTGCCGTCGCTCCATGATCGCTCCGACGACATCGTGATGCTGGCGGAGCACTTTCTTTTGGCGGCCAGTCAGGAATATCGAAAAAGCTGGCAGCGGTTGTCGTCGGAAGCCAAAGCCGTGCTGACTCGGTATAGCTGGCCTGGCAATGTGCGAGAGCTGAAAGCCGTGATCTCACGCGCAGCGCTGCTCTACGACGATACGGAACTCCGGCCAGAGCACTTGTCGGTCGAACTGCAGCCGCCATCTTTGCGGTCGGTTCCTCTGGCAAAGTGGAGCGATGCGCCAGCGGAAACGTTTCCTGAAGGAAAAATTCCAACGCTGGCCGAAGTGGAGCTGGCTCACATTCGTCGCGTTCTGGAGCTCTGCGGTGGGAACCGTACCGTTGCTGCGCAGCACTTGGGGGTGACCCGGCAGACGCTGTCGCGCAAGCTTGAAGATGGTTCTTCGCCGCTTTGACGCCTGGCCGCGGTGTGTTTCTTACACATTCCCTCGCTGACGCTGCAGATCGTCGGCACAGTGCAGCTGGATTCCCAGATCGCGGAGCCTGCCGTCGTGGATGTCGTAGATCCAGCCATGTATCGATACTTGCTGGCCCCGACCCCACGCAGCCTCGATCACGGTGGTTTCGGCGACATTGAACACTTGATCGATGACGTTTAGCTCGCAGAGCCGCGCGGCGCGGGCATCGTCGTCAGGCAAGGCCCGCAGCTCTTTGCGGTGAAGGCGGGCGATGTCCTGGATGTGCCGAAGCCAGTTTTCGATAAGTCCGAGCTGCTGGCCTTCGAGGGCGGCCCGCACACCACCACAGCCGTAGTGTCCACAGACAATGATGTCGCGAACCTCGAGAACATCGACGGCATACTGAAGTACCGACAGCATGTTGAGATCGGTGTGAACCACCAGATTGGCAACGTTGCGATGGACAAAGACCTCGCCCGGAGCGAGCCCAGTGATTTGATTCGCCGGTACACGGCTGTCAGCACAGCCAATCCAGAGGTACTGCGGCCTTTGCTGGTTGGCGAGTCGAGTGAAGCACTCCGGGTCGCGCTCGACCATTTCCGCGGCCCATCGGCGATTTTGTTCAAGCAGATTTTGTAGCGTGGACATAGGACTTTCCTTATTGGAAAGCCCGATCATACGCGAAGAAACCAGCGAGAATGTGCGCGGCCTCTCTCTAAGGAACGACGGTTGATTCCGTCGCTTGGGCTAGGCCGTGGCGGTCAGTGGCTTGCGGCGGGCGGAGAGGTGATGCTTGGCCATGGGCTCGTGAGCGTCGAGCCCAAGCAGATCCAGCTTTCGACCACTGCGCGTCCAGTCATCCACCATGTGATGCAGCTTTTCGATCACCGTGTGATCGACCAGCCGCGTGCCTTCCAAATCGAGCTGTACGTGATGCACTTTGTTCGACACGGACTCGATGCGCCGCTTCAGCGAAAGGTAGTTGCTAAAGATCGCGGCGTCGAAGACGCGCAGCCTGATGGTTGTGTCGTTGACGACCTCTTCTTCCACTCGCGTTGAAAAGAGTCCACGCAGCGGAGCGCCGTGGCGCAGGTGAAGCAGCAGCTTGAGCATCACTCCAGCGCCGACCCCGATGAGCAAATCGGTCGCAAGTGTCAGAACGAGCGTGGTCACAAAGAGCAGCAGCTGCTCTGGGCCGATGCGGAAGACTTTCACGAATTCTGACGGAGACGCGAGACGCACACCGGTATAGATCAGCATCGCACCGAGCGCAGCCAGCGGAATCCGCTGAAGCAGCCCGGGCAGAAGCGCCACCATTCCGAGCAGAAACAGACCATGGAAGAAGTTGGCGTAACGGCTCTTGGCGCCACTGCTTATGTTGGCCGACGAGCGGACAATCTCTGAGATCATCGGCAGCCCACCGAGCAGTGCCGCGAGGATGTTGCCAACACCAGTGGCCTGCAGATCGCGGTTTAGGTCGCTGTGCCTGCGCTGCGGATCGAGCGAGTCCACCGCCTTGGCACTGAGCAGCGACTCAATCGATCCAACGAGCGTGAACATGAGGATGTACTTGAGCGACACCCAGTGGAAAAGATAGGAAAAGTCCGGCGGTGAGTACGCTTTTGCAAGGCTGCCAGGGAGCTGAACCAGATACTTGGGTCCGACTCGGTACTCGTGAAGGTGAAAGGTGTAGGTGTGCTCGTGGCTTAGGTCGAGAAACATGCCGAGCGGAATCGCGATGAGGAGCACGACCATCGGGGCTGGTACTTTTTTGGCCCACGCAAAAGGCAGCTTCGGAATCCCAAACAGCAGAGCCAGGCTCAGGCCACCGATGAGCGCCACTTCCGGGTTCATCGAAAGAAGGCTGTGTGGAATCTCGGCCAGCAGGTGCAGTGGCTCACGCGCGGACGGAGACACGCCAAACACGGTATGTGCTTGCTTCGAGATGATGATGATTCCGATGGCCGCGAGCATGCCGTGCACAACTGCGGCGGGGAATGCGTCGCCAAGCACACCGGCGCGGAGCCGCGACAGCACGACTTGAATCACACCAGCGACGACAATCACGGCAAGAGCGCGATGGTAGCCAGCGATCGTATCGCCTCCGCCCAGCTCTTGTACGGCACCAAGCGCGATGACAATCAGTCCCGCGGCTGGACCTTTGATGGTCAGCTCGGCGCTTCCAAAGAAAGTTGCAACCAGTCCTCCGACGACGGCAGTCACGATGCCGGCAATCGGTGGAAAGTTGCTCGCCATCGCGATGCCCAGACAAAGGGGCAGGGCGATCAAAAAGACCAGGAACCCAGAAACCAAGTCGGCTTTGAGGTCGGGTTTGTACATTGCGTTGCTGGCCATCGCGGCATCCTCCGGACCCATCGCAAGGGCCCAAGGAGTCCAATTGCCAGCCGCATGCCAGCCCGACACCAAACTCACAAGCGCGGTTTCAGACGGAAGATTTCTCGACGCGACGCCTGTGCGATCTGGGGAAGGCGGGGAGCGTTAAGAAATCGAACGCTCCGTTTGCAACGCCGTTTGATTCTGTAACGGCCTTCGGTGCTACCAACGAAGGTTGAGCTGGGCCGTGTTGCGAGGTGGCTGGGTGCCCACTTCTGGTGCAGACACGACGCCGTTTACGTGGAGGAATCCAAATATGGCGCCCATTCCACCGGCAACAGCGACGAACACGCAGTAGGGGAGGTTGGCGCTTTGGCGGTAACAAACGGTCATTTGCCCGGACTTCGGACCGGTTGGTTTGTAGTCGTACTCGACGCCGCGCACCGACGTGCTGGAGATCTGCCCCATTCGCTGAAACATCGTTGCCGGCGACGTTCCGAACAGCCGCAACATTCCTTCCGCCATCGTCCGCAAAACGGTTGTGCCTGCGACTTCCGATGTCTCGCGGCTACAGCGAGCCAAGATGTCACCACCGCGGAGGTCGTAGATCGCCGCATCCAGCTCGACAATTGCTGCGCCCGGAATCCAGCTCGACGCTGGGGGTGGTTCGGTCATGAGTCGTCGCGTGGCGTCCGATAGCAGCGAGCGAATTTCCGTCCCTGAGCAGTGCTTCTCGAGGGCGCGCAGGCGACCATTCCAGACGGTGCCTTTGATGTCAAACTGGGCGCTGCATTTTAGCGCCAACTCGATCTGGCTCGGCATGGCTCTCCATCACGATTTTGGGCCTCCTGGCTGATGCGCGGCAAGGGCTTGTTTCGTTGCTAGCAGCCGTTCCGTGCGCTGGATTCTTGTCGACGGTCGCATCGCACGTTATCGTCGCAGCATCGCTTACATCGACCGCTGAAAAAGTACCGGAAGAAGAGGAGAAACCATGTCGCTGCACAGACTTTTGTTGTCCATAGGTATTGCTGTTGCGCTAACCGGCTGTGAGTCGCCACCGAGCAGCGGTGTAGACATGACGAGCCCACCGACTGTCACGCCGGAGCAGGCCTGTCCTGCACTGATCAAGGCGTACTGTGCCAAGGCCGCAGAGTGTTTCCCGTTCAACCAGACGCTCGTTTTTCCCGATGCCGCGACCTGCGAAGCGCGCATCAACCTGAGCTGTCCACAGCTTGCCAAGGCGATGGGAAGCTCGGTTACCGGGGCGGACCTACAATCCTGCACTGCCAAGTTTGCGAGCATCAGCTGCTACGATTACCTATCGCTGACCACGCCAAGTCAGGTCTGCGGTTTCAAGGCGGGCACACTGGCTGATGGCACCGCTTGTGGCGAGGACGTCCAGTGCCAAAGCATGTACTGCAAAAAAGACGTCGGCATGGACTGCGGCAAGTGCACGCTCCTTGGCAAAGTCGGAAGTGTCTGTGTTTCAAATTCTGACTGTGACAAGGGACTGACGTGCGTGGGTGCGGCTGGCGCCCGGCAGTGTGCTGCATACCTGACGATGGGAGCGAGCTGCAGCACGGCCGCGAACAGCACTCCGTGTAATCCCACGCTCGCGTGCCGCAACGGCGCGTGCTCTGCGCCTGCGAAACTGGGCGAGAGCTGCTCTTCCACCACGCAAGACTGCGACAAGCTTGCCGGTTTGAGCTGTCCCATCGCTGCCAAATGTGTTGCCTACGCGACTGCTCAGCTGGGTGGTGCGTGTGGACAGCAAGGGTCCACGTTTGTTCTCTGTGTTGGCGGAACTTGGTGCGATTCGGTGACCAAGAAGTGCATGGCCCCAGCGACGGATGGAATGGCTTGCAACGACGCCAGTGGTCCGCGATGCCAGGCGCCGGCCGTCTGTCGCGCCAGTGTTTGCAAGATTCCCGATCCGACACTCTGCAAGTAGTCGCACAGACGATGCGCTGGTCCGACACTCCCTTCTGAAATCGACAAATAAGAGGCATGTAAAAGTCCTCTTATTTCCGCGCTTGGACCGTCGCGTAGACGAGCGTGACTCGGCTGCGCTACCATCATCAAATGCACAAATCGAAGACAGCGCTTAGGTGGCCGATTGGGACGGCGCTCGCTGGGGTCTGGGTCCTGGTTTCTGGGTCCACATGGGCAGACTTGGCTCCGCGACCACAGATCGCTGTGAAGACGATCGCCGCACCAAACTGTCCCATGGACTCGCTCACGAAGGCCGTAGATGCGAAGTACGACGAGCTGTATTCCTGTGCGCGCGAACAGCGCGTATCGGGCCGCGCCCTGCTTCACTGCTCATTTGCCAATGAGGGAAAGGTAAAGCACTGCGAGTCGCAGGCTGGTAGCAAGGGATTTGCTGCGTCACAGATCGTCTGCATGCGAAGTGTGCTGGGCGCGCTTTCCGTTCCGAGCACCGACTTTTCGACCCCGCGGGGTGCCACTGCATGCGTTCTGAAAGTCGAGGTCACATCTACCATCGCGCCCTATCGCAGACCGCGGCCGCGAAGCGAGCTAACGGACCTCTTCTGATCGGTTTCGCAAGCGGCGACGGAACGCGGCCTAGACACCGCGCTTCTGAATCTCGCCGATCGCAGCCTGGAGCGCTGGTCCTTTGCGCAGACACGGCCAGCAGTCGGTCTGTGCACCGGGACCACAGCCCGTCGGGCTTTGCAGCCTGATCAGCGTTTCAAGCGTCCGCTTGCCGCCTTGCTTGCCCGCTTTCGGAAGCAGAGCACGCTTGGCCTCGCACGTCGCGGCGTTGCGCAGATCCAGCACCATCAGACCATCAGGCGAAGCCAGCTTGCGCACCGTTTCCTTGCCCAAGCTGACGGCAAGACGCGAACGATAGGGTTCCATCGTCGTGCGATCGGCCAACTCGATCAGCATGTCGACGCCGTACTCACCCATCTTTTGCTCGAGAAGCTGCACCGCTTGCTCGGACGTTTGCGGTTGAAGCGCAGCATCGGCGACGAGCTTCAGGATCTGGTCATCGTATGCGGCTGCGGGATCGACTGTGAGCAGCGGCGCAATCGCCTGGAGCGCCGAGCTCAGCTCGCCTGCTTTCCCGTACGCCTTCACGAGTGCTCGGTGGGCCCGCGAATCATTGGGATACTTGTTCCGTAGCTTCAGAAGAGCGGACGGCCCTTTCTCGACGGCCTTTTGCATGTCCGCATCGCTGGCATAGCCAATCATTCCGACGGGGGTGGACTCGCTCTCTTCGTCGCCACCCAGCACCAAACCGAAGAAGAAAAAGACCGGCAGAAGCAGAACCGCTGCGACTGCGGTACCCAGTGCCCACTGTGAAATCCCACGGTGTTTTTCGGGCAGCTTGCCGCGGACGAAAGCCAGCAGCTGCGACCACTTGGGGCCGAGCGTGGCCAGGACTTGCGCGGCTTTGGATGGGGCGGTACTTGCGGCTTGGACCGGCTGGCTCTCGTTGCTCGACGATGCCATGGCCGGTACCGTTGCGGCGTGTCCGACAGCGCGATTTGCTTCAGCCTGGCCGTCTTTTCCCGGTGCAATCGGCGTATTTTTGCCGCTGCTGTTGCCAACTTTGGCAGCAGGCGTCTGCCCGGTGGCCCTGGGGGCCGGTGTGCCGCTGCTGGGCGGAATCTTGACCGCACTTGGGTTCACAATTTCAATCTGAGCGACGGACTCACCACCGCTTGCCGCGGCATGATGTGGGTAATCTTTGTCTCCCATCACCGTCGGACGGCTGTCAAGATCGCGCACGCCGGAGTTGGGAATGTTCAGTCGGCCAATTGGCGTCGATGGCTCGTAGCGAAGACCTTCTGCGATCGCTAACTCGCCCAGTGCGTCGAGCAGCGCTCGTGCATCCTTGTGTCGGTTGTCTGGATTTTTCTCCAGCAACTTCATCACCATTGCTTCGAGAGCCGCTGGCACCTTCACCGACGGAGCTTTTTGTCCCATCGACGGAACTGGTGCTAGGATCTGCTGTCGCAAAATCACCGCCGGGTCCTCGGCATCAAACGGCACCCAACCGGTCAGGAGCTCGTACATCACGACGCCGAGCGCGTACAGATCGGTGCGTCCGTCAACCTCTCCACCGGCGGCTTGTTCGGGCGCCATATAGGCTGGCGTGCCGAAGATCGTCCCGTACTTGGTGAGCGTCTCGGAACGCTGACTGACGTCCTCGACGAGCGCTTCGATGCGAATCTTCGCCAGACCGAAATCGAGCACCTTCACAAAATCGGGATCACCGTCCCGATTCATGATCATGATGTTCTCGGGCTTCAGGTCGCGGTGCACGATACCGACGGAGTGCGCACGCTGGAGCGCCGAAGCCACCTGCCGCGCAATGTGGATCACTCTGGCGGCGCCTAGCGGCCCAAAGTTGAGCTGATCGCGCAGCGATTTTCCGTCGATGAACTCGAGGACCAGGAACAGTGACCCTTCATCGGTCGTCCCCAGATCGGTTGCAGCGACGACGTTTGGATGCTCAAGGTGAGCCGCGGCCATCGCTTCGCGCTCGAAGCGCGCCACCATCTCGCGATTTTTCGATAGCTCGGAGTTGAGCACTTTGAGCGCCATCCGCTTTCGCATCAGCGCGTGCTCGACGAGATAAACGGCTCCCATTCCACCTTCACCGAGGAGAGACACGACCTTGTAGCGTCCGCCTACCGTCGTGCCTACGAGCCGCTTGGCTGCATCACTCGTCTCGGGACCGGCTGCTGCCGGCGATTCGGCCTGATCCATCCAGACTAAGATAGCCGATTTGCTCTAGTCTCCCGAGCAAAACCGTTGTTAGAACTACAAAATCTAGGAGCGTGGATGGCTTACCGTGCGCAGAATTGCTTGTAATCGATAAGCTGGATTGGCTTTTCGGGGTCGCTGCAGATCGGGCAGTCGGGATCGCGCCGAAGCTTGACCTCTCGGATCGACGCCGAAAGCGCGTCGTACAGGAGGAGCCGCCCGATGAGAGAGTCGCCCAGCCCGAGCAGCAGTTTGATGGCCTCGGTGGCTTGCAGAACGCCGATCACCCCGGGGAGCACACCAAGAACTCCAGCCTCCTGACATGACGGAGCCAGCTCCGGGGGCGGTGGTTCCGGGAACAGGCAGCGGTAACAGGGGCCTTTAAATGGAGAAAAAGTCGTAATTTGTCCTTCAAATCGGTAGATCGATGCGTGGATGACCGGCACGCGCAGCTTCACCGAAGCATCGTTGAGCAAATAGCGCGTCGGGAAGTTGTCCGCGCCATCGATGATCAGGTCGTAGCCCTGCAGCAGATCGAGTGCGTTGTGCTCGCTGAGTCGCACCGGGTGACCGATCACCGTGATGTCGGGGTTGAGCGCCCGCAGTGTCTCATCTGCGGATTCGACTTTCGGTCGACCGACTCGACGGGTGTTGTGCAAGATCTGACGCTGGAGGTTTGATTCATCGACGACGTCGTTGTCGATGATCCCAAGCGTTCCGACGCCCGCTGCCGCAAGATAGTAAGCCGACGGTGAGCCAAGTCCGCCCGCCCCGAGAAGCAGCACGCGACTTTTGAGAAGCTTGGACTGGCCTTTTTCCCCGACTTCGGGGAGCAGAATGTGCCGGGAATAGCGGTTGCGCTGCTCGGCGGAAACCACTTGTGGTTTCTCGATCGGTCCACCGGCAGCCCGCCAGGCCGTGAAGCCTCCCGCGAGTGACCAGACGTCCTGATAGCCCATTGCCAGCAGGCTCTGGGCCGCTAGCGCCGAGCGATGCCCACCTTGGCAGTAAATCACCACGGGAGCGGTGGAATCGGGCGCCAGGTTTTCAATTCGCCCCTCAAGAAGACCGCGCGGGACGAGAACTGCACCGGGAATGACGCCTTGCTGGTGCTCGTCTGGTTCGCGCACATCTAAGACGATCGAGCTTGGCTTTTGCGTTCGCTGCTGCTGAAATTCTTCGACGGACAGTTCACGAATCTGCGACCGAACTTGGCGCAGATACTCTTGATAGTTCGGCATTCGGTTTCGCTTCTTGACGCTGTGGCTTGCTGGCAATAATCTAACGTTACGTTAGCTTTTGTTGTAGACGTGTGGGCGGTTTTCGCAGATAAGAAGCAACCGCCATGCAGGTTTCGGCGACCAATTGTTACCGATGTGCAAAAGTGGCGGCAGCAAAATATCTGTAGACGCTAGACCAATACGCTGGCTGAGCGGAGACATCACTGCCGAGCAGCCAGTACCGAATCCGTGGAGGAAACAATGTCCGTGATCACCACCAACATCCGCAAGCCCGACGCCGCGCCTGAGCCTGCGCCTGCACCGGCTGCTGCGACGTCTCCCATCTCACTTTCTCAAGTTGCCGCCGAAAAGGTTCAAGAAATTCGCAACCAAGAGGCCATCGAAGAAGCGATGTTCCTTCGCGTGCGAATCGTCGGCGGCGGCTGCTCTGGATTCTCATACGACTTGTACTTTGACACCGCCACGCCGATGGACAAGCGCCTTGTTTCAAACGGCGTGACCATCATTGTCGACCAAATGAGCCTTCAGTACCTGCGTGGCACTGAGATCGATTACGTCGAAGGCCTCCAGGGCGCCGGTTTCAAGTTCCACAACCCGAACGTCAAGTCCACCTGCGGCTGCGGATCGAGCTTCTCGGTCTAGCCTCAGCACTTGTGCGGCTCTGCCTGAGAGAGCCAGGCCTACTTCTTTCCCGCCAGCGTCGAATCCACCGCAAACGCAAACTCTTCGCCGCCTTCATAGCTCATTGCGCCAATGTCGATGTCGGTGTGCGCGGTTTCGCTCAGTTTGTCCGCGAGCTTGGCGACGAATGCGTCAACGGCTTTTTTCTCGACCGGCTCGTCAAAACGGGTAAACAGCCGCACGAACACCGGCGCTTCGATGTTCATCTCGCCGCTGCGCTGCGCCCGGGTGAGGTTGATCCGCACCGGCAGATCGAGCGCTTCACCTTCGCACCACTCAAACAGACTCTCGCTGTCGTACGTGAGCGGCCCGGTCAGTCCGGTTTCCTCCACCGCTTGTGCAAGCCACGGGAGCTGACCTGGGAAATACAGCCGAAGATCGTGCATTGCTTCCTAGTGTCTCGCATTCCCCGGCTGCAATCAAAAGTGGCCTTCCGTCGGGGTGACAGATTTCTTGGTGTCACTGAGCCGTCGGTGCGATCAGATGTCGGCTGATGGCGGCGATGCTTGCGGCATCGTGAACGTCTTGTTCCAAGAGAGGAATCTGGCACATCGGCAGCTTGAGTTTTTCCGAAAGCCGTCGAATCGATGCTTCGTCCGTTGCTGCGAGCACTCGCTGTTCTGCGTAGGTCCGCGCGAGCTGCCCGGCCAGATCGGCCAGATCATCCTCGGCGAAACCCGATAGCTCGGGGCGGCCATGTAGGATCGGAACCAGGTCGGCTGGCACTTCGGGCGCATGGTTGTGGACGCGATTGACGATGCAACCGCCAATCGACAGCTTGGCGCGCAAGAGCCGGTCGTGAAAATACATGGCTTCGTCGATGCTAAGCGGCTCGGGGCTACACGCGAGAAGGAAGGTCACTTCGGGCTTTTGCATCAGCTCGGTGACTTTCTGGGCACGCTCACGGAAACCGGCGAGCACTTGCTGAAATTCGACAAAAAACTCGGCCACCTGCGACAGAAACGCCGATCCCAGAAACCGTGCCAGCCCTTTGAGCACAATCGTGCCGCCCATGCCGAGCAGCCGCAGCGACAGGCTCCCGGCTTGCTGCAAATACGGCTTCACGATCCACTGGATCGTCTCGGAATCGACCGCTTTGGCCATCTTGTCCGGCGCGTCGAGGAAATCAATCGCATTTTCCGTTGGTGGCGTGTCCATCACCAGCAAGTCGTAGCGGTCAAGCTGCGACAGCTCATACAGCCGAGACATCGCCGCGTACTCGTGCGAGCCCGCCAGCGCCGACGAGATCTGCTGGTAAATCTGGTTGCGCAGGACGCGATCGCGCAGCTTCGTATCGGTGGCATAACGAGTCACCAGATCGTCGAAGGCTCGCTTTTGATCAAGCATCATCGCGTCGAGAACGCCACCAGGAACCGGCTTTTCTCCTCTCGCTGCAGCGAGGATGCGCAGTCGTTCTTCTGGAACTTTCTGAATTTCGTGGCTCAGCGATGACACAGAAAGCGCATCGGCGAGCCGCCGCGCCGGATCGATGGTCAGCACGAGCACCCGTCGCCCACGCAGCGCAGCCAGCAGTCCCAGCGTCGCTGAAGTCGTGGTCTTTCCGACGCCGCCAGAACCGACAACCAGCACAATTCGCTTGCGGCTGATGACGTCAGCGAGGGCTCCTTCGCTGCTTGTTCGGTCCTTCGTCGCGGTCATGGTTTCGGCATACGTCTTTGGGGCCGCTAGGCCAAGATCTCGTCGAGTCCGCGCTCGGCTTCCTCGATCATTTGGCTGTTGTTGAGCGTGCCGCCCAAAATTCGCCCGGTGTTTAGCAGGTACAGCCTTTTTGGCACAAGCGGAATAGGCAGCCGCAACCGATCGTAACCACAAACCGCGATTGGGCTCACGAATCTGGCCCGGAACATTTGCGCGTGAAGGATCTCGTCGCGACGGAAACCCCGCGTCTTGGTGATGTGCGTCAGCGCGGTCAAAAATGGTTCCAAGAAGGCCTCATCCGGTCTGTCAAAATCGGGATCATCGTCGGGAAGATAGCGAGGCAAGTAGACCAGGTGGTGCCCGCCCGTCTCAATCGGGTCAACGAGGGTCGTCAGTCCGATGACGCCTGTGAACGGCATTCCCTCGTCGGTCAAGTTGAGAATGTAGTACGGCAAAAGCGGACGCAGCAGCTTGAGAGCAAGGCACAGCACACCGAGGTAACGAATCTTTTCGGCCCGATCGAGAAGCGCTTGTGGGACTTGCATTCCGCTGCACAGCTTCGGCAAAAACCGCGATGGTCCGGTGTAAACCACTCGATCGGCGCTGATTTCTTGGCCGTCGCGGGTTCGGACAATGATGCTGCCATCTTCCGCATCGCGCAGTTTCTCGACCGCAGCCGACTTGTGTACGGCGATCCCGAGTCGAGCCAGATACTGCTCTGCCACGGAAAAAACCGGCGCATAGCCACCTGAAATGTACCCAAAGGCTTCTCTTCGTCCTTCGCCTTGTCGCGTTGCATACAGCCGTCGGATCGTCGACCAGATAAACGTCGCTGCGACGTCTTGGTGCGCGCTTCCCAGCTTGGCGCGCAAAAGGGGTTCCCAGAACTTGCGGTATACGTTTTCCCCGGCGATCTGCGTCAGCCACTTCTGTGCCGTCACGTTCCACAGCGGCGTGGCATCACTCACCCGCGACGCATAGAGAATGCTCGCCGCCAGTCGACTTTTTTCAAACAGATTGAGCGGAGGGAAGCGCAAAAAGTCGATCGGCGTATCAAAGGAATGAAGCTTTCCACCTGCAAAAAAGCCGGTGTGCGCGCCTCGCCAGCGCAGCCGATCAGCACAGCCGAGCCGTCGCAGCCAGTCGATGAGCAAGACGTCTTGCGGAGTGACGACGTGGTAGAAGCGATCCCAGCCAATGGGGTCCGGCTCGCTGCGAACAGACAGACCGCCGAGCGTCGATGACGCCTCGAGCAGTGTCACCTGGCTCTGCGGACTCGACTGCTTGATCCGCTCAGCGAGAACACAACCGGTCACACCCCCGCCAATCACCACAAACCGCCGACCAGAGCCTTCCGCAGTGTGAGCTTTCATTGTGCGCCCGAGTATACAAGCTCCGTCGGACCACACGCATAGACCTTTGCGCAAACGAGTGATAGTTAGTGACCCATGAACATTGTCTGTCTAGGTGGTGGCCCAGCAGGTTTGTATCTGGCGATCCTGATGAAGAAGGCCGACAAGAGCCATCGCATCACCGTCGTCGAACGCAACCGACCGACCGATACGTTCGGGTTTGGCGTGGTGTTTTCCGACCAGACGCTGTCGCATCTGCGGGACGAGGACGCCGAGAGCTACGATGCGATCGAGCGGGCCTTTTATCACTGGGACAACATCGACATCTTCCATCGCGACCATGTGATCCGCTCGTGTGGACACGGCTTTGCGGGGCTCGGGCGGCACGATCTTCTGCGCGTGCTTCAGCAGCGGGCGATCGAGCTTGGCGTCGAGATTCAGTTCGAGAAAGAGATCCAGTCGGGCGATGTCGATTCCTATCTCGATGCCGATCTGGTGGTTGGTTCCGACGGTCTGAATAGCGTAGTTCGCGCGCGATTTGCCGATACGTTCGCGCCGCAGATCGACTGGCGACCCAATCGGTTTGTATGGCTCGGCAGCACCCAGCCGCTGCCCGCCTTCACGTTCTATTTCGACGAAAACGAGCATGGACTGTGGCGCGTTCACGCCTATCGCTACACCCAAAATGCTGCCGAGGGCGAACCGCAGTCGACTTTTATCGTCGAGTGTACTGCCGAGACGTTCTTGCGATCTGGGCTCGACCCTGCCGATGAAGACGCGACGGTGGCGTATTGTGAAAAGCTGTTTGCGCCACGACTGCTCGGCCACAAGCTATGCAAAAACCGCAGCATGTGGCGCAATTTCCCGACGGTGCGTTGTGGAAAGTGGAGCCACAAGAACGTGGTTCTGCTCGGTGATGCCGTCCACACGGCGCACTATTCGATCGGCTCGGGAACCAAGCTGGCGATGGAAGACGTGATTGCGCTCGTGAAAGCGCTGCGTGGCAGCGGGCGCGACATCCGGGGCGCGCTCATGGCGTACGAAGCCGAGCGTCGTCCTGTCGTCGAGAGCTTGCAGCGAACGGCCCAGACATCTCTCGAATGGTTTGAACACAGCGAGCGCTTTGTCGACTGTGAGCCGTGGCAGTTTGGCTTCAGTCTGCTGACGCGATCGTTGCGACTCAACCACGAAAACCTGCGCCAGCGGGACCCTAACTTCATTGCCGAAGTAAACGATCATGTTGCCGCGCAGTCTGAACAGCAATCGGGCATCAAGGTGCCGCGGCATCCGTCGCCACCGCCGATGTTTACGCCGCTGCGGATTCGCGATCTCATCCTTCCGAACCGCATCGCCGTGTCTCCGATGTGTCAGTACTCGGCGGAAGATGGCATGCCCAATGACTGGCACATGGTTCACCTGGGCAGCCGAGCGATTGGCGGCGCGGGCCTTGTGATGAGCGAAATGACGGATGTGTGTCGTGAAGGCCGCATCTCGCCGGGCTGCGCTGGAATGTACAAGCCAGAGCATGTGCCCGCTTGGCGACGCATCGTCGACTTTGTTCACAAGCACAGCGACGCAAAAATCGGCGTTCAGCTCGCACATGCCGGGCGAAAAGCTGGTACGTGTTTGCCGTGGGTGCGAGAGGACGAGCCGCTGCCCGAAAGTGAGAGTTGGCCGATCATCGGCCCGTCAGCACTGCCGTGGAATGAGCGCAGTCAGATTCCGCGCGCAATGACGCAAAAAGACATGGAATCGGTGATCGCCGACTTCGTGTCTGCGACGGAAATGGCGAACGAGGCTGGCTTCGATCTGCTCGAGCTGCACATGGCGCACGGGTACCTTTTGTCGAGCTTCATCTCTCCATTGTCGAACCTGCGACAGGATGAATACGGCGGTAGTTTGCAAAACCGGATGCGCTTCCCACTCGAGGTGTTTGCCGCAGTGCGCGCGGCTTGGCCCGATGAGAAGCCGATCTCGGTGCGCATTTCAGCGCATGACTGGGCACCGGGCGGCCTGCTTCCTGGCGATGCGGTCGAGGTGGCACGGATGCTCAAGTCGGCGGGTGTGGATGTTGTTGACGTGTCGTCGGGAGGCACAGCACCGGAGGGACGACCGCAGTATGGACGGCTCTATCAGACGCCATTTGCCGAGGAGATTCGGCTCGGTGTCGGCATCTTGACCATGGCCGTTGGCAACATCTCCTCCTATTCGGATGCAAACAGCATCATCGCAGCGGGACGGGCGGACCTTGCGCTCCTCGCGCGGGCGCACCTGTTCGATCCGTACTGGACGCGCCACGCTGCAACCGAACAGGGCTTCGCGATGAGATGGCCGGATCCGTACCTAACTGTTTCCAACTACCGTCCCCGCTTCAAGTAGTCACCGCGTTGGACTCACACGAGTCCCCGTCCACAGCATTACACAGAACCCCAGTCTTTCCCCAAGGAGGAATGCTCGATGAAAAACACAGTGCTGTTTCGTTCGACCTTTGCGTTTGTTCTCACGACGGCAGCGGCAGGAATCACGCCGCGCGTCGCCAGTGCGCAGCAGCTTGATCTGCCGCGTCCGAGTCCGCTCGCAAAAGTAAGTCAGATGGTGGGTCTTACCGAAGTCGCGATCGAGTACAGCAGCCCCGGCATGAAGGGTCGCAAGGTCTACGGCACGGTGGTTCCACTCGACAAGCTGTGGCGGACAGGAGCCAATGCGGCGACCAAGCTGACGTTTAGCAAAGACGTCAGCATCGATGGCAAGCCGGTTCCTGCCGGTTCCTATGCACTGTTCACGATTCCGGGAAAGGACTCCTGGACGGTGATTTTGAACAAGAACCCGAACCAGGGCGGCACCGGACAGTACAAGCAGGATCTGGATCTTGTCCGTTTCACCGTGAAGCCGGAAGCGATTCCGCAGCGCGAGCGTCTTACGTTCCTGTTTTCCGACACGACGGAAAATTCGACGCGAGTGGATCTCGAGTGGGAAAAGCTGCGTGTTTCTTTTGCGGTGAAGGCGGCAACAGAGGCCCAGGTTGATGCAGGAATCAAGGCGCTCGAGGACAACTCGTGGCGTCCCTACAACAACGCCGCGCGCTATCTGCTCGAGAGCAAAAAAGATCCAGAGCACGCGATGCAGCTCGTCGAGCGTTCGCTGTCGCTGCGCGAAGACTGGCTGAACACCTGGACCAAGGCGCAGCTCCTTTCGCAAAAGGGAAAGACGCAGGAAGCGTGTCCGCTCGCGCAGAAAGCCAAGACGATGGGCGACAAGAATCCTGATGGCTTCTTCTTCGCGGACGACGTGAAAAAAGCGATTGCCGACTGGAAGTGCCGCTAGCCACCCTCGCGAACCAAACCTCTTGCAGTGGCTCTTGGGAGTCTGTATGAAGCCAGTTTCGGAGAGGGTCTCATCCGAGGCCCAGTGGACTCCGTAACCAGGTAATTACCGCATACCCAAGGCCTCCGATGGATGCAGGACAAGCGCTCACCAGTTCTGATTTTGAATCCGAGTTCCCATCGCTGATCGAGTCAGATCCGAGCGATTCGGAAGTCGAGCGATGGCAGCGTGAAGCCCGCGAGCTGTTGCGCTTGGCGATGGAGCGAACCAGCCGAATTGCCAAGCAGCTTGGACCGCAGCGGCAGGGTCTGCGCACGCACCTCGCCAACTTGCAGCTCGCCTACGATTACCTGGCTGATCTCGACGAAGAATCGGACGATGGACGGACTCCCAGCAAGTCGCTAAACCTCGATCTGAAGCAGCGACAAGACATTGCCAAGACGGTCCGTGACCGGCGGATGAGCTTGGGCCTGTCGGTGTTGGCACTGGCGCAGCGCGTCGGTCTGTCTGAGGGAACGATCAAGAACCTGGAATCCCCGCGCAAGCCGATCACCCGGACGACGCTGCTTCGGCTGGCCGCCGCCGCCGAGCTTGGGCTTCAGTTCGACGACATTCTGTTTGATCAGCCGTCGCTCGAGCAGACCGAGCCGATGAACTGCTTTATCGCGCCGGGCTTCAATCCGGTGCAGATGGTCATCGAGCTGGGTGAAAAACTGAATTCCGCCGGCGGTGTTATCGAGCAGACCAACGTCTACCTGGATCACCAGAGCGCTGCCGCGTACCTGCGACTGGCCAACCAGCCCGACTATGTTGCGGCGTTCCGTGATCCGGTGCCGATGCAGAAGATTGCCGACGTCATCTTGGAATCGACCGGACGGGCGGGCATCGATGTGATTGCACTCGGGTCTGGGGACGCTCGTGAAGAAGTGCGGCTGGTTCAGCACCTGATTACCAAGTCGCGACTTCCTGATCTCCGACTTTACCTGCTCGATGTCAGCCAGCCGCTTCTGTTAACCGGTTTTATCCATGCAGCAGAGACGCTGGCCGATCAGTACGGAGTTGCTTATTTTGCAATGCAAGGCAACTTTCACCATTTACCAAGATATACCCAACTGAACTATACGCCGACTCGCTCACATCGGCGGCGCGTTGCAACGATTTTTGGCGGCACGATGGCCAATTTGGAACAGGAAGGGCAGTTTTTCCGTCACAGCTTGTCGGGACTGGCGCCAGGTGACATCGCTGTGGTCTATGCGCAGATTGCAGTTGCGCCACCCAGCGAACCGGACGTAATTATACGCACAGAGCCTGCGCTGCAAAAGCCGATTTCGGTTGCGCACAAGAACTGGCTTAGCGATCCCATCTATAGGCACTGCAAGGAGGTGACCGATGTTGAGCTGCATTTAGAGCTAAACACGTCCTGCCCAGTGCCCGGCAGCTATGCGCTCGAGGCGATAGCTACGGTGAAGCTGACTGGGCGACGGCAGAAGGTCTTTTCGATGCATCGCTGGCGGAAGTACAATCCCAAGCTCTTGTCCGAACACCTCAAGACCATGGGATGGGAAACGCTCGCGCTCTTGCCAAGTGGTAGCTCCGCAAAAAACCAAGCCTCGGTCCTGGTACTTCGCAAACGAAACGCTCCCTGACGCATCGGTTCGGCCCCGCCCCGCTGGCGACGACCACGGGGCCAGTGCTATGATGAGAACCACTTGCCAATGGGTAAGCGAGGATCCATGCTTTGGCCAGTCTGCTCGCCGTTGGTCCAGATGCTCATGCGGAGGCGATCATGCGACGATCCAACCTAACAGCCAGACTCGCGATGGGACTGGTCGCTTTGGGGTTAGGCGCGCCGGAAATGACTGCACGCGCGGCTGCTCCACGGCTGCCCCAAGATGCACTGCCAATCCCGCTGGTCCGTCAGACCTCGGACTATAGCTGTGGTCCAGCGGCCCTGGTCGCTGTGCTTCGATATTTTCAGGTCTGGGACGGACCGGAAGCGCATCTGTACCGGTTGCTTGGGACGTCGACGGATCAGGGGACGCTTCCAGAAGCGATTGCGATTGGGGCCCGGCGCTTTGGTCTGCAAGCTTCCGTTGAGCAGCCGATGACGCTCACGCAGCTGCAAAGCGCGGTGCGCGCCGGAAAGCCGGTCATTTTGGAGCTGCAAGCGTGGCGCGATCCCAAAGGTCGCCGGGACACCTGGCTGAACAACTGGGACGATGGGCACTACGTTGTGCTGACTGGAATGGATCACCAGTTCGCCTACTTCATGGACCCATCAACCGACAACGCGTACACCTACCTACCGCTGCAAGAGCTTCTTTCGCGCTGGCATGACGTCAATCCCAGCCGAGGTCCGCGCAGCCAGCATGACTACCACTTGGGAATCGTCGTTGCGGCGCCGTCTTCGATTGCGCGTCATCGTGGCATCACGCGCCGGTCGAAGCTCATCGATCGACTCATCCGACTCGACTAGTCCTGCGACGCTACGAGACGAGCGCGCGCCTGATGCGGCGCACTCCTTCTTGCAGAAGCTCGGGTCTTGTCACAAACGTCACGCGTAGAAATCCCTCGGCGCCGAACACGCTGCTGGGAATCGTGACCACGTTTTGTTCTTCCATCACCTTGATCGCTGCATCCATCGTGCGCGTCTCCCATTCTTTGGGCAGGCGGACAAGACAATAGAAGGATCCTTCCGGCGTCACCGCGGAAAGTTCCGCTTCGGACAGCGCCTCGAGCAGCGCTTGCCTCTGTGACAAGTAGTGCGGCCTGTGTTTGGACAGGATCTCGGGCTTGCGGAAGATCTCGATCGCGGCGCGCTGGGCGAACGTATCGGCACAGGACACCACAAACTGATGCGCTTTCCACATCACCTGCGCAGCTTCTTTTGGGGCCAGTAGCCAGCCCAGTCGCAGACCGGTCAGCGCACAGCTCTTGGACAGCGACGATGCAATGATCGTATGCGGATAAAACTGCGCAGGCGAGGGCGGCCTCTGCTCGGTGTAATACAGCTCGGCGTAGACCTCATCGGACAAGAGATACGGAGGCTGCGGGAGCGCAAGGAGTCCGTCGGCCAGCTTGCGCAGCTCGGACTCTGGCCACACCCTTCCGGTGGGATTGCACGGCGATGCAATGGCCACAAGCCGGGTCCGATCTGTGACCTGGGCCAGCACTGCATCGGCACTCGGGGCAAAGCCAGTCTGTGGATCGAGCGCGACCTCAACCACGCGGATTCCTTCGATGTGACACAGCTTCTGGTACGCCGGGAATGTTGGCGTTACAACCAGCGCTTCGTGCAGCGACGGATCAAGCAGTGCCTTGATGGGAAGATACAGCGCTTCCTGTGATCCGATGGTGATGCAGACTTGCTCGGGCGATCGCAGTCCTGGGTAGGCGAAGTGCTGTGCAATCGCGGCGCGCAGCTCGGTGAAGCCCGCGTTCGGGGAATACGGACAGCCGTGATCGCGAATCCACTTGAGCGCAGCGTCGAGCGGACCCATGTCCGGGTGAAGCTGAGGCTGACCCATTCCCAGATCGATGGCGTCCGCGCGCTTGCGGTCGTTGATGAGCCGGATTGCGGAAGGAGGAATCGTTTCGACCAGGCGGTTCATCGCATGTGCTCTCAGCGTACGTTCGATGCGGCTTCGACAGAAAGAAGTTGTTTCAGGAGCGTGTAGTTGGCGAGCGGTCCTGAAAGCGGACACCACTCACCCACTTTGTGCGCCTGTTCGGGGTCGCCAGGACCACAGTTTACTGCCGGAATGCCCAATCCGGTCAGTCGCGCCACGTCGGTCCATGCTTGCTTGGCGGTCACGGTGACGCCACTTTGTGCGATCCATGCAGCCAGCAGCGGATCATCGGTACATACCGATCCAGATGGTGAGGCATCCACCAAGTTCACCTCAAAGTCGGAACCGATGAACTCGCGAAGCTCGGACTCCGCCGTTTCCAGGCTCTTGCCGGGGCAGAATCGGTAGTTGACGTTCACCATCACGCGGTCAGGAATCACGTTGCGTGCATTTTCGGTCAGAATCTGCGTCGCTGACATCACTTCATAAAACGTCAGTCCCAGTCTATCAACCGCACGACGCTGCCAGCCTGCAAGCTTTTGCAAAAGCGGAGTCGCGTGATAAATCGCGTTGTCACCAAGCCAGGGTCTTGCCGAGTGAGCACGTTTTCCTTTGGCGAACACCTGCGCTTGCAGACTTCCAGAACAGCCAGCCTCGACGCGATTGCTGGTCGGTTCCAGACAGACCGCGGCAGACAGCGTCTTTAGGAATGCGCCTTCCGCTTCGCAAAGCGGCACCATTCCACTTAGATGGACTGGCCCCTCTTCGCGATCATAAAACACACAGACCAGCTCACAGGGAAGCGTTTCAGCGTCGGCAATCAGTCGCAGCATGACCGCGAGACCGGCCTTCATGTCGCTGCTTCCCAACCCATAAATCCGGCCTCCCTCCCAATCAATGTGATGAGGCTGCGCAGTGTTGGGAGGAACCGTATCCGAGTGCCCAAACAAGCCAATTCGACGACTCCCAAGCCGTCCACAGCGAACAAGGAGTGCGTTCCCAATCCGTTTCTGCTCGACGTTTTTTTGCAGACTTCTTATTCGATCGGACAGGTGCGTCGTGATGGCTTCTTCATTGCCAGTGACCGACGGAATGGCACAGAGGGTGAGCGTCTCCTCAGCCAGCCAGCGCAAAAGCTTGTCATCGGAACAGAAATCCTGCGTCATCGCTTACACCGGCACCTGGAACGTCCGCAGCGCATCGGAAAGTGAGGTCTTTTGATCCGTCGATGCACTCCGCCGACCAATGATGAGCGCGCAAGGAACGTGATACACGCCCGCGGGAAACTGCTTGGGCAGTTGACCCGGAATCACCACCGATCGAGCAGGTACGCGGCCTTTGGTGATCACGGGTTCGGACCCTGTGACATCGACGATGCTTGTGCTTGCTGTCAGGACGACCCCGGCTCCCAGCACGGCTTCCTTTTCGACCACCACGCCTTCGACCACCACGCAGCGCGAACCAATGAAGGCTCCGTCTTCGATGATGACCGGACTAGCCGTCGCAGGTTCGAGCACGCCGCCGATTCCGACGCCACCGGAGAGGTGAACCCCTTTGCCAATCTGGGCGCACGAACCAACCGTGGCCCAGGTATCGATCATCGTGCCGCTGGCAACGTATGCGCCGATGTTTACGTAGCCCGGCATCAAGATGCAGCCCGGCTCCAGAAACGATCCGTAGCGTGCAACACCGGGCGGTACGACGCGGATTCCCGCTTCTTGCAGGTTGTGCTTCGTCGGTACCTTGTCAAAAAACGACAGCGCACCGGCATCCATGGGCTCAAGTGGACGCAGCACGAAATACAAAAGAACCGCTTGTTTGACCCACGCATTTACACGCCAGCCTGTGCCAGTCGGATCAGCGACGCGAATGCGGCCTTTGTCGAGGTCTTCGATGGTCGAAAAGATCGCCTGCTGTACGGCTGGATCTTTGAGCAAGCTGCGATCGGCAAAAGCGGTCGAGATGGTGTCGATGCGACTGGTGATGGTGCTGGTCATGGTGGTTAGCGGGTGGCGATGTCGACGATGGTTCGGCCCACATCGACGATGGCCGATGCGGTGACACCGGCTCCTTCGAGGCTCGGTGTGACGATGGTTAAGACAAGCGATCCGAGCGCCCAAAGCAGCTTGGCCGAAAGGTTCACGGTGTCCGACACGGCAGAAATGGTCTTGAGCGTGCTCTCAAGCTGCTCGGTGGCTCGGGCAATCACCTGCAATTCGGCAGGAAACTTCTCGAGCTTGCTCGCGGCTTCATGAACGGCGCGGTTGCACTCGTTTTGGATCTGTTGGTAGCGCTCCGCAACGACGAAAAAGCTCTCCAGAGGTAGTTTCCCTGTGTCGCGGTCCTTGTACGCCTGCTCCATCATTCGGTCCGCGGCGTCCCGAAGAACCCGCGTGATGATGATGGTCTGTTCAGCTGCCGTCTCGGCCATGATGCTCCCCCACGTTGCGCAGCGCCGTTTCAACCACTTGCTTGCCCATGTCGAGAAGCTGTCGGCTGGCTGCTCGCGGGCTCGACCCATCGAGCGCAGCTGCGGCGGCTTTGGCAAACAGCGCGACGTTTGGCGTCTGTCCGATCAGGACGGACTCGCACTTTTGGGCACGCCACGGTCGGGTCGACAGTCCGCCCAGAATGACCTTGGCATTGATGATCTTTTCACCGCGCTGTTCCAGCATCACCGCTGCTGATGCCAGCGGATCAAGCGGAGCTTGTACGACTTTGGCATAGCCGTAGCGACGCTGCGCTTGCACTTGGACCGTCACACTCGTCAGTAGCTCACCGGGAGAAAGCGCAAACTCACGCGAGGGCGCATCACCGGGTGACAGATACAGGTCGATAAGCGGCAGCTTTCGTTCTTTGTGTCCGTCCGGGGAAAGCAGCGTCACATCCGCCGACATGGCGCAGAGCGCAACCGCAAGCTCTGACGATGCTGGCGCAATGCAGGCAGCGCTGCCCCCGAGGATCGCCCCCGGATACGTCACTCCCTCAATCACGGCACAGCCCGAGCTTGCGATGCGTTTGCTACACCGCAGGTTCGATGTGTCGCGGAACAGCGGACAGCGAGTACGCGCCAACAGCTCGCCGCCCAGGGTGGACTGGTTGCGAATCGCAGGCGTCGCGGCTCTGGCTGCAGCTTCGCGCAAGATGGGTGCCAGCGTCTGCACCATCGGATCGCGGGCCAGCTCAGCAATTGTGACCTGCGCTCCGATGCGCAGCTCGCCCTGACGTCCTTCTATCTTGCGCAGGGGCAAGGCAGAAAGGTCGATGAGCCGTGCTGCGTTCTCGACGCCCCTTTCTTTGAGCAGTGTCAGCGACAGTCCGCCTGCAACGTAGCGCGAGTCGGGAGTTGCACTGGACAGTGCCTCGGCAATGTTTTGGGCGAAGATCCACTCCATGCTCAGCCGCCTCGCTGTCTGAGAACCTGCTGGATCGCCGCGATGATCTGCGGTTTCTTGCCACAGGCGCAAGCCTGCCCACACAGCGCCTCCCGCAAGGAATCGTCGTTTCGCGGCCAGCCTTCATCCAGGATCGCCGCCGCCGCCATCACTTGGCCGGGCGTGCAGAAGCCGCAGTCCGTCGCTTCTTGATCCACAAAGGCTTGCTGCACTGGGCTTAGCCTTCCATCTGTCAGCAGCCCTTCGACCGTGGTGACGCTGCGCTTGTGGGCCAGCGGGGCCGGAATCAGGCAGGAAGGGACCCGTCGTCCATCGAGAAGAACAGTGCAGGCCCCACACGATCCGTCTTCGCAGCCTCGCTTGGCAGACGTGACATCGAGCGTGTCGCGCAGCACATCGAGCAAAGTCAGCGCCGGATCGATCGCCAGGTTCTTTCTCACCCCGTTCACTGTCAGGGCAAGCCGGACCTCACCGGGGCGAACAACAGGAAGTGAGTCCGCGGCGGCCTCCGTTCCTTCGGCCAGGGCCGGAGCAACGACAGCCGAAGCCGCGCCGACAGCCAGGAACTCGCGCCGCGACAGACCGGACTCACCCCGATCTTCGGTCATGGCGGACATAGCTCCAGGCCTTGCGGAGACACCTTCACCAGCATCGCCCCAGCCGTTCGCTGTCCACCGCCGTCAAACGCCAGCGGCCCGGTTGCCCCATCGATGGACACTTCATGCAGCACTTTTGAAAGCGAACTTGCAGCGCACGCTTCCGCGCCACCCAGCCGCTGACAAGCTGTGCGAACCAGCCGAACCGCATCAAAACCGAGCGCGTCGAGCGACGTGGCTTCCTCTCCGCTGCCGTAGTCAAGCTTCGCCACCTGACCGCCAGCCACCGCAAGTGATCCAACCGAAAGGGGGGCCAGCACCGCCCCCTGCAAATAACGTCCCGCAGAGCGCAGAAGCCGCTCGCCCATGCCTTCCGCCGACGACAGAATCAGCTTGATGCGCTGGGTGTTTTGCTGCGCTTCTCCATCGGGGCCACGGCTGACTCGATAGGTGCCGACGACACCGGCTGCCGCAAGCTGCGATGAAATCAGCTCAAGCTGGGCTGCTGACACCGGCAGGTACAGCGCATCGGGCTGCGCCTTGGCAATCTTCTGTACTTCCGCCAGAAACGTCGTCGCGTTGTCAGCGAACGCAAGCTCGGCCACGACCTTCACTTGCGACCCCTGAAGGGCTTCGGAAAACGACCGGCTCATCGCTTGGCCGTAGCCAGTGTTCGGGGCCAGCACCGCAACGGTTTGATGACCGCTCTTCACCAGGTGCTGCGCCAGCGCTTGTGCTCGGCTGCGGTTGGTCCGAAGAAGTTGAAGCGTTCCCCCTGTCTGGGCATCGCGCGGCCCCAGGCTCAGCGCGACGAGTCCAAGCTTTTCCGCCTCGGCGCTGACCTGGGACGCTTCGGCCTTCGTCGGCGGCGTGATGATCACCTGCGCGCCTTCCTGGGCCAGCTCCGAAACGAGCTGCGGAACTCCGCCTGCGCTCGAGTCGCGAATCCGCAGCTCCACACGCGGACTCGGCTGCTGCGTTCCACCCAGCAGATCTGCGCCCCACATCGCGCCACGCAGCACGCGGTCTCCGAGAGCGCGATCTTTGCCTTGCAGCGGCAAGATCAACCCGACAGCGACTGTCTGCGATCGCTCCGTCTTGACCACCTCTGGGCTCGACAGGCCGAGCCGCTTGCGGGCGCCGTCCTTTTGGTCTGCAGGCAGCCTGTCCACAAGCAGCTGGGCCTGCCTTCGAAGATAGAGCAGCTCACCCGGTCGCACCGACTTCGACTGCGACCACAGCTCATACTCGCGCAGCGCCGACGGTACGTCACCGAGCCGTTGCGCAAGGTCGGCGAGCGTCGCGTGCAGCTCTGCGCCTTCTTCTCCATCAACAATATCGACCGAGAGCGGCAGGAGTCGCCTGCGCGACGACTCCCAGTTGTGTAGCCAGTACTCGGTGAGTCCCAGCTCGCGCCGGACTTCACGCCCCAGCCAGCTTGTCGCCGGTTGGGTTTGCTCGAGCGGCAACAGCAGCTCTTTGGCTTGTACCGCTTGACCAAGCTGTCGCAGCGCTCGCCCTTGCAGCACGGTCGCGAGCCCATACAGCGGCTCTGCCTGCCCAAACTTCCGGCGAAAATCCCCCAGCGCCCGCTCCGCTTCTTCAACCCTGCCATCGATCAGCAGCTTTTCGCCGCGTCGAAACTCTGTTTCGACCGCCTGCGACGACCCATGCACTTCCTGCGCCCGTGGATCAAATCGCCGCGGACATGCTGTAAGCAGCAAAAAAAACGGCAGAGCCGTCCGCAGCAGGCCACTTAGTCGTGGGGCCGACCGAAGCGCTTTTTTCTGGAACGCGAAAGCGGTCCGGGAAAAAGTCTCGCAGGGAAGGGCGGCCTCACGACGTAACAGGTCAGAAAAGACGCGGAGGGGCATGGGCCGGGGATCTTAGGCCGACTTGTGCAGGGAGCGCATGTTCTCGATGATGGCCGAGCCAAACTCCGAGCACTTCACTTCCTTGGCTCCATCCATAAGGCGCGCAAAGTCGTAGGTCACGACCTTCTGCCCAATCGCCGCTTCCATGCCATTTACGATCAGGCTCGCGGCTTCTTGCCAGCCCAGGTGCTCAAGCATCATCACGCCCGACAGGATCACCGAGCCCGGATTCACCTTGTCGAGGTTCGCGTACTTCGGCGCCGTGCCGTGCGTCGCTTCAAACACCGCATGCCCGGTGACGTAGTTGATGTTGCCGCCCGGTGCGATGCCGATGCCACCGACCTGTGCCGCCAGCGCGTCCGACAGGTAGTCGCCGTTTAGGTTCAGCGTCGCAATCACGTCGAAGTCGTCGGGCCGCGTCAGCACTTGCTGAAGCGTGATGTCGGCAATCGCGTCCTTTACGACAATGCCGCTCGGCAGCTTCGTCCAGGGACCGCCATCGATCTCGACCCCACCGAACTCGCTCTTGGCCAGGGCATAGCCCCAGTCGCGGAACGCGCCTTCGGTGAACTTCATGATGTTGCCCTTGTGGACCAGCGTCACCGACTTGCGCTTGTGCTTGATCGCGTACTCGATCGCGCTGCGCACCAGCCGCTCCGTACCCGGACGCGACACGGGCTTGATGCCCACGCCGACCGAGCTTAGGTCCTCGCCACCGAAGCGAATCTTCTTAAACTCTTTGGGGAAGTTCTGCTTCAGGAACTCCAGCGTCTTGAGCGCAGCTTCTTTGCCCGCCTCGAAGTCGATGCCGGCATAGATGTCCTCGGTGTTCTCGCGGAAGATCACCATATCGACCGCTTCCGGGCGCTTGACCGGCGACGGGACGCCGCGGAAGTAGCGCACCGGGCGCAGGCAGACGTACAGATCCAGCATCTGACGCAGTGCGACGTTCAGCGAGCGAATGCCACCACCAACGGGCGTGGTCAGCGGGCCCTTGATGCCGACGAGGTAGTCGCGGAACGCATCAACCGTGGCATCGGGCAGCCAGTTGCCGGTCTGCTTGAAGGCCTTCTCACCGGCCAGCACTTCCAGCCAGGCAATCTTGCGGTCGCCGCCGTAGCAGACTTCGACAGCGGCATCCATGACGCGGACCGACGCGCGCCAGATGTCAGCGCCGGTGCCATCTCCCTCGATAAAAGGGATGATGGGGTTTGCAGGAACGTGCAGCTTGCCGGTCGCCTTGTCGAGGGTAATCGGCTGGCCGGACGGGTTTTGGGTGGTTGTCATGCTCGTGAGTCTCCAGTATTCGGATGGCGGCGATGATCACAGGAGTTCCACCGCTTGTAAACCCCTGGCCGTGGTGCTGTCAGCGGCAGGCGGCGAGCCAAAGTGGTCCCCGCCGGAGTTTCAGACCCAGAAGTTCTACCAAGACCACTTTCTGCAGCACTTCCAGATCTTGAAGTGGTGCGCAGACCGGTTTGTGCAGCGCTACAAGGTCTTGAAACGATGCAATGACCAGCTTGCTGAACCATTTCGAGAATCTGAAACGATGCAAAGAGCAGCTTGCATCACCACTTCAAGATCTTGAAGCGATGCAAAGATCGGTTTTTGCACGGCTTCAACTTCTTAAACTGGTGCAGAAACCACATGTGCAGCCGCGTCCCAGAACTTGAAGCGGTGCAAAGATCCGTTTGTGCTGCGGTTATGGCCTTCTTCACCGACAGATAGGCGGCGCTGGTCGCGGTTCACGCTACCGAAGTGGTGCGGACTTTCGTTCAAACGTCACGTCAAGGACGCGACCGCTGCGATGGATCGCAGAAACCGCGTAACCGGGCGGCGCTTTCATCACTTCGGACTCTGGTCCATCGACGCTGCATCCTGGCAGAAAGATCACATCGGCATTGCTCGGCACAACTTGGAACGGGATCTTGGTCATCCCGAAGCTTGGATCTTTGAAAAAGTACTGAAACGGCCAGCGCGTCTCCACCGTGACGGTTGGGCCAAAGCGACGCTCAATGTCGGCGATTCCGCGGCGCGCCAGGTCCAGCTCGTCAATCAGCTCCAGGCTGTTTTCGTGATTCGTCTTGATGCCGGTGGGTGGAAAGAACAGACGCTCGGCAATCGACTTGGGAAGAAAACGGACCCGCGACGAGTGCGTGGTCAGATACGTCAGCGTCAGGATGGGGACCATCACCACGGCCAGCGCCAAACGCTTGCGGGAAGGAAACGCCAGCACTGCCAGCAGCACGACCGACAGAGCGAGTGCGGGATACACGACCATCATGTACCGGACGAGTCCCATGTACTGACGGAAGCTCCAAGCCAGCGTATGCCCAATCGCCATAAGCCACGAAAGAATCAGCGCATCCTGCACGCACAGAGGCTGAAAAAACGCAGCAGCGCAAGCGGGCCGTTTCTGGCGTGATCGGAATCCACCTGGCAGCTGGTTCACAGCAGCAAGCTGCACCTTGGCCTGCTTCGCAAACGCAGTGGAGCGGCAGCGAATCAGTGTCACGGCCAGCAAAGCGAACATGATTCCAGCCGTCAGGAGGTTGGGATTCCCAAAGCCACACAGTTGGTTTATCAAGTGCCAGAGTCGAGACAGATACTCTGCCATCGAACGCACCGAGCCCAAGTTTGCATCCTGAAACTCGGGACTGACCAGGAAGTGTCCGGTGAACTGGTACTTCAGAAGGTGATAGATGGCGAACACCAGCGTGGGAATCGCGACCGGCCACAGTGCGGACACCAGTCTGCGAATGTCAAAGAGACGCTTTTCGCGATAGAGCTGCAGCAGAATCCACAGCGCAACCGGCGGAACCGCAAACGGACCGTTGAGCTTGGTCATGCTCGCTGCCGTGAGCGCGATGGCAACCAGCCACGGACGACCCGCCACCATCGCCGCCACCGCCGTCCATGCAAATGCAATCTGGAACAGATCCAAGTTGAGCTGAAGTGACTGCGCCAGCACCACCGGATGCAGTCCCACGATGGCGGCGGCACAAAGCGCGGGAAGGAGGCCAAGCGTTCGCCGTGTCAGATCAAACACCGAAGCACAGAAAAGGCCTGCGGCTGCCCAGGCCAGAAGGTGCATCGACAACAGGCGCGGCAGCGGCAAGTGCCACAGCGCTGCCAAGAGCCACGAGACAAGCGGCGGGTGTCCCGTGTCGTGTTCTGCCACGAATGGAAAGAGCGGTCGCAAAAAGAAATCCTTCGTGGTGTCCCAGTGCACCGCACCATCCTGGTACGCGGGAAGCCAGTGGTACTCGCGCAGCGAAATCACATACAACAGGAATGTGATCAAAAACGCGGACAAAAGCGGATAGCGAACCCAGACCGGATCCCTCGGCGGTGGCGTCTGTGATCGGTTGGGTTTCTGCTTTTTTGCTCGATGGTCCATCGCAACACTCCGCAACGTGCAGGCTGCGGCATATCACGCGCTGCGCGGCGATGGCTAGCGTTGTGATGCGGAAGAAGTGGAACGAGGAGCGACGGAGCTGATTACGAGGCCGAGCGGTTGCCGAGAATCCGGGCAAACGCAGCGTCGCGATCTGCATGCACGGTCTTCACATGCGGACGCTCTCCAACGAGCTTCATGTAGTCGCCGATCTGCGGCAGCACGCTGAGTGCATCGGCACCAAACATGCGCGTGGTTGTCATCGAGATGAGCGGGAAGTGATTGACGGCAGCGCAGTCGGCCAGCGTGAACTCCGAACCGGCCAGGAAGGGACCAAACTTCACAAGCTGCGCAAAGGCTCGCAGCCCTTTGTCGAGATCGCGCTTCACTTCTGCCTTGGTCTCTTCCGTCACCTGTCCGCCGAAAAATGCGGCAGCGAGCAAGCGGCGTGACTGAAGTTCGACGTGAAGCTCTAGCACCTGGGTGATTTCGCGAACTTTTGCTCGCGCAAATGGATCGCGGGGCAGAAGCGATCTGTGGGGAAACATCTCCTCGAGGTACTCACAGATGATCTGCGACTCGCACAGGATTCCGTGTTCCGTTTCAAGAAAGGGGATCTTTCCCATCGGCGAGCGCTGACGGAAGCCCGCGTCTTGCGATGGAATGGCCGTCAGGTCCAGCTCATGCGGGATCTCGCGTTCGAGGAGGGTCAGACGGACTTTGTTAAAGTAGTTGCTGATGGGAAAACCACAGAGCTTGAGCATGATGACTCCCTTGGGTTGAAGATCCGGTAGGTTCCTACTTTACGACGCTCTTTTGCTGGTTGCGAACAGCACGGCAAGCGCTGCAAATCACTGACGAAACAGGGACAGTGCTAGCCGTGCGCCGCAAGCTCTGAAGGCGGCTGTGTTCCGACACTGTTTCGCTTCCACAGCAGATAAATCGGTGGATACACCAACAGTTCGAGAAGGAAAGACGTCACAAGACCTCCCACCATCGGCGCGGCGATTCGCTTCATGACATCTGCACCGGTTCCTTGGGACCACAAAATGGGCAAAAGTCCGAGCAGCGCCGCCATCACCGTCATCGCTTTGGGTCGCACGCGCTTGACCGCACCGTGGACCACGGCTTCGACGAGATCATGATGCGTCTGTAGCCTCCCTTCCTGCTTTGCTTCATCGAAGGAAAGGTCCAGATACATCAGCATGAACACGCCTGTCTCTGCATCTAGACCGAGAAGCGCGATGACACCAACCCAGACCGCGATCGATGTGTGGTAGCCGAGCAAGTACAAAAGCCAGATTGCTCCCACCGCCGAAAAGGGCACCGCGCACATTACGATCAGGGCTTTGGTCACCGACTTGGTGTTGGCATAGAGCAGAAGGAAGATGAGCAAGATCGTGATCGGAACAATCAGCGTGAGCCGCTCGCGCACGCGCAGCATGTTTTCAAACTGACCGCTCCATTCCAATCGATAACCGCTTGGCATCATCACGCTGTGGGAGACGGCACGCCGTGCGTCTTCCACGTAGCCCGCGATGTCGCGTTTTTCGGTGTCAAAGTCGACGTAGACGTAGGCTGCGAGCATTCCGTTTTCATCGCGCAGCATGGATGGCCCGGTCGATAGCTTCAGCTCTGCAACTTGTCCCATCGGAACTGAACTGCCGCTGGGAAGCGGTACGAGCACGCGCCCAAGCTCGGCCAGATCTTGGCGCAGCTCGCGCGGATAGCGGAGGGACACAGAGTAGCGCTCGCGGCCTTCAATGGTGGTGGTCACGGTTTCACCACCTATGGCTTGCGCGATGACAGAGTTGGCGTCTTCTACTGACAGTCCGTAGCGTGCGAGTGCTTCCCTTTTTAGTGCAAAGTCGATGAAGTATCCGCCTGCGATGCGCTCGGCAAATACCGACCGCGTGCCGGACACACCGCGGATCGCTGCTTCAACCTGGCTGCCAATTTTGTCAAGCTCCGTGGGACTCTGTCCGTAGATCTTGACACCAATGGGAGTCCGAATTCCGGTCGAGAGCATGTCGATTCGCGCCTTGATCGGCATCGTCCACGCATTGGTGGTGCCGGGAATCCGTACCGCATCATCCAGAAGCTGTACCAGCTCCTCATGCGAGATGTGCTCCGGCCACAGCGGTCGAAACAGAGCCTCTTTGATCGCTTCTGGCACGGGCCACGAAGAATAGAACTGTGTCTTTGCGCGCCACTTCGAGTCCGGCTTGAGTACGACCGTGGTCTCCATCATCGACAGAGGAGCAGGATCCGTCGAAGTTTCGGCGCGACCTGCTTTGCCAAAGACCGACTCGACTTCCGGGAAGGAACGAATGATCTTGTCTTGCAGCGTCAGGATTCGCAGCGCTTCCGCAGCAGAGACACCCGGCAGCGTCGTTGGCATGTACAGGATGCTGCCTTCATGCAGCGGCGGCATAAACTCTGCTCCGAGCTTTTGATAGATAGGAATCGTGCTGACAGTAAGCAGAATCGCGGCCAGAATCGTGGTCTTGGGATGTTGAAGCAGGAGCCGACAGACCGGTTCGTACAGTCGGAAGAGGAGTCGGCTGACCGGATGATTTTCTTCTCGGTGATAGGTTCCCACCAGGACGCGATTGCACAGCCAGGCCACAGGTCGCGGTCTGAAGGAATAGGGCGTGGCGCGTGACAGCAACATGCGCATCGCGGGATCGAGCGTCACGGCCAAGATCGCAGCGATCGCCATCGCCAGGTTCTTGCTGAGCGCCAGTGGGCGAAAGAGCCGCCCCTCTTGATCGACCAGCGTAAACACCGGCAGGAATGCGACCGCAATCACCAGCAAGGAGAAAAACACCGACGGACCGACTTCTTGCAGCGCGTGCAGGCGGACGAGTCCGAAGTCGCCTTGGCTGCCGTTTTCCTGCCACTTCTGAATCTTGCGGTAGGCGTTTTCCACTTCCACGATTGCGCCATCGACCAGCACTCCGATCGAAATCGCAATGCCGGAAAGCGACATGAGGTTCGCCGGAACGTGCAGAAGATACAGCGGAATAAACGAGAGGAGGACTGCCACCGGAATCGTGATGATCGGAACAATGGCCGACGGGATATGCCACAGAAACAACAAGATGATCAGAGACACCACGGTGATCTCGAGAATCAGCTCATGCTTGAGCGTGGCCATCGCGCGCAAGATCAGCTCGGAGCGATCGTAGGTTGTAACGATGCGCACTCCCTTGGGCAAAGAGGACTCGAGCTGCGCCAGTCTTTCCTTTACACGCGAGATAACGGAGAGCGCATTTTCTCCCATCCGCATGACCACAATGCCACCGACCACTTCGCCTCTCCCATCGAGATCAGCGACACCACGGCGCAGCTCGGGACCGAGCTGGACGCGACCAATGTCAGCAATCCGCAGCGGCGTTCCCAGATCATTTGTACGCAGTGCGACCTGTTCCAGATCTTCGATCGAGCGGACATAACCGCGGCCACGGACCATGAACTCTTTGCCAGAGATCTCGACGAGTCGTCCACCCACTTCAGAGTTCGACTTGCGCAGCGCAGTGGCGACTTCACCCATGCTGAGTCCGTACGCGGCGAGCCGGTTCGGATCGACAGTCACCTGATACTGCTTGATCGCTCCCCCGACCGTCGCCACCTCCGCGACTCCTGGCACAGACTGGATCGCAAAGCGCAAAAACCAGTCCTGATAGGAACGCAGCTCTTCACGACCGGTCTGTCCGCTTTCGTCAATGAGCGCGTACTGAAAGACCCAACCGACTCCGGTGGCATCTGGACCCAGCTCCGTTTTGACTTCGCTCGGTAGCTTGGCTTTGATCTTGGACAGATATTCCAGCACACGCGATCGGGCCCAGTAGATGTCGGTGCCGTCCTCGAACAGCACATAGACATAGGAGTAGCCGAAGTCAGAAAAGCCGCGAATGGCTTTGACCTTCGGTGCCCCGAGCAAGCTGGTGATGATCGGATAGGTGACTTGATCCTCGATGCGATCCGGACTCTGTTCCCAGCGGGAATAGACGATGACCTGGGTGTCGGACAGATCGGGAATGGCGTCCATCGGCAGCTCGCGCATGCAGAACACGGCCACCACGCAAGCGATGACCGACAGCATCACCACCAGCAAACGGTTGCGAGCACATAGCGCAATCAGCGACGCTATCATGGCGCTTTCCCTTTCTCGCTGCCGTGCGCTGTATGACCTGCGTGTCCGTGGTGATGGGAGTGGTCCATCTGTTCGGAAGGATCTTTGGGCGCAGGGGGGGGACTCTCTTCTTTGGTCTCTTCTTCATCGCTGCCATGGCCCTGAAGTCGCGCTTCAGAGTCGAGAAGAAAGCTTGCCCCTTTGGCCACCACTTCGTCTTCTTTCAGGCCCGATCGGACTTCATATAGATGGGAAGATCGCTCTCCGGTAACGATTTCTCGCTGGGTCAGCTTGCCATCCTGTTCTTTGACAAACACCAGCTTGCGGCGCCCGGTTTCAATCACTGCATCGTCGGGAATGACCAGCGCTTCGCGGCTTACGACGGTGAGTTCAACATCTGCGAACATGTCCGCTTTGAGGTCGCCTTGCGGATTTGCCACTTCGATTCGTACGCGCACCGTGCGTGTCTTGGGATCGACCGATGGGAAGATGTAGCTGATCTGTCCTTGCCACTTTCGATCGGGCCAGTACGGCAATGTAACCGTCGCAGACTGGCCTTTTTGAATGCGTGGCAGTTCATATTCATAGACATCGGCGAGTACCCAGACATGTGACAGGTCGACGATGTCAAACAGTGAGTCTTCTGGCTTGATCCGCATGCCATGTACCGCTGTTTTTGCGATGACATAGCCACTTAGGGGGGCATACAGATGGAAGGTGCGGCTGGCTCGCCCCGAGCGTTCCAGCTGTGCGATTTCCGCCGGACTTAGGTTCCACAGCAGCAGCTTTTCGCGCGCCGATTCGGCCAAGTTGGCTCCGCCATGCAGTGTCGATTGGGCTTGTCTGGCGATGAGGTATTCCTGTTCTGCGCTGTACAGCTCTGGACTGTACAGAGAGACGAGCGGCTCCCCTTTTTTGACGAACTTTCCGACGTAGTTTGCAAAAAGATGCTCTACGTATGCTTCATATTTGGTGTGAATGTGATGGACGAGCGTCTCATCGTAGGCAATCCGCCCAGTCGTCCGGATGGCATTCCCAAACGTGGATTTTTTTACTGTCACCGTCTTGAGTCCGAGCATCGATTCTTGGACTGAGTTTAGGTTCAGCGACGGAGTATTCTTCTGCTGCAGGCTCCTTTGTGGCACCAAATCCATGCCGCAGATCGGACATGTTCCAGGTTTGTCGCTTGTGTACTGAAGGTGCATCGGACACGTCCAGACATCGGCTTTCGCTGCGGGGGCAGACTCCTTTGCGACTCCTTTTCTTGCCGTGGACAGCTCGCGATAGAAGTGAACCGCCAAGAGGCTCGGCAAGATTCCGATGACACAGAGCAGAAAGAGCTTTGCGGCGCGGATCATGGCGACACTCCTTGGGAAGCGGAAAAATCGAGTTCGGCGCGGCGCAAAAGATACTCCGCCAGGTAACGCTCATATTCGAGCCGCTGGGACAGGAGTCGCTGCGTGGTCGAAAGGAGAAGTGAGAGGGGAATCCGTCCGCTCTGGTATCCGGCCCGGGCGGCTTGCACTGCACGATCGGAAAGCGGAATCAGATCATCGTGATGCAGTCCCAAGTGGCGAAGTACCGTCGTACAGCGTAGATACGCGGCGCGGATTTCGGCTGCGATGCTGGCGCGAAGCTGCTGCGTTTCGTGGGTGTTCTGGGCGGCCAGGGCTTCAGCCTCTTGTCTAGAGGCCTGGCTGCGGAGCAGCGAAAAGGACGGAATCGAGGTCTGGATGCCGACCGTAAATGTGCGCTCCATGTCGGTGCGAAGCGGCACCATGTAACTGCCCCACAGCGCAAAATCTGGTCCCTGTTCGCTGCGCGCTTGGGCCGCTTGGGCCTCGGCTTGACGGATGGCAAGCTGCGAGAGGCGAAGCTCGGGTCGGCTGCGTTCCGCTTGTGCGAGCAGCGCATCAATGGGTGGAAGCGGCGACAGCTCTGGGCTGGACGCTGGACTGCCGAAGCCACGGGCGTTTGTTTCTCCCAGAAGCGACAGCAGCTCACTTTCGGCGCTCTCGCGTTGCCGCTCTAGCTCATAAAGCTCGGTGTTTTGCTGATGCAGCGACTCTTGCGCATCGAGCAGCTCGGCCAGATCGGCCCGACCGACCCGGTAGCGACCATCGACGGACGCAACGATCACTTGCAGCAGCTTGATGTTTTCCGCTTTGACGGCCAGCGAGCGGTGCGAGAGCAAGTAGAGCGCATAGGCTCGGACTGCTGAGAGGCGCAAGATCTGCTTCTGCCTCTGGGTTTCGGCTTGGGCGCGCGCTTCTTCGATCCGAGCCAGCGCAGTCCGCGACGACAGCTTTCCGGGCCAGGGAATCGGTTGCTTCAGCGTGACCATCAGCGGCAGCCGATCGAGTGTCGTGGGTGCCTGCCATAGCTCGACCATTAGCATCGGGTCGTCGATGGCGAGCGCTTGACGGGATCGGGTCTTGGCCGCCGCTTCTGCCGCTCGACGTGCAAGGAGTTGTGGACTGCGCGCTTCGACTTCCGACAAAAACTGCGGCAGCGTGAGCGAACCGGATTCGGCGCGCAGCGACGAAGAAAAAACAGAGCCGATAAGAACCAGTCCCGCGAGAAAAACGCGAGGCAAATCACGCAACATGGAGACATCCTCCCGAGTCAGGGTTTGGTCAAAGTGATTCGACCCAGACGTACGGGCGGACTAGACTTGCAGGACGGTAATTCCTCGACGGGGCGGCGCGGTACCCGGTGGCACTCCAGAAAAATACAGAGCGCTGTGTCGGAGAACTGCGAGGGGCGCAAGCGGCGCAAAGGTGACGACGGAGATGACCGCCGAAACCGGCGCAAGCGATCGGCTGTCATGCTCGGGACTCGGCCCCGGCGTGCCGATCGTGGGGGTCGGCAGCTTGTGACAGCAGTCGTCAGAGATGGTCGCGTACTCGTAGGCGTGCTCGACTTCGCTAGGACAGCATGGCGCGGCGATCCGTGAGCCGTCCATCATCGTGCAGCGATACGCAGCCTGTGTGGGTAGACCTGTGCCAACCCACACAATCAAGCTGACGAGCAGCGCCAGCAGTCTGCGAAATAAAAAAAGCACGCAAAATACCCACTAACACAGCACACACGCGAAGCGCAACCGGGGGGACAGCTTGATCCTGGGAATGGGGACCGCTGTCATTGGCCGTGGCCAACGGCAATCCGCAACTGGAGCGCGAGAAAGTGGGGGACCGCGGAAGATCCGAGGTGAACAATCAGAATGTGGATCGGGCTTTGGGTGAACTAGCGAGGACCGCGTCCGCCGCCGCCGCCACCGCCACCGCCACCGCGACCTTCGTTGCGAGGCGTGTGGGCTTGGTTGACCACGATCTTGCGGCCACCAAACTGGGTGCCGTGAAGTTCGGCGATCGCGCTCTCGGCCATTTTGGCGTCGGACAGCTCGACAAATGCGAAGCCGCGTGGACGTCCCGTCTCGCGGTCGGTGATGATCTTGACCTGCGTTACCGTGCGAGAACCAGACTGCTCAAAGAAGTCCTGAATCTCCTGTTCTTTCGCTGCATAAGGCAAATTACCAACATAAAGACGAGTTCCCATAGCCCACTTCCCTTTCCAGCGCGGCGTTGCGCACAAAGCTGCCCAATACAGGTATTTGGCCCATCGTACGTACCTGCATGAGTCCCGCGTAGATCAGGTTATGGACAATTGGTTGGTTTGCAAAGCAGGAGCTATGAGGAGTCCTGCCTTCAGCGACGGGAAATTGCTCCTTGTGTTTGAGCAGATTTGCGCCCGTCGTTTTTGTGGTGTGTTGAAATCCAGTAATGCTCACAAGGCGAGTTATTGAAATTGAGAAGCGGCTAGCTCGATATTGCGTTCGAGCTTGCCAAAGACTACCTCTTTTTCGTCTCCGCTCTGTTCAACCATGAGCAGCCGACGAAGGAGCATTGTCTTTCCGTCGACGTGCAGCTCAATTCGCGCAAACACGCGGCTGAGCACCGACTGTGCCTTGGGGACGAGCAGCAGGGCTGGTTGATCGGTCGTGCCACCGGTCTTGACCTCGTACTCTCCCTCGGCATCGCGCAGTGAGCCTTGCCCGAGCCACAGCTTGAGCTGCGCAAAGATCGCTCGCAAGGTCGGGTCTTTCCCGGTGTCGATCACCTGCGGCGTGCGCGTCCCCATTTTCAGGGTCGCTTGCTCGCCTATCAGCAGCATCGTCGAGGGATCGGGTCTCAGATATTCCCAGCGCAGGCGGGCCGGTGTTCCTTTGACGTACAGGAAACGTCCCTCGGAGCTGATTTGCTGACGGAACAGCTTCACGCGGCTGTGCTGTACAAAATCGGCACGCAGCGACTTCAGATCTTTCTGCGCAGCGTCGATTTTGTTCATAAGCTCCGTTGGTGACAGGGGTGGCGCGGCCCAGGCCGGAAGGGGCGAAAGCAGACACCACAGCGACGCAGCGATGAGCAGTGACCTAGCGATTTTTTGCCACATAGTCAGCCAGGGCTGCAGCCGACGTGAAGGCTTGCTTGCCCACTTTTTCGTCGGGAATGGTGACTCGGTAGGCGCGCTCGATGGCCACCGCTAGCTCGAGGGCGTCGATAGAATCCAGCCCCAGTCCGCCGCCAAAAAGGGGTGCATTGTCTTCGATTTCGTCAGGCGACTTGTCGAGCTTGAGGCTGGTTACGATGAGTTGTTTGATCTCTTGAACAAAGCTGGTTTCGGTCATGGGTTTCTCTTCAAGGTAAGTACGGACAGGGCGCGGAAACATTCGCGCTTAGAAGCTATCTTCTCGAATGGCGTCGAGACCGCCGTCGGCGGCAAGCCACTGTCCGGTGATGTAGCTGGCCTGCTTCGAGGCCAGGAATGCGACAAACTCGGCGATCTCTTGCGCGGTGCCGAGACGACCCAGCGGAATGGCGGCCATGAGCTCCGCCCGCACGGCTTCGGGAATGTCGGCGGTGAGCGCGGTGTCGACCAAGCCCGCCGAGACGCAGTTGCAGGTGATTTGGAAGCGGGACAGCTCTTGGACAAGGCTTCGGGTAAGGCCAAAGAGACCCGCCTTCGCAGCGCCATAAGCAGTTTGGCCGCGTCGCCCGAGCCACGCTGTCGGTGAACAGATGAACAGAATCCGACCGAAGCGGGCCGCGATCATGCCTTTCATCACTGCCTGCGCCGCCAAAAAACCGCCACGCAGATGAACACCGAGCACGTCGTCGAAGTCCCGCACCGGCATCGTCATGGCCAGCTTGTCGCGCGTAAAACCAGCGGCATGGACCAGCACCGCAACGTTCTTTCCATCGAGAAAGCCACCTGCTTGGCCAAGCTTTTGCCAGTCTTCGGCGGATGCTGCGTCACAGCGGATCGGCGAAAGATCGATTCCGTCGGCATTGGCGGCGGCAACGGCGGCTTCCGCTTGGGCGGCATCGTGGGCATACGTCACGGCCACGGAAAGTCCATCTACGGCAAGACGGCGGGCAATCGCCAGGCCAATGCCTCGCGTGCCTCCTGTCACCAGTGCCAACTTCATGACGGCGGGATATTACTCCGTCGGCCCAGACGTACAAGTGTGCAGAAGTCGGACCGCATAAAAGCCATCGGCGTTGTCGCGGTGGGGCAGCGTTCGCAGCGCAAACGGCGGCTTGGGCTCGCACAGCGGCGTCAAATTCGATGAGAAAATCGGATCGTCCGAGGCGGGCGGCAGTGGCGAAAAGTCCGGATGTCGGGCAAGAAACGACGCAATCTGGGCCGGACCTTCGGGGACAAACAGGCTGCACACCGAATACAAAAGCACGCCGCCCGGCGCGACAAGCTGGGCCGCTCGGTCGAGAAGTCGTGCTTGCAGCCCGGATAGCTCCGCAAGATTCGGCGGACGCAGTCTTGCTTCGGGATGGCGACGGAGCACCCCCGAGCCACTGCAGGGCGCATCGAGGAGAACCGCCGCGTAGGCCTGTCTCAGTGGCGTTTCCACGTCGAGAAAGTCGCCACAAATCGTCCGAATTCGTTTGCAACCGAGCCGGTGGGCGTGGTCGCGCAGAAGCTCCAGTTTGCGCGGCAGACGGTCGACCGCATCGATTTCTCGCTGGTTTTCCGTGAGAGACGACAGGTGACAAGTCTTGCCGCCCACACCCGCACAGCCGTCGAGGATCGCACCGTCTGGAAGTTTCAGTGGACCGCTGGGCGTCGATGCAAAGAGCAGTCTGGTCGTGAGCTGCGCGGCGAGATCTTGGGCGGTAAAAAAGCCTTTCGCAAAACCTGGACCCGAAAACGGATGTCCGCCTCGCAGCTCGACGGCCTCGGGAACGATCGGGTGCAGAAGCGGGGCCTGCGCAAGCTCGCTCCGAAGGGCCACCAGTGCATCGTCTCGCGTTGCGCGTAGTGGGTTCAGTCGCAGCCACGTTGGGGCCGGCTGAGACAGCGAGCGCAGCAGGGCATCCAGCTCTTGCGGATTGGGGATCACTTGCCAAAACTGCTCGACGAGCGCATCCGGCATGCTGTGATGCAGCGCGAGCAGCTTGCACCACTTGTCCTGGCTAACGTGTTCACCGTCGGAAGGGTAGGGCGGTAGCGCTGGTTCGCCGGTTTGCACCAGCTTGCGCAGCACTGCATTGGCAAAGCCCGCAAGTCCCGCCCCGCGTCGCTTCTTGATTTGGGTCACGACCGCATCGACCACGAAGTGCGGCTGCGCCTGCATAAACAGAAGCTGATATGCGCCCAGCCGCAAAAGTGCCCGTGTGGTCGCGTCGAGCTTTTCGAGTCCACGCGGTGCATGCGCGACGAGTGCCCGATCCACGCGCCGAACTTGCCGCAGCGTGCCGTAGGTAAGCTCGGTAATCAGCGAGCGATCGGACTCGGGCAGCGACTGCTTTGACAGCTCTCCCGAGAGCGCCAACGTCGCGTACGCACCTTCATCGACGCGAAGCAGAACGCGCAGCGCGATATCCAGTGGCCGCAGCTTCGTTCCGCGATCGATCTGGCCGTCGGTGTTATGGATCGATGGTGACGTCACTTACGGCTTTGGCTCGCACATCTCTTCGGGGCGGACGACGGCGTCAAACTCTGCTTCGGTGAGCACGCCAAACTGGAGCGCTACCTGCTTCAGCGTCTTGCCTTCTTTGTGCGCCGTCTTGGCAATCTTCGCCGCCATGTCGTAGCCCAGCTTTGGAGCCAGTGCCGTCACCAGCATCAGCGAGCGATCGACGAGTTCCTTGATTCGCGCCTCGTCTGCTTCGATTCCGACAACGCAGTGGTCGACAAACGAGTGGCACGAATCCGTGAGCAGCCGCACCGACTGAAGCGTCGCGTAGGCGAGCACTGGCTTGAACACGTTTAGCTCGAAGTGACCTTGTGCACCCGCGAAGGACACCGCCGTGTCATTGCCGACGACCTGGGCACAAACCATCGTCATGGCCTCGCACTGCGTCGGATTGACTTTGCCCGGCATGATCGAGCTGCCTGGCTCGTTTTCCGGTAGGCGCAGCTCACCAAGTGCACAGCGTGGTCCCGATCCAAGCAGTCGGATGTCGTTGGCCACTTTGTTGAGAGCCACCGCGGTCGTCTTCAGCGTTCCTGACAGCGTCACCACCGCGTCGTGCGCCGCCAGGGCGGCAAACTTATTGGGCGCGGTGACAAACGGAAGTCCGGTCAGCGTTGCAATTTCGGCGGCCACTTCGACGGCATAGCGAGGATGGCTGTTTAGGCCGGTTCCGACTGCAGTGCCGCCCGCGGCCAGCTCGTACATCTGCGGCAACGCGGCTTTCACTGCGGCCTGCGCGCCGCGTACCTGCGCCGCATAACCCGAAAACGTCTGTCCCAGGGTCAGCGGTGTCGCATCCATCAGGTGGGTGCGACCAATCTTTACAATGTGCGCAAACTGTCGGCTCTTGGCCTCAAGCGTCTCGGCAAGTCGGGTCAGCGCAGGCAGCAGGCCGTTTGCCACCCGGTCAACGATTGCAACGTGCATTGCCGTTGGAAACGAGTCGTTGGTCGACTGCGACATGTTGACGTGATCATTCGGGTGAACTGGCTTCTTGCTGCCGAGGACGCCGCCGAGAATTTCGCTGGCGCGGTTGCCGATGACCTCGTTGGCGTTCATGTTGGTCTGCGTGCCCGATCCCGTCTGCCAAACGACGAGAGGGAAGTGGTCATCGAGCTTTCCGCCAATGACTTCGTCCGCGGCCTGTTCGATCGCCGGGAGCAGCTTGCCATCGAGTTTGCCGAGTCGGGTATTCGTGCGCGCTGCGGCTTTCTTGACGATGCCGAGCGCGTAGATGAACTCCCGCGGGAAGCGCTCACCACCGATGCGGAAGTTCTGGAGTGAGCGCTGCGTCTGCGCGCCGTAGTAGCGGTCCGACGGGACTTCGATGTCACCGAAGGTATCTTTTTCGATGCGGGTGGACTTGCTCACGAAAAACCTCGTGTATGTGTCTGAAGGTTTGCGGAAAGGAAAACGCGCCCGCGACAATCGCGTGGCCCGGTTATTTTGCGGCAAGCACGGTAGCTGAGACAGCCCGCCGCTGTAAAGCCGCCGGTTTCTCTCGGAGCGCTGCGACCAAGGCGGCCAGGCTATCCAGGTTATGGATCGGACGGAATTCGTCCACATGTGGCAAAAGCGCGCGGATACCGGACGCTTTGGGTGAAAACTCGGCAAAACCGAGCAGCGGGTTGCACCACACGAACCGTTTCGTCGACTTGTGCAGTCGTTCCGCTTCGGCTGCGAGATCGTGCTGGTCGTCGCGATCGAGGCCATCACTGATAAGGAGCAGCCATGCCCCTTGCGCGAGCACCCGTCGCGAAAAGTGCTGGTTGAAGTCGTGCAGCGCCGTCGCCAGCCGCGTACCGCCATCAAAGTCTTGAACTTGCTTGGCACAGCGACGCAGCGCGAGGTCAATGTCTCGGCCCCGGAGGCTGTGCGTCACGCGCGAAAGCTCGGTGCCCAGCAGGAACACCTCGACGCGGCGGCGCTGCAACAGCAGCGTATGGGCAAACCGCAGCAGCATCTCGGTGTATCGGGACATCGAGCCGCTCACGTCACACAGGACACACAGGGGCGGTGGTTCGTGTCGGCGCTGACGATACTGAGGGACGAGCAGTTCGCCGTGGCTGCGCAGCGCGAGCAGCAGCGTTCGTCGAAAATCGAACTGCAGTCCTTGCGGCGACGGGCGAGTCCGGCGGATCGGTCGTGGTGACAGGGCAAAGCGCAGCTCCGCGATCAAGCGACGCGCCTCGGCCAGATCGTCTGTGGTCATGTCCGCGAAGTCACGCTGGCGAAGTGCCCGTTCGGCGGACCAGCTCGGCATTCCCTCTGCTTCCAGCGATGGGCCCTTTGTCTGCGGCAGCGCCGAGTGACCGAACAGCGAATCGGTGAGCCGACGCAGCAGCGGATCACTGTTCGGTGACGGCTTGGATTGCATTTGGTCAGCTTCGGTCGTGACTCGGCGATGCTCGAAAAACAAGAGGAACGCTTGTTCAAACACCGCCAGATCCTCACTGCGACGGACAAACACCGTACGCAGCGCAGCGCGGACCTGCTCGCGAGAGCCGAGATCGATCAGTTGCAGCGCTTGCAGCGCGTCGAGCACCGACGACGAACCGAGCCGCAGTCCGGCGCGCCGCAGCAGCCGTGCGAACCGCAAGATGTTGGTGACGAAGGCTGAATCGGCGGGCGGCATTGCTTATGCCCCGGTCACGTCCGTTGCTTCCTCGACGAGCTTTTGGGCCAGCGCGCCCTGCACCTTGGCGACGTCATCCTGATACTTCAGCACCACACCGAGGGTCGCCTCGACGGAGTCATACTCGACGACCTGGCGGTGAAGTGCGACAAGTGCGGCCACCCAGTCGAGCGTCTCGGCGACGCCTGGCGGCTTAAACAGGTCCAGCTGTCGCAGCTTTTGTACCAGTGCGACGACCTGTGCCGCGAGACGCCCGCTGGCTTCGGGCGCACGCATTGCAACAATCTCTAGCTCGCGCTTGTGAGACGGATAACCGAGGAAGTGGTACAGGCAGCGGCGTTTGAGTGCGTCGTGGATTTCGCGCGTACGGTTCGAGGTCAGAACGCAGAGCGGTGGCGACGGTGCTTTGATCACCCCAAGCTCTGGCACCGAGATCTGAAAGTCCGACAAAACTTCGAGGAGAAACGCATCGAACGGCTCATCTGCGCGGTCCACTTCGTCGATGAGCAGGACGGGGGGACCTTCGGGTTGCGGTGCGAGCGCCTCCAGCAGTGGCCTCCGAATCAGGTACTTTTCCGAATACAGCTCTTTCGTCAGCGCTTCGCGGTCGCGTTCACCCATCGCCTCGGCGAACCGAATCGCGAGGAGCTGCCTCGCATGATCCCATTCGTACGACGATTGCGAAAGATCCAGTCCGTCGTAGCACTGAAGCCGTATTAGCTTGCGTCCGAGCGCCTTGGCCAAGACTTTGGCGACCTCGGTCTTGCCCACACCCGCTTCTCCTTCGAGGAGCAGCGGGCGCCCCAGACGCATTGACAGATAAAGTACCGTCGCTAGTCCCACATCCGCGACGTACCGATGTCGCGCCAGAAGCTGTGACAGCTCATCGACGGATGTGGGAAGCGGCGTCATCCTAGCCGCCGAGTGCAGCCGCAACTGCGCGGCGGGTCATGACGGGGATCAGGTGGGCGCGATATTCCCCACTGGCCTCCGGCGTCGAGGTCAGATCGTCTCCAGGATAGGAAAGGCCCGCGATGGATTCGGGCGCAAACCGAGCCGAAAGTGCAGACTCGGCAGCGCTCCAGCGGAACGCCGACGGACCAGCACCGGTGATGCCGACGCGAACCCCACCTGCGAACTGCGCCACCATCACACCAACGACGGCGTAGCGAGAAGCATGGCTTGCAAACTTGGCGTACGCAGCTCGCTGTGGAACCGGGAAGCTGACGCTGATCACGATCTCGTCAGGCTCCAGCGCCGTCTCGAACAGGCCGGTGAAGAAGCTGTCGGCGGCGATGGTTCGTTTGTCAGTCCGCACCGTTGCGCCGAGCGCCAACAGTGCTGCGGGATAGTCGGCAGCAGGATCAGCATGGGCCAGCGATCCACCCAGGGTGCCGCGATTGCGAACTTGCGGATCACCAATGCCGTCGGCAAGCCGAGCCAAGCCGGGAATTTTTGCCCGGACTTCTGGCGAGGCGGACACCTCCGCATGGGTTGTAAAGGCCCCAATCGTGACTTGGTTTCCATCGCTACGGATGCCGCGTAGCTCAGCGACATCAGCCAGCGAAATGAGGTCACTTGGCTGAGCCATATCGAGCTTTAGCACCGGCAAATAGCTCTGACCGCCGCCGAGCAGCTTGCCAGCTTCCGTCGACTGGAGCAGCTTCTTGGCTTCAGCGACGGTGGAGGGACGATGAAACTGAAAATCGCGCATGTCGTGCTCCTTCCTCGCTTACGTTGCGGCTTTCGCCGAAGCAATTGCGCGCCAGACCTTTTCGGGCGTCGCAGGCATCGAGATGTCTGTCACCCCAAGCGGGGCAAGTGCGTCGAGAATCGCGTTGATGACGGCTGGTGGGCAGCCGATCGCGCCGACCTCTCCGACCCCTTTGGCTCCGATCGGATTGTGGGTGCAGGCAGTGACGTGGTTTCCGACTTTGAAGTACGGGAAGTCCGACGCACGCGGCATGCCGTAGTTGAGAAACGACCCGGTGAGGAGCTGCCCGCTTTCGTCGTATTGGGCCTCTTCGTAGAGTGCCTGGCCGATGCCTTGGACCAGACCGCCGTGCATTTGCCCGTCGACGATCATCGGGTTGATGATGACACCGACATCATCGGCGGCCACCATCTCGACGACTTGGACAACGCCTGTGTCGGGATCGACCTCGACCTCACAGACGTGGCAGCCTGCTGGATAGGTAAAGTTCTTCGGGTCGTAGAAGGCGGACTCTTCGAGGCCGGGCTCAACCTTGTCGATCGGGTAGTTGTGCGGCACATAGGCGGCAAAGGCGATTTCGCCGATGGTCTTTTTGCGGTTGGTGCCAACGACCCGGAACTCGCCTCGGCGCCACTCGATGTCAGCCTCGCTGGCTTCCAGCAAATGTGCGGCGATCTTTTTGCCCTTGGCGACGATCTTGTCGACCGCCTTGACGATTGCTGATCCGCCGACGGACAGCGAGCGAGAACCGTAGGTCCCCATCCCAAACGGGATCTTATCGGTGTCACCGTGGACGACCTCAACTTTGTCATATGGGACGCCGAGGTGATCGGCGACGAGCTGCGCAAAGGTCGTTTCGTGACCTTGCCCATGGCTGTGCGTACCCGTGAACACCGAAACAGAGCCGGTCGGGTGGACGCGTACCGTCGCTGCTTCGTATAGACCCGCTCGTGCGCCAAGTTGCCCGACGAGAGCCGACGGCGCAATGCCACACGCCTCGACGTAGGTGCTAAACCCGATTCCGCGCAGCTTGCCTCGCTGCTTGGACGACTCTCTGCGTGCCGCAAAGCCTTGGTAATCGACCGCCTTGAGCGCCATTTCGAGCGTGGCGTTGTAGTCTCCGGTGTCGTACTCGAGAGCGACCGGCGTCTTGTACGGGAACTGATCCTTGCGAATGAAGTTGCGCCGACGGATTTCCAGCCGGTCGATTCCCAGCTCGCGAGCCGCTTTGTCGACGAGCCTTTCGAGAAGATAGGCCGATTCGGGTCGTCCAGCTCCGCGATACGCATCAACGGGGACGGTGTTGGTAAAGACAGCTTTGACCTCGACGTAGATCGCCGGAGTGCTGTAGCAGCCAGCCATCAGCGTCGCAGAAAGGTAGGTCGGAATCGCCGGCGCAAAGGTGCTGAGGTATGCCCCCATGTTGGCGACGTTGTGAACGCACAGTCCCAAGAACTTGCCGTCTTTGTCGACGGCCAGGTGCGCCTTCATCACCGTGTCGCGGCCATGGGCGTCGGACATAAACGACTCGGAGCGTTCCGCCGTCCACTTCACGGGGCGGCCGATTTTCTTGCTTGCCCACGCAACGATGGCCTCTTCGGCATAGTGATAAATCTTCGACCCAAAGCCACCACCAACGTCGGGAGCGACGACGCGCAGTCGATGTTCGGGAATGCCAAGCACGAACGCGCCGAGGAGCAACCGAATGAGGTGCGGATTCTGGCTGGTCGTGTAAAGCGTGTAGCTATCGCCCGCGACATCGTAGTGCCCGATGGCTGCGCGCGGCTCGATCGCGTTCGGAATCAGTCGGTTGTTGCGGACTTCAATCTCGACGACCTTGTATGCCGTCTTCATCGCCGCTTTGACGGCAGCCTTGTCCCCGAGGTCCCAGTCGAAGCAGACGTTGCCTTTGGCCTGATCCCATACCGTCGGAGAGCCATCGGAAGTTGCGTCTTGCAGCGTCGCTACCGCGGGAAGGACATCGTAGTCGACTTCGACGAGTTGGGCCGCAGCGCGGGCTTGGGCTTTGGTTTCTGCAATCACGACAGCGACTTGATCACCGACGTGACGAACGCGATCTGCGACCAGCATCGGATGTGGCGGCTCGACCATGTTCGAGCCGTCCTTGTTCTTGACGAGCCAGCCACACGGAATTCCACCGACTTTGTCCGTCGCCACATCTTGACCCGTGAAAACGGCCACAACCCCGGGCGAAGCCAGCGCTGCCTCCGTCGAGATCGAGCGAATCTGGGCGTGGGCGTGCGGCGAGCGAACGATATAGGCGTGGGTTTGACTGGGCAGCACGATGTCATCGACATAGCGGCCCGCGCCGGTGATAAACCGTCGATCCTCTCGTCGAGGAATCGCTGCTCCAACTGCACCTTGAGTCTGTGAGGTGGTGCTCATGCGCTCTTCTCCCGCATCGCATCCCGACAGGACAGGATGGCCTTGACGATGTTGTGGTAGCCGGTGCAGCGACAGAAGTTGCCCTCGAGCCACTCGCGCGTCTCATGCTCATCGGCAGTTGGGCGTTTCTCGACAAGCTCGACGGCGCTCATGATCATGCCCGGGGTGCAGAAACCACACTGCAAGGCGTGGTGTTTGTGGAACGACTCCTGCATTGGGTGGAGCTTGCCACCCTGCGCGAGTCCCTCGATGGTGGTGACACTGCGACCATCCGCTTCGACGGCGAGCATCGTACAGCTTTTGACCGATTTTCCGTCGACATGCACGACACAGGCCCCGCAGTGGCTGGTATCACAGCCGACATGGGTTCCTGTCAGTTGCAGCTTGTCGCGCAGTAGCTCGACGAGAAGCGTGCGCGGTTCGACGTCGACCGCGAACTGCTTGTTGTTCACCTTCAGAGAGACCCGACTCATGGTTCCTCCAAGCGCTTGCCGTGGGTGCCGTCTGGGCGATGTCGGCGGACCATCCGCCGTGCGAGCACCCAAATTCACGACGAGTATACAAAACTACAAAATCACAAGGGCAGTCTTGACATACGTCGCTCGCCGATGTCCGCTCTGTGGCTGAAACCTCCGCGAGTGGTTACGATAACTTCACAAACGGGGCATTCCATCATGGCTTCGGCTCGCACATCGATATTCGTGGCATCAGTGGGACTCGTCGCTGTGGCGCATGCGGAAGAGTCTGCGCCATCGATTTTTTCACCGCCTGTGTCTACGACGAACGATTCGGGATGGCGCTTTGCTTCAGACAAAGGTGGTGTGTCGGTGTGGTTTCGCCCATTCCCGTCATCGTCGGTGAACGAGGTTCGGGGTGAGGCGGTTTTCGACGTGTCCGCGGAAGCGCTGTTTGCAGTTCTCGGAGACATCGATTCTTACGCCGAGATCATGCCGCCGACGGCCGTGTCGAAGCGACTTGTCGATGGGGTCGGATCGCGTAGCTACTACATCGAGATTGATCCTCCGGTTGTTTCTCGTCGCTATTACTGCATGAATGTGGTTTTTTCGCGGCCTCGTGGCGATCAGTTCGTGAGTGAGTGGCGGATGTGGTCACAGGGCTGTACGCCGCGCAAAAGCTCGCTGGTCCCGATGGCGGACAACAGCGGGCGTTGGCGTTTGTCGGCGCTGGGTCCGCTTCGGACCAAAGTGGAGTTTCAGGCACACATGGACCCCGGCGGTCAGATTCCCACGTGGATGGTCAATCGGGCGACGGTCGGGCAGATTTCCGAGACGTTCGCATCGCTACGCCGCGCCGCACTTCTTCCCCGATATGCCTCGATCGTGGCGTCGGAAGCCAAGAGCGAAGCGGAGCGAACGTCGGCAGCGAAAACAAACTGAGCGACGTTCGCAGCTGTGGTTCTGCCAAGGTCGGCGGACTTATCGAGACACGAGAACGAGTGGCGGGCCCTTGGTGTCGAGCGGTGGTTCCTCGACGTCGAGGGTTGTCAGTAGCACTGTCCCGATAGGATCACTGGTCGACTCGGTCGGTCTGGCCTTCGCAGCCGGTTTGCCGCCTTTGTCTGGCTTCGTCGGCTTGCTCGGTGGCGCAGGCTGACTCGGTGCCACAATCAATATCTTCTGCATCTCGGGGAGAAGTTCACGGGGGACCAGGCAAGAAAAGAGCTCCTTGTCGCCAACCGATTGTTTCAGCGCCTCGGCACTCTCGAACTGTTCAATTTGTCGGTGCAGATAGTACGAAGGCACTGTGCCGCTCATGCCAACCACGCAGAATCGTGTCGTCGGTGGTGCGTGCCGAAGTGACTGCACCAGCGTCTTTATCGAGTCACTTTGATGCAGCACCGGATCGCCTTCGACAAGCGCCAGCACCACGCCGCCAAGAGCCAGAGTGGTAATGAGTCCGCCAAGCGAGCCAAGCCAGCGCACAGGCGACTGAAGACCAACGGCAGCGGCGAGAGCCAGCGGCGGCAGCACAAGACCCAGTCCGCGAGGCGGTGCCATGTCGCCGCCAACCCAGGTCAGCAACGTCGCCAGCATGACCCAAACCAGCAGCGGTCGAGACGCTCGCCGCATCGAGCCCAGCAACAGGCCGAAACAGGTGGTTACGACGACGACCTGGCCGACATGGCGACCATAAAAGCTCGGCCCTTGCCGCCACACGGCATCAAACGCCTGCATGAAAATCCCAGGGGCAGGGCGATGAAACAGCGTGCGCAGCGCTCCACCGTGAATGGCCGACGCTCCAAGAAGGAAGATCGAACCGCCAAGCCACATCAGCCACACTCGGCGCTTGCGCAGCAGGTAGCGGTGTGAAATCACGCAGTCGAAAAAACCAAACAGCAAGGCGGTCAGGCCCGCTCGAACGTCGAGCACACCCGCGACGCCGATTCCAAGCGCCGCAAACAGCATCGGCAACCGTCGGAGTGGCAACGGGGCAGGCTCTTCGGTGGCTTTTTGCATCGGCAGGATGTGTCGGTCGAACTTGTGACCGTGCAGGCTGTGGCTAACCAGTGCCACTGCACCCGACGATGCGATGGCGACCAGCATATCGGGCAGCACACGGTGTGACAGCTCATAGGTTAGTGGCATCGCCAGCAGCAAAAGACCTGCGAGTCCGCCCGTGTTTCGTCCGACACCGACGTCTATCGCGATCGCCAACAGGCAGCTTGCCGCGCCGAGGGCCGCCAAGACGGGAACCAGTCTCAGCGTCGCTTCGCTCATCCCGAAGACCTTGCCCAGTACGACAAATGGCACGATGCCGATCGGTCCACCCGTCGGTGGAGGCACACTGCGGAATGCTTCATTCCAAAGGATTTGCCCGGCCAGAACCTTCCGCACCACCAGCGCAACTTCCGCGTCGAGCCCCGACAGGCTACCTGCCCCGAGATCGACAAAGTAAAGGGCGATCGGCAGAAGCATCGCAATCGCCCAACCGAGCACGAGACCTTTGGGGACCGGAAGAGCCGCGACCGCTTGCTGTACTGTTCCGACGGGATCCCGTAGGGCGTTGGCGGTGACATTGATGCCTCGCTCCAGTCCTTCGCCGATCTTTTCGGGTAGCTTGGCGGGCAGGGCTGCCAACTCGGCCAATCGACTGCGGCGTCGTTGTCGGGAGACATTTTTCGCCGTCGACGGTCGCGACACGGCTGGCTTGCCACTGGCCGGGCGACCAGAAACGGGCAGCTTGCGCGGTCCCGAGACGGGAAGATATCCTCCCGTCGTCAAACCTCGCCGACGAAAGCCTGGCGATGAACGCGGGACATACCCTGGCTGGGACGGCGAGACGATCTCGTCCTGGCTGTCTTGGGGTTTGTCCGGCTTGTCGCCGTCGTCACTGTTCCCGCTCACGGCACCGATTCTAGTGCTAGTTCGCTACGCTGACGACGTTGAGTTCGCGGATTACTGTGACTTTGATTTGGCCCGGGAATACCAGGTTATCGCTGATGCGCTGCGCGAGGTCTGACGCCATTTGCGCCGCCCGCACATCGTCGACCTGACCTTCTTTTACGTGGATGCGAAGCTCGCGACCGGCTTGCAGTGCATAGCAACGATCCACGCCAGATGCGCCGTGGACAAGCCGTTCCAAATCGTCGATTCGCTGAATGTGGCTGCCTTCTTGTTCATGCCGAGCCCCGGGGCGGCCACCGCTCATCGCATCGGATGCGGCCACAATGAGTGCGAATGGTGAGTTGAACGGCTCGTCTAGGTGATGGGCTCCGATGGCGTTGGCAACCAATTCGGTTTCGCCAAGCCGACGGGCGTAATCCGCGCCGATGACGGCATGGCTGCCATCGATGGCATGCGTCAGTGACTTGCCAATGTCGTGCATCAGTGCCGCTCGCCGCGCAATCTTCATATCCAGCCGCAGTTCTGCCGCGAGCATGCCGCACAGGAAGGCCGACTCGACGGCGTGTTTCCACTGGTTTTGACTGTACGACGTACGGTAGTTCAATCGTCCGACGAGCCGAACAATATCCGGATGGGCGCGAGGGATTTCCAGTTCCTTGAACGCACGTCGTCCCAGCTCGATGGTTTCGCGATCGAGGTCTTCGGACAGGCCCGTGGCAATGCGACGCACGGATTCAGGCTCGGCGCGGTTCCCCACCTTAATAAGTCGAGCCAAAGTCCGTCGCGCTATTTCACGTCCGAAGCTGTCCTGGCCTTCGAGCCGAACCGAGGTCCGATCATCGCTGATCGCCAGCTTGATGTTGGCGACTTCCCCGATCACCGTCATCACATCGGCACCATCGCCGAACACTTTGTCCAGGATGTCCGTCGGGATTGGCAGCGTCGATAGCAGTCGCTCGGTGAGGTAGTGACCCTGGTAACGCTGGCTGGAGATCTCGAGCAGTCGCTTGGCTCGTCCCGCCGTCTCCGGCGAGTTTTGGGTCTGCTCAAGCTGCCGAACCCGATCGGCCCCCGCCGCTCGAGCCAGCTCGGTCCATTCGAGGATCAGACGAGCTTTCCCGTCTGCAAAGGTCTCGCCGGCTTGCTTCTGAAGCACATCACTCGACTGCTGCAGAAGTTGGCTGCGTCGCTCTTGGGCCGCTTTCTGCCGGGTTTGCGTCAGTGTCAGCGCTTTTTCCCGTTCGTTCAGCGCCGCAGTTCGCGTTTCCAGCATCTGCTCCGTGCGCTGAAGGGTCTGTTCCCACGCGGCAACTTGCTGCGCGCCTCTCTTGAGCGTTTCCCGTCGCTGCTGAAAGTCTCGCTCAGCTTGTTGAACGCGCCGAAGCTTTTGCTCGACCGCGTCGGCGCGTGCCTGCGAGAGCTGTTTGTCCGCTTGGGTCCGCGCTTCATCGACCAGCTCCGCCGCGCGCAGCTTGGTCTCTTCTTGGAGCCGGTTCCACTCGGCGAGGCGCTGTTTTCGGAGCGCAACGAACACCGCCGCCGAAAGTGCGATCGACAAACAAACAAACAGAAGCGTCACAGACTGAATCTTTGCCGTCGATTGCTGGCTACGTCAAGGTTCGCCGGTCTTGACGTTTTGGGTTTGCTTGTGGCACACAGGCGCCGCCTGGGGAGGCCAATATGAACCCGAAGCGAAGTGCATCCAAGCAGACCCTCTATTTGTTCGTCACTGGCGGTGTGGTTTCTTCTCTCGGAAAAGGCCTGGCTTCAGCCTCCATCGGTGCCCTGCTGGAGGCACGCGGACTGAAGGTTGCGATTCAGAAGCTCGATCCGTACATCAACGTCGATCCAGGCACGATGAATCCGCTTCAGCACGGCGAGGTTTTCGTTACCGAAGACGGCGCTGAAACGGACATGGACCTCGGGCACTACGAGCGCTTCATCTCGGCCCGCATGACTCGGCGCAACAACTTCACCACCGGCCAGGTCTACGAGTCGGTGATTCGCAAAGAGCGCAAAGGCGAATATCTCGGCGCGACGGTGCAGGTCATTCCGCACATCACCGACGAGATCAAGTCCAACATTGTGGCGTGTTCCGATGGGCTCGATGTCTTGATCGTCGAGGTGGGCGGCACCGTCGGTGACATTGAATCACTGCCATTCCTCGAAGCCATTCGTCAGCTTCGACACGAGGTGGGACATGGCAACTCGGTGGCCATGCACCTAACGCTGGTTCCGTACATTGCCGCGGCTGGCGAGCTGAAGACCAAGCCGACGCAGCACTCGGTGCAGAAACTGCGCGAGATCGGCATCTCGCCGGACATGCTGCTGTGCCGCTGCGATCGCCCGATTCCCGAGGGCCAGAAGAACAAGATCGCGCTGTTTTCCAACGTCCCCCAGGATGCGGTGTTTACCTCGCAAGATGTCAGCACCGTCTACGCACTGCCGCAGCATCTACATGAGCAAGGACTCGACGACAAGCTGTGTGAGCTTCTGAACATTCGCTCACGTGCGCCGGCGCTGTATGACTGGCAGTCGATCGTCGCGCGGGTGACACGTCCGGCACATGAAGTGACCATCGGCATCGTCGGAAAGTACGTAGACCTCGTCGAGTCTTACAAGAGCCTACACGAAGCGCTGATCCACGGTGGCATCGCTCACAACACCAAGGTCAAGCAGCGCTACATTGACGCTGAAGAGGTCGAGCAGAAAGGTGCTGAACACTTTCTTTCCGACGTCGATGCGATTCTCGTGCCCGGTGGTTTTGGCAAGCGTGGCGTCGAGGGCAAGATTGCGGCGGTGCGTTACGCGCGGGAAAAGCGTCTGCCATTCTTTGGCATCTGCCTCGGCATGCAAATTGCGGTGATCGAGTATGCGCGCAACATTCTTGGGCTTGCCCAGGCGAACTCCTCGGAGTTTGAGCCCGGTTCACCGGATCGGGTCATTGACCTCATGAACGAGCAGCGCAGCGTCGAAAACCTCGGTGGAACGATGCGACTTGGCGCGTATCCGGCCAAGATCTCGACGGGAACGCTGGCACACCGCATTTACGGCAGCGACGAGATTTCGGAACGCCACCGTCATCGCTTTGAAGTCAACAACGCCTACAGGGACCGCCTCTCCAAAGCTGGGCTGGTTCTATCGGCGCTGTCACCAGACGGAACACTCGTCGAGATGGTGGAGATTCCCGATCATCCGTACTTCATCGGCTGCCAGTTCCATCCCGAGTTCAAGAGCCGTCCAAACAGTCCGCACCCGCTGTTCCGCGATTTTGTGGGGGCTGCACTGGCGCACAAAAACAAGCGCACCTGATCTTCATCGTCTTGTCGATTGACGTTGTCGCCGACGCTACTTCCAGGCAAAGCCCGGCTGCAACGGAGCAAGCTTCACCGTCAGCGTTCCTCCTCGGTCTTTGGACCAAGTCCAACCGCTTGGGGTCAGATCCAAATCCGGCGACGTCGCGGCTCGAGCAAGCGATTCGCTGCCACTCAGGACCTGTTTGGGCTCCACTGGCAGCGGATAGATCGTGACGACAAAACCTTTTCGAAAGGTGCTACCGGGCATGGTTTCGACGCGCTGACCGGTTGGGTCAAGTGCGATGCGCGTGCCGTCGTAGACAGTGAAAGCGCTAGACTGTGGCCCAGGCACTGCGACGACATGCAGCGTGCCGGGGTCGCGTGCAAACGACTCGACGGAGAGATCGGTCGATGGTGACAGCGTATCGATCGCGGGATGAAGCATCGGGATGAGCGCGCCAGCCCGGACAAACAGCGGCAGCTTGGAGAGCGGCGCATCGACGCTGACAGACCGCTCACTTTGGCCTTGGTACAGCTGGCCGGTGAAGAAATCAACCCAATCGCCCGGGGGAAATAGGACTTCGCGAGCGCGGGCGCCGCGTGCCACCACCGGAGCCACCAGCAAATCGTCACCAAACAGGTATTCGTCGCTGGGATGCTTGCTCAGCCTGGGATAGGCCAGCCCGACGGGTCTCTGGATCGGTCGTCCTGTCTGCAAAAGTGTCTGTGCGAGCGTCCACTCATACGGGAACAGCCGCAGGTGTAGGCGTGCAAACTCCCTGTACAGGTCCAGCGTCTGCACGTCTCGGCCATTGTCGGCGGTAAACTCCCACGGCGTCTGACTGGTCGCGTCCCCAACTTGCATCACCGACGACAGAGCTGTCTGCTGGAACCAGCGAATGTATAGCTCTTTGTCCGGCGGGCTGTGACGGAAACCGCCGGTGTCGGCACCGAAAAAGGGAAAGCCAGAGACGCCCAAGTTGATGCCCATGACCACCGTTGCTGGCAGCCCTCCGACGCCCAAGACACTTTTTCCGTCGCGATCCTTGAGCGACTCTCGATATCGCGTGAACGAGGCATCCATATCGCCGGGCCAGATCACCGACACGTTCTTCTGATCCCCGAAACGTCCGGTCCGACACAGCAAAAAGCCGCCCGTCTTCGAGAGAAGTTCAGCATACGCTTCGTGGTAGCGCAGCTGATACGTATGGTGCATGGTGCGTTCGTCGCTTCCGTCGGAAAAATGCCAGTTCGAGCGCGCCGCGCCGAGCCCCACCATCACATCTTCGCCGTAGTCGAGCTTGAACCCCTCGATGCCTTGCGCGATGTAGCGATTGATTCTGTCCTGCCAGAACTTTTTGGCGACGGGATTGGTGAAGTCGATCGGCTCACTCCAGTTGTTGAGGAGCACGCCTGTCGATGGTGGAAACAGACCGCGCTGTCTTGCTTCGGCAAGATCGGGGCTGCCTTTTTCTAGATACGGCGCATGCCACAGCGCGAGTCGCAGTCCCGCCGCATGAACTTTTGCGATCATTGCCGTCGGATCGGGGAATCGTGCCTTGTCAAAGTCAAAGCTGTTCACCATCGTCGCGTACGGGCGATCGATCCAAATCGCGCTCGTCGCCAGGTCGAGATCGCGGATCTTCTTTAGGTCGTCCTCGAGCTGAGCCTGGCTCTTGTTTTCATTTCGCCAAATCCACGGGCCGAGCGCCCATGTCGCCGGCAGCAGTGGCGCACCCGCAATCGCATAGTACCGACCCATCACATCGATGGGCTCGGCTGCCGCCAGCAAGTGGAAGCGCAGGCCGCTTGCGCTGTCGTCGCCGGTACCAAACGTGGTTTCGACCAGATCCGGCTGCTTGTTTGCGACGGCAAAGACGCCAGGGCGACGACTTTCGACAAAGAGTCCCCAGCCACGGGTTCCGATGAGGAGTGGGATCGGGACGCGAATCTCGTTGCTCTTGGACTCGAGCACGTCGATTTCCTGCTGCATGGGCCGAACTTTGCCGCGGTGGTTTACGTCATCGGCCCAGCCGCCGAGTCCGTAGAAGGCTTCGCCTTGGTCAACGCGAGGACGCAAGCGAATGTAAGCCACGGGTCGTTCGGCCCGAATCATCGGCAAGAGCACCGCTGAGAATCGTCCCGGGCCGCTCGGAAACACGCGCAAAGACGCCGACTGTCCGTCGCTGAGTTGAAGGCTGAGATCGAGCGATTCGGACCGTGCATCCGCTATCGAGATGCCTGTCGCACGATGCCAGACGAGATCCGGTGGCTCTGCCGCCGACAGAACGTCGTCACCGTATTCGAGCCAGTAGGGATCGAAGCTCGACTTGTCATCGAGCTTTTCGACGGTGCCGATCTGCCATGCGTCAAGGTCGAAGCGCAGAAGTGTCTCACCGCCGTGAAGAAGCCGCAGCGTATTGGTCGTCGGATCGAACTCGACGGCATCGGTTCCGTCTCTGACATGCACGGGCTGGGGGTTACCGTCCTGGCACCCGATGGCACAAAGCCCAATGCCGCCCAGCGCCAGGCTGATGAGGGCTGCGCCAATTCGGTTGGGAACCCGGAAGCTTCGCTGCGGTCTGTGAATGTGCTTGAGCGGACCATGCATGGCCGCGAGCAAAGCATGAGCGCCGCCGGGTCGAAAAGAGCAGAGTCAAAAGCGCTGTGAATGCGGCCCCATGAGCCTGGTAATATGGGAAGTAAGCTTCAATAAGGAGAACCTACGATGTACAAGCCCGAGCTCACCTTGGCGGTGGGTCTTTCGCTTGTGTCGGCGTGTGCAGCGCCGACGAAAATCGCACAAGTCCACGACGCCCACATTCTGCCGCTCCGTTCGGTGCGGCTCTATGAAACGGGCATCGGGTACTTCGAGCGCGCCGGCAACTTGGGATCGCGGGCGACGGTCCTGCCGGTTCCGGCTGGGCACCTCGACGACGCGCTCAAGACGCTGGTGGTGCTTTCGCGCGATCAAAAAACGAAGGTATTCGGTCTGGAGTTTGCGAGCAGTGTCAGCCCAGGAATGGGCCGAGCGCTCGCAGGTCTGCCGCTGTCGGTGGATGATCCGATCGATTTTTTGCACCTTCTGCGTTCGTGCAAAGGCGGCGATGTCAGCGTTCGTATGGGCAACCAGACGGTGACCGGACGGATCATCGACATCGTGGACCATGGTCCCGATGCGCCGACGGTTGCGACGGCAGCCGATGCCAAGAACGAATCGAAAGACGAGCAACCCGACGGGAAAAGCGCGCCTCGTCTGCATCCGCACAAGGACCCGCAGCTTTTGCTGTTGGCGCAGACGGGCGAGCTTATGCGTCTGCCTCTGAGCCGACTTTCTTCGGTGCGTCCGCTCGACCCGTCTTTTGCGCCGCGGCTGCGGACTGCGCTCGATGCGACGTCTCAGCGGAGCGCCAATGCGCAGCGACTGATTAGGCTGCTGAGTCGAGATGGTGGACCCGTCACGATTGGCTATGTCGCCGAGTCACCGCTGTGGAGGGTGACGTATCGTCTGGTGGTCGCTGAGAATGGCAAAGGTGGCGTCCTTCAAGGCTGGGCGCTCATTCACAACGACACCGACGAGGATTGGCAAAACGTTCAGGTCCATTTGGTCAATGGGCGGCCTGACTCGTTCCTGTTTCCGCTGGCTGCGCCGCGCTATGCGCGACGGAATCTCATCACGCCGGACAACCAGCTCTCGACGGTGCCGCAGCTGCTTGGGCAGAGCGCCGATCAGCTCTGGGGCGACAACGTCAACGACACGTTTGGCAGCGGCGGACTCGGACTCTCGGGAATCGGGGCCGGAGGCGGCGGGACGGGCGAAGGCTCGATCGGGCTTGGGTCGATCGGCACCATTGGGCACGGCTCTGGAACGGGCCGCGTCGGCACAGGGTCAAGCTCGCTCCTCCAAGTTGGGAATCTGGCTGCCGTTGCAAAATCGACAGGGGCTGAGGCTGGGGCACTGTTTGCCTATTCTCTTGGTGAGCCGCTTGAACTGCGGGCACACGGCTCGGCGCTGGTTCCCTTTGTGCAAGAGGCGATCGAGGTGGAGTCGATTACCTTTGTTTCATCACCGGGGGAATCCGCACGCAGTGGGCTTCGACTGCAAAACTCGACTAGACAGACGCTGCCGGAAGGCACGCTGGCGGTGCTCGGCGAGCTGGGGTTGCTTGGGGAATCAGCGCTGCCGAGGCTGAAGCCGGGCGAGCGGCGCTTTATCGAACACGGCGTTGAGCTGGATGTTGATGCGACCCGGGTTCGGCAGACCCAAAAAGAGGAACCACAAAGGCTGACGTTCGCAGAGGACCAGTTCGAGGAGCACTTTCTACGGAAGAGAGACCAGCTACTGCGGGTCGAAAATCGCAGTGGCCAAGCGCGGCAGCTCTATCTGTCTCTCGGTCTGGCGGCAAACTCGCAGGTTCAAGGCGCGGATCGGCTCGACTTTGATACCGAGAAAAACTCGCCAGTCGCGATCTTTGAACTGGCGCCACAGAGCCGAGCGGAGCGACCGCTGACGACGATGGAAGGCCTGGTGCGGCGATCGGATCTCCGTTCGCTTCAAGCCGCGCGACTTCTGCAGCTATCGACGACCAGCACGGTGCCGGGCAATGAACGCGCGGTGGTGGCAGAAGCCTATGCTCGACAGAAAGAGGTCGAGGACGCAGCCAAAGAAGTCGACAAGGTCCGCGGCGAGATCAAAAAGACGGAAAAAGATCTGGAGCGACTGCGTGAGCACCTAAAGGCACTCGGCAAAGACTCTGGAGCGGGACCGGATGGCAATCCGCTGGTGAAGCGCATCCTCGAAGCCGAGGACCGTCTATCGGCGGCGCAAAAGCGGCTTGAATCACTCGATTCAGATCAAGATCGTCGCCGAGATGCTGTCAGAAAAGTGTTGGAGCGACTGCCGCGGAGCAAGGACAAGTCGTCAGGAGGGTAGGGCGAAGAGTGGGCGTCCTGCGTCAGCTGCGGCGCTTGATGTTGCCTTTGTTGTCCACGGTGGCGTCGATACCAAGCTCATCGATCACCTGCTCGACGCCCGTTTTGTCGCTGATTGCCAGGCCCGCATCCGCCAAGCCCTCGACGATTCGGATCTTGATGCGTCGGCTCTCTTCGGCTTTGTTCACGAGCAGCTTGCACAGCGGCTCAACGACAACCTCGGACTGGCCCTGGTGGAGTACCGCCTCGACAGCCTTGAATCGAACACCTTCGTCGATGTCTTCCAGATACGGCAACAGCAGCTTCGCAATCTCGGGGTTGCGATGCTCGCCCATGAAGTGAACAAGCTGCGTCTTTTTGCTCGGGTCGCGGACGTACGAGTTGTCGTTTTGTTCGCACAGCTGCTCGAGCGCCTTCAGAAAATCCTCGCCCTTGGCAACTTGCTCGAGGACTTTGAGCGCCCAGCCTAGCGTCTCGCTCTCGCGCATGTACTTGCGCAGCGGCGGCAAAACCTTGGGTCCCATCGCGACAAGCTCGTGGTAGACCCACTCTTTCTCTTGCTCGTCCTCGATCGTTTTGTCGTACACGAAGCTAAACCGGCGGAGCAGGCCGAGCAGCGCTTCTGGACTGCCGTCATCGCGGAGCAGCTCCAAAGCGCGGAAACGGTCAGGGGACTGGGCGTGCTTGTCGCTGGCACGCTGAATCATTTTCTGGAGGCTGCGGGCTTGCCGCCCCTCTTTGCTGAAATAGTCTGCTAGACCCAAGGTCGATACCTCACTGCACAACTAGATAAGTTCGCCCCGTAGAGCGCGCTAGGTCGAAATTTCGTCGTGGGGTCAAACTGCGCGCTTTTCCGACGGTTATTCTTTGCAGAGTTCCATGCCACGCTGGGCGGCAGGATTCGAGCTGTCTGAGCCGTTGAGAATCTTCGCGTAGTACACGCGCGCTTCTTTGCAGTTTTTCTGTCGGAAGTAGGACTTGCCAAGCAGCAGGTAGACGTCCGTCGTCGTCGCCTTGTTTTTGAGCGCCTGCTTGCCCCACTTGATCGCTTCGCCGAACCGGCCTCGGCCAAACTCGGCTTCGCCCATGCATGCGAGCGCCAGTCCTCGGACCTGGGGATTTCCTGCGGCGGCATAGCAAAGGTTGAATCCGACTTCGTTGCGCGTCGCGTTGATTGCCAAGCGGCCTTCTTCGATTTTTCCGAGGGCGACGCTTCGATCGATAAACGGCGGCATGGTCAGGTTGGCAAGCTTCTTTGAACTGCCGTCGCCATCGTCTCGATCTTTCTTCGGTGGAGGGTTGTTTTTCCCCGGGGTGGGGTCCGTCGCCCCATGTGGCGGCTTGCCTGCGACCCCAGCGTCGGGATGATTCGGTGGGGTATTCGCCACCACTGTCGGTTTTGCCCCTGCATCGACCACTTGCATTGGCGCGATCTTGGGCGCTCCCGCATCGAGTTGTGGTCGTGGGGCTGGCGACGTAAAGGCCCAGTAGAGCGCACCTGTCAGCCCAAGGATTCCGCCAGCCAGAGCGATTCCTCCGAGCCACAGATGGCGTTTTCCACCGGAATCAGGCTTGGTGGTCTGAATGTCCGTCGCAGACTTGCTCGGCGGCGGACGAGAAGGCACGAGCAGCACACCCGCTCGGATGTCGGTCAGGATCCGCTGCATTTCCGCTGCGGCATCAGCCATGCTCTGCGGTCGAGCATCCGGCGAACGCGACAGCATCCGCATCACCAACTCGGCCATCGGCGCTGGGACGTCGGGGCGCCGGGTCGCAATGGGTTCGGGGTCCTCCGTCGCTTTGCGAATCAAGATGTCCATCATGTTTTCGCCTGCGATCGGGGCTTTTCCCGACAGCATTTCGTACATGATGGCGCCAAGCGAGTACACGTCGGCGCGTGCGTCAGCCCCTTTGCCGGCCGCCTGTTCGGGCGCCATGTATTCCGGCGTGCCCATGGCCATGCCCGGCGTCGTCAGCTTCTGCTCTTTCGAGTCCTCGAGCGACTTGGCGATACCGAAATCGAGCACCTTGACGAAGTCGCTCTGACCGTCGCGGTGGATGAGGAAGATGTTCTCAGGCTTGAGGTCGCGGTGGATGATGTTCTGAAGATGTGCCGCCGACAGCGCCTGGGCCACCTGAGTGCCGATGGACAGCGCATCAGAAACCGGCAGCCGCTTTTCCTTCTTCAGCCGCTCGGCGAGATCGACGCCCTCGAGCAGCTCCATCACGAAGTAGAAAGATCCGTCGACGGTCGTACCGCTGTCGGTCACTTCGATGATGTTGGGATGTCCAATTCGCGATGCTGCGCGGGCCTCCATTCGGAATCGCGCAACCACTTCGGGCGTGCGTGAGTAGACCGGATGCAGAATCTTGATAGCGACTCGGCGGCCAATTTCCGTATGTTCAGCCTCGAAGACGCGACCCATGCCGCCTTCGCCGATTTTGCGCAGGATCTTCCAGCGCTCAATCACCGTCCCCAGCATCTTGCCGGTGTTGTACGCCGACAGTTGATCCATCACCTGGCTGGGGATTTCTCCCTCACGGAGTTTGCCCTTCTCACCGGTGTCAGGTTTCTCGATCTCTTTGAGAATATCGGCGCGTCGCTGTGCTTTTTGTTCTGCGGCTTCTCGTTCTTGCTCTTCTTGTTTGCGAACCGCCTGCAGCCGGTCGTGCACATTCTCGAGCAAGTCTTGACGCTGTCGACGCTCACGCTCGATGTCTTCGTCAAAGAGATCGGCCATAAAGGCCCGAACTCGCTCCGAGTCCGTCGCCACGTAGTCACGGTTCGACGCCAAAAACGCAGTGAGATCGGCCCGGAATTGTTCTCCCGTCGTGTAACGCTCGTCAGAATTTTTCGCCAGTGACTTGAGAACGATTTTGTCGAGCATCGCTGGCACACGGGGGGCGCGCAGCGACGGTGCATCGATGTGCGGATTGCGGACGCGGTCGATGAGTTCGTGACCCTCGCCGCCTTGCTGTGGGAAAAGTTGTCGTCCGGTCAGCAGCTCCCACAGGATGATTCCCGCAGCGTAAATGTCGGTCCGTCCGTCGATAACCTCTCCGCGTGCTTGTTCCGGCGACATGTACGACACCTTGCCGTAGATGATGCCGGCGGCAGTTTTCTCGAGCTTGAGCGTCGAGCTTGCCAGACCGAAGTCGGTGAGCTTGACCTCACCATTGAAGCTGACGAGGACGTTTGGCGGAGAGACGTCGCGGTGGACGAGCTTGATGTTGCCGAAGTTGTGCGCGTAGTGCAGGCCTCGTGCGAGCTCTCGCGCGATATGAACGGCGACATCGACGGGGAACGCAATCCCTTTCTTGGCGCAACGATTCCAGACGGCTCGAAGGTCTTTGCCGTCGATGTAGTCCATCGCTAGGTACAGCTCGGAATCGACCATACCAGCGTCGAAAACTGGCACCAAGTTGCCGTGCGACAGACGCACAACCACTTTGGCTTCGTCGCGGAAGCGGTTCACATACTCTGGGTCAGCGAGGTGGGGCAGGACCGTCTTGATGACGCAGAGCCGTTCCATGCCGCGGTCGCCGACGCAGGACAGATAAAGTGCGCCCATGCCGCCTTGGGCCAGCGGTGAGAGCAAGGTGTACCGACCGAACGGTCGCGGGAACTTATCGGCCACAGTCGTTGCTTCATCCTATCACATGGACGCGGTCTTCTCTCGACCTGTCGCACGGTCTATCGTCGCGAATCTGCGGACGGATTTGTCCGACATTCGGACAGTGTCCGGCCCACCGGATGCGTCCAATCGGGTTGCTTGGTGGTTTTTCGTCGAGAACCCGCACGTCGCGCCGCGGCATGAGAGATGCAACGGCGGTCGGGTATGAATGGCCGCTACATTGCATCTTGTTTGGTTGCTTCCCTCGATCGACTCCTTGGCCAAGTGGCTGACGACGCGAGCTTGGTGGTTTCTCTACATCGAGAACGAGAGCGTCTCCTGGATTGCATCGAGAAACACCTTGGCCCACAAGCCGCTCTGCGAAAGCGGCGCGCAAGACCATGTCCAGGCCGAAGCCTCAGCTTCCGGCTTGGTTGCTATCACGCGCTGGCAGCAGGGTTTCTGCCCAGTCAGCGCTTTGATGCGCTCCTGCTGCTGTCGCGACGGGCCCGACGTCGCTTGAATCAGAGCGCTTCGTCGTCAGATGCGCTGAGATCTTCTTCGCCCGGATCCTCACCAGTGCGAGACGGTGAAGGCTGCGGCACCGCGTCACCAGTTCGAATGTGGCGCAGCAAGACCTCCACAATTTGCGCTTGAAGTTGGCGCACTTGCTGCAGTCGCTTGGCGCGGAAACCCTCAATGAAGATTGTGAAGACCAGGACTCCAGGGTGCGCGCCGACGTAACCCGACAGGACGGAAACTCCGTTTAGCGTGCCCGTCTTGCCCCGAACGAGACCGTAACTCTGGCCGCGAAAGCGATGGTGAATGGTTCCATCTATTCCTCCGACAGCCAGCGACTGCATGAACTCTGGTCCCAGCTCGAGGCTGTGGTAGAGCTTGAGCAGCAGCTTGCCGACGTCAATCGGGCGGACGCGGTTTTCGTACGTTAGGCCCGAGCCATTCACAAGATGCAGACGTTCGGGCCGAAAGCCGAGGGGAACCAGCCACTCGGTGACTGCGCGAGCGCCTTTTTCTAGGCTTTGCGGAAGTCCGTAGCGGACCGAGCCCAGCGTTTTCCAGACAACGTCTGCGACGAAGTTGTTGCTGTCTTTGTTTACGACGCGACAGATCTCTGAAAGCGGTTGCGAGCGATGCTCGGCGATAAGCCGCAGCGGCCCCACCGGGGGCGTGCCGATTCGGATGTTGCCGTGATGCAAAATTCCCGCGTCACGCAGCGCTGTCGCCATCGTCGCAGAGATCCACTCACGCGAGTCGGGGATGCGCCGTTTGACCGCCGCTCTGCCTTTCTTGCTGCCGATTCGTCCGCGGACTTCCACGATGAGACGACCATCTTTGCGGTGGGAATCGACGCTGAGCCTCGTCCTCTTGCCGGACACCGTCTTCACCGACGAATGCAGCATGAAGAACGGCGATGATGGCTCGATGGTAACGTGCGCGGCACGACCGACGCTGCCCGCAACAACCCGGACTCGATACCCATCGCGGTTGAGCATTAGTGCGCCGCCGCCTTGAGGCTGTGACGAACTGCCCCTCACCAGATCGGACTCATCGCGGAACTCGCCGTCCAGGATGATGTCACCCTCGATCTGTTGGATTCCACGTCTAGCCAGATCTTGGGCCAGGTCAACGACGTCTGCTGGCTGAAGCGATGGGTCTCCGCTTCCCTGCATAAACACATTGCCGTCGAGGGTTCCCGGACTACTCGCGGAAGTCGTCGGAGCCGGACTCCAAAGCGTGGTTCGGAAGCGAAAATCAGCCCCCAGAACTGAGAGGGCCGCAGCCGTCGTGAAAATTTTGGTGTTCGATGCAGGATTAAACGGCGTGTCGGAATTGAGGGCGAAGACCTCATCACCGGTTCGTGCGTCGTGGACAGTCATGCCGACGCGCAGCTTGCGCAAGACTGGGCCACTTACCAGGTCTTGAAGCTTGCGTCTCAGCGGCTCCACGCGACTCGAAAATGCCGTGCCGCCGAGCGCTTCTATCGGCGCTGCCACCGTCGCCAGATCCTGGTCGCTACGCGCTATTGCCGCCGGCGAGGCAAGAGACAAACCCGCAAGCACCGCGAGCGACCGAAATGCGCTCACGCCTGGGAATCTTTGCGCTCGTCGCAGGCCGGTCGCCATGACTCCTATCTCGCCAGCGTCTTCTCAAGCTCCAGGGAGGAGAACTTGCTTGTCTCGTTGCTGAAGTCCAAGAACAAAAGGTACGCCGCTACCTCGCGATGGTCAAAGCTTGGGTGTGCCAGCATCAGCTTTGCTGCGGCCAGAAGCTTGGCATCCGGGACGTCCTTCATAAAGTCAGCATCGGTCAGACCCTTCTGGTGGGGCACCTCCAGTGCGTCCAAAAAGGCGATCAGCAGATCGCTCTTGTTCTGTCGCAGCCACTCAAACATCATCACCTTGCAACCCGGTTTGCCCGCGGTCACCGTTGCCCACAATCGCTTGGCCCACTCTTCGTTTCGCTTGCGTAGGCTCGTTTGGTTGACCTGTCGCGTCGCTGCCAGACCGACTTCCATCATCGATGCTTTCATTGCCGCACTGTTCAGCGACAGGAAGATCTCTTTGAATTTCGTCTCGCCAAGACGCTTGCAGATTTCATGGGGTGCTAGGCTCACAGGGTTCTCCTCTTTTTGCGGCGGTCGTCGTGCTCATTTGCCGACGAGGCAGATCGTCGCACTGCCGCAGGTTATCGCCGCATCTTCAGCGATCGTCAAGAAGCCATCTGCCTCGTTTGCAGTGTTCACCATGCGTCGGGCCGCGCTGGGCTTACCGACGGGTCGTTGTCTCCATCCCGCGAGGAGACCCGATGTGCGAGCGCGTCGGCCCGCCATCGGCTGCCCCGTCTTTGGCACATCGAAAACCGATGTCCGCGTCGCGGTAGTCGAGCGGCAAGCCCAGTCGATCGCTGGTTTTTGGCAAACCGAAGATAGAACAACAACCACCGCCACGAAGCACACGGAGCTTTTCGGATGGACTTGGACGGACAGCCATCGAATCGGCTCGCTTGTACGCATCAATTCGATAGGCATCAGCGGTCCACTCCCACACGTTGCCTGCCATATCGAGCACGCCATACGGCGACGCGCCGCTGGGAAACGAACCCACCGCGACAGGTTTCCCTGGCGCGCCTTCTTCTGCGCACCGGCCATCCATTGCGTAGTTTCCGAAGTTGCCCCGCTGACACGAGAATTCACTGCCCCACGGATACCGTCGAGAATCGGTCCCACGCGCGGCCTTTTCCCATTCGGTTTCACTCGGCAGACGCTTGCCGCGCCACACGCAGTACGTGGTCGCGTCTTGCCACGAGACTTGGGTCACTGGCAGCTTCGCCTCCTCGTGGTTCGCTCGTCGCGCGCTCGGTTTGCAGATCTTGGCCTCCACGCACTCCGCATATTCGCCGACAGTCACCTCCATGCGGTCGATGGCAAACGTTGGGACTGCGACTCTCTGAACCGGCTTTTCGTCCGGTTCACCGTCTCCATCGCCGCGCACAAATGTGCCGCTTGGGATGGTGACCATCGAGGGTGGTGCCACCGGCACCACGACCGCCGATTCAAGCGCCATGGCGCACAGCAGCGTCATCATGACAGGGCTCTTACCGCAGCTTGGCTCCCGTGCCAAACCGTTTCGTCCGTCGGCACCATTTCCTTTTCCTGCGAGGTTCTGCGATGACAAGGTCGGAGTTTCTGTCTCGCCCTGAGTCGGCCCGGCCGCGTGAGCGCTTGATGTTTCTCGGTGCAGAGCAGCTTAGCGACGAGGAGCTGTTGGCGCTTGTATTGGGCTCTGGGGCTGCCCAACCGCTGGCACGACGGCTGCTTGATGTCACCGGGGGGCCACAGGGTCTACGAAGAGCGGGGCAGTCCGCGCTGTGTGCTCTTCTTGGCGTCGGTCCGGCGCGCGCTTGCCAGATCAAGGCAGCGCTGGAACTGGGCCGACGGGCTCTGGCTCCTGAGCATCTGCTGGGGTTACACGTTCGTTCTCCATCAGACATTGCCGATGTGCTGACCGTCGAGCTGGGCCTCGCAGAGCAGGAAGCTGTACATGTCTTTGGCCTCGACGCACGACACCGAGTGCGCTGCCGTCACGTCGCGGCTGTCGGTCAGATCGACCGGGTGGTAGTCAGCCTGTCCGATGTGTTTCGACCCCTCATCCGCGAAGGGATGGCGGCAGTCATTGTGGCCCACAATCATCCAAGCGGCATCGCAACACCGAGTGACGAGGATCAGAACCTCACCCTGCGCCTCGCGCAGACCGGGACGCTGCTGAGCATTCCACTCCTCGATCATGTGATCGTCGCCAAGAACGGCTTTTACAGCTTTGCGGATCACGGGCTGCTGAGCTCACCGCTCGCGCTGCCAGCCGGGCGATGCACATCGACTGTGCCCGTTGCCTTGCCCCAGCGTGCGGAGCCAAAGCCAAAGACCGTCAGCGCCAGCTTGGGATCCTCTGTACCCAAAACGAACCCTTGAAACCCGGAGAGCTTGCGACTAAGGTGCGCGCTCGTGAACCCACTGGTCATCGGTGTTGCGGGTGGCACTGGCTCGGGCAAGTCCACGGTGGCCGCCAAGATCGTCGAGGGTCTTCCCTCGGGTAGTGTTGTGATCCTCGACCACGACAGCTATTACCGCGATCGCTCGGATCTGACGCCAGCGATGGCGGAGCAGCTAAACTACGATCATCCCGACTCACTCGAGACGAATCTGCTGATCGAACAGCTTCGTCGGCTCAAGTCTGGTCATGCGATCGATATGCCGCAGTACGACTTCAAGACCCACTCGCGGCTCGCGACTCGGCGACGGGTTGAACCTGCTCCAGTCGTTGTTGTCGAGGGGATCCTGCTCTTTGTCGAAGCGGACCTGCGCGCGCTGCTCGACATCAAGCTGTTCGTCGACACCGATGCAGACATTCGGATTCTTCGTCGGATTCGACGGGATCTAGAGCACCGCGGTCGGACATTTCAGTCGATTCGCGAGCAGTACTACAAGACCGTGCGCCCCATGCACTTGCAGTTCGTCGAGCCCTCGAAACGCTGGGCCGACATGATCATCCCCGAGGGCGGTGAGAACCGAGTCGCGCTCGACCTCGTGATAGGCCGTCTTCGGCACTATCTATCTGATTCTCTTCATTCTCAGCCTGTCAGCGACGAGAGCCGGGTCGCTCACTGCTGATTCGAGCGCGCCTTCTCGGCAAAACCCGACTTTGGGGTTACGCGTAGCTTGCGAGCAGCGGCATCTTGAGTGGATGCTCCGTCGCGGCAGTTGCATGGCGCAGCGCTACGCGGTCGAGAGCCACGCGATGAAACACTGCCGACACGTTGCCTTTGGTTCCTTCGACCATCGCGTACTCGGCGTGGCCCAGCACCACCGGGGCCTTTCCAAACGCAAACTCTTTGAACGGCATCCCGACGCTGCCGGGGTTTACTAGCAGCATCCCTTTGTGCTGCCGCAACATCTGCAAGTGCGTATGACCGCCCGCCATCACCGTCCCGCGCCGTTCCCCGAGCATCACCTCAAGCTCCTCTGCTGGTGTGGTTGCAAGCAGGTTTTCCATATGCGAACGCGGCGATCCGTGAAAGAGAACAAGTTGACTTGAACTGTCCAGATCGAGTTCCAATCCTGTTTTGAATGTACGAATAAATTCAAAATCTTGTGCTGATAGCTGATCGCGACACCAATCCACCGCTTGTTTGATAATTGGGGCCTCTGTGTACTGGTCAATAAGTAGTTTGTCGAGCAAAAACTCATCGTGGTTGCCGAGGATACATGGACATTTGTGGTCTTGTAATAGCGCCAAAACTTCGCGAGGATGCGGCCCCAATGTGGCAACATCTCCCAGGCATATTGTCATATCTGCGCCCTGGTCTTCGATATGGCGAAAGACTTCTCGCAGAGCGACTTCGTTGGCATGGATGTCAGAAATCAGAGCAACTCGCACAGGGGCTCCTTCAAGCTCGTGGCTGATGGATCAGTGGTCTAGGCGCCTCTGGGGCACGCAGATCGGTCGGCTTGGCAGCGCTCGGCGGCTTCTCGCTGTGCAAGATCGCGTCGACGAGCTGCGCTGCGCTGACCAACATCTCAGGAGTGCAGACGCGCGGTGAGTAGTAGGCGTGCTCGACAAGGTGGGTCAGCTCGGTCAGTCGATTTCGGCTGATTTCACTGACGGAACGAGTCTTGGCAGTCGAGAGCAGCTCGAGAAGCTCTCGCGGGGTCTGCGTCGCCACCTTGTTGCCGCTGAGCCCTTCGGCCACTCGCCGCCACTCGCTCAGCATGCGTGCGCGCAGCGGCTCGATTCGAGCCACGATCTGTCGATATTCGCCCTTGTGGGGCACCGTCGCGTAAAACTGCTGCGGGAGATAGCCAGGGGCAGTCAATCGGCACTGATACCGTCCGGCTGCAAGCGGTGGGGTAGAAAAACTCCCATCCGATTCACTCGCGATGGTGTGGCGTGGCTCACCGCTCGTGCTTCCGTCGAGAAACAATGAAATTGTCGCCACAACTGGAACCGCAAACGCTGCGTCGACGACCTGACCGTCCATCGCAAAATCGCCAGCCCGGCGGAGCGTTGCAAGTCGGCGATGCTGCGTGAGCTTGACCCCGGGTTCGCCAACGCTTGGCTCAAGAGTCGCATGCGATGTGCCAGATTTCTCGCCCGCGGACGCAGCCTGCTTGACCGTCTGCCGTCTCTGTCGTCGCTCTTCGAGCCACTCCGTCAGCCAGCCGACGAGTCGCCGTCCCGTGGCCCAGCCAGCCCACAGCGCCACCGTCACAAGGATCGGCAGCAAAAAGTACAGCACCGAGATGGGCTCGGGTGGATTCACTTGTAGCGCAACCTCGGGCGATCGACCGGGCTGGATATGCCCTCGGCGCGGAAAGACGTGAGCAGACAAGAGTGCTGGTCCCGTTGGCAGCATGAGCTTGGCCACCCGAACCTCGAATCGGCCTTGTCCATCGGTTTGGGCGTGACCCAGACTGCGCTTGTTGTTGCCAGTTTCCTGTGAAGGGCCGGTCTCATCGATGAGCGCTTCCAACTCGACCAGTTCACCCGCAAGTGGGCCCTCCTCATCGCGGACCACACCGACGGTGGAAAGCGGACTGCCCTGCGCCAGCTCATTCGAGGAGCCTTTGGTCAGCAGTTGAAGCTGCACCACAGCCTGGCTCGCGATCAGGAGCTCTTCTTTGGCTTCCGACGGAGAAAACTGGCGAGTGCCGGCATAGCGCGCGACCAGCGGGAGCTTTTCGCCTGACTTGCCAAGCTTTTGGCCCGGCCGCCGAAGCTGGCCGTACCCTTGGCTCAGCGTCACCTGTTCGTGGTGCCGTCCGATGGCTAGCTCGACAATTCCCTCGATCGGTGCGCCTTCGCTCGTCAGAGACAGTCGAATCGGAAGCTCTTCCCCAAGCAGGACCCTCGACGGTGTCAACAGCCGGAGCTGCGTCGGCTGACGGCCGACATCGATGGGAAACACTTCTTTCACCGAGTCACGCAGATCATCGCCCCGATATTCCGCCGTCAGCAAATAGCTCGCGGGTGGCACTCCATCTTGTTCAAACGTCACGACCCCGTCGTCGCCGGTTCGCTTGCTAGGAAGGAAGATGGGGCCGCTTGGACCTCGGAGCAGAACCGAGATCGAGCGATCGGCAAACGAGCGATCTTCGCTGGGCTCGCGGTCATCGCTGCCACCTCCGTCGGTCAGCTGGAGAGAAAACTGAATCCAGAACGAGTTTTTGCTGTCGGCGCGACGGCTGAGGCTGCGCAGCTTGAGTTGGCTGCGCCCGCGCACCCTCAGCGTGAGTGCATCGTCGGCACTCGCGCTAGACACCGCACTGAAAACGAGGAGCGACGCAAGCACCATCCGCAAAAATACGGCGGGCCAACGTGCGCAAGGTCGCATGGTTAGCAGTATACGCAACCATGGCGCGTCGCTGGTCGGACTTTGGCTTGTTCTCCACTGTGGAGGCAGGCCCGAGCCTGGTACATTTTGGCTTCTAGATGTCTGAACGTCGGGCCGTTGGGGATGACACGCTCCTCCCCGGATTGCAGGAAGTAACGAGCGAAAAACGCAAGCTCAGCGCCGATGAACTGCCTCGTGGTGCATCGATAGGGCGCTATCTCATCGTCGAAAAGCTCGGCAGTGGCGGCATGGGCGTGGTCTACGCAGCGTACGACCCCGATCTCAACCGCAAGGTGGCGATCAAGCTGTTGCGCAGTCAGCCAGGAGCGATGGCGTCCCAGGGACGGGCTCGGCTTCTTCGCGAGGCGCAGGCGATGGCAAGACTGTCGCACCCAAACGTCGTTGCGGTCTTCGATGTTGGCGTTGCGTTTGACCAAGTCTTCGTCGCGATGGAGTTTGTCGAAGGTACGACGCTCGGTGAGTGGCTAAACCAGGAACGAACCACCGACGAGATCCTGCAAGTGTTTGCAGAAGCAGGCCAAGGCCTCGCTGCCGCACACGCGGCCGGGATCGTGCATCGTGACTTCAAGCCCGACAACGTGATGATTGGTCGCGACGGGCGGGCGAGGGTGATGGACTTTGGGGTCGCTCGCGACGTGGGCCAGCCGATCTCGGATCCCGGGCCGGTGCTTGTCCCGACGCGCTCCGCGGTGGCACTCGACCAGACCTTGCCGGACCAGTCGAGCCGTGGTCTGGCAGCGATGGCCGTCAGCTCGCCGCTGACGCAAGAAGGCGCCCTGATGGGCACGCCGCGCTACATGTCGCCGGAGCAGTTTCGCGGTCAAGCCAGCGACGCACGGAGCGATCAGTTCAGCTATTGCATCGCGCTGTACGAGGCGATCTGCGGGCGGCCACCGTTTGCCGGGGATAACCTTGGCGAGCTGGCGATGCAAGTGTTCTTGGGCCAGGTCCGCTCGTTTCCCCCGGAAAAGAAGGTTCCGACTTGGCTGCGACGGGCGCTCTTGCGCGGGCTCAAGGTTCAGCCAAGTGAACGATATCCGTCGCTGCAAGATCTGCTTGAAGACCTGTCACCAGAGCGGCGGCGGCGACGGCGGCGTGTGTTGATCTTGCTCTCGTCGTTTGCAGCGATGGTGATAGCCGGTCTCGTGTCCGTCGGCGTTTATCGAGGAAACCAGGAACTCAAAGCGCAGCGTTGTCAGACTGTCGACGAGCAGCTTGCTCCCGTGTTCGGTATCGCTGCGAAAACGGCCGCCCGCGAGGGACTGGCCAAGACCAAGAAGGCGTATGCCGACGACGTGTGGCGTCGGGTCGAAAACAATCTGTCGCACTATCTGACGAGCTGGCAGGCGATGCGCCGCGATACTTGTCAGGCCACTTTCGTCGCTGGGAAACAAACCGCCGAGCTGCACTCGCGGCGACTGCGCTGTCTCGATGCGCGGCTGCAGGAAGTCGCGGCGTTTATGAACTTGCTGAGGACCGCCGATGAGCAGGTCCTCGACAGCGCGGTAGACCAGAGCAGTGATCTTTCGCTGCTCGCTCCGTGCGCCGATCCGCATTTTTTGCAGCAACTGGCGCAAGAAAAACCGGTCGAGCGAGAGCGGCTCGACATCTTGAGCAGGCAGCTCTCCGAGGCACGCCTGCTTCACAACGCAGGGCGGGTCCAGACGGCAAAAGAGCGAGCCCACAAGGTGTTGTCGGCGGCACAGCAGCTAGACAATCTGCCGCTTCAAGCGCGGGCCGAACGCGAGCTGTCCATGCTCGAAACCTCGGGCGGCGATCCATTTGCAGGACACCAGCGAGCGATGTCAGCGGCAGCGCTTGGCGTCCGAGGTGGTGATTTTCTGACTGCCGCTTGGGCTTTCACGGACCTGATGTATTTGGCGCAAGTGACGCAGCGCGGCATTTCTGTCGACAAGTGGCAGCAGTTTGCGGAGGCGACCCTCGCTCGCGTCGAAGGGAGCAGCCAAGTCAAGGCGCGCATTCAGGCCACACTCGACCTGTATCTGTGTCAGCACTTGTCCGCTCAGCGTCAGAAGGTGAAAGCGGACGAGCAGTGTCTGCTTGCCCTGCGCGAAAACGAGCGCGTGTTTGGGCCCGAGTCGAGTCAGATGGGGACGGTTCTGAACAGCTTGGCAATGCACAACCGCAGGCAAGATCGTTATCCCGAGGCAGAATCGCTCTATCGTCGGGCATTGACCGTGAGTGAAGCGCACCAAGGGAGCGAACACCCAAGGCTGGTGACGATTCATGAAAACCTGGGCGTGCTGCTCGAGCTGATGGGCAAATCCGAGGCGGCCGAGTCGGAATATCAACGAGCGCTCCAGGTCGCCGAGCGGGCGTTTGGTGCGGAACACCCGAAGCTCTACGGCACGCTGAAGCAGCTGGTTCTGCTGAAGCTGCGCCAGAACCAAGCGGCGGAAGCGATTCCGCTCGCGGAGAGAGCCGCAGCTCTGTACAAAGGCACGCCACGGGCAGTGAGCGGCAAGCTGCTGCTCGCGAGTGTGCTGCAGAAAACCGGGCGCTTTGCCGACGCGCTGGTCCTGCATGAAGAAGCGCTCTCCCAGTGCTCGGGCAAGACCTGCACCGATTTGCCGATGCGGCTCCTTGGCATGGCCGATGATCTGCACGGCCTGGCCAGAGACAAACAAGCGCTTCCACTGCTCGAGCAAGCGCATCGGCAGCTGCCGCCGCTGCCGTCACCGCCACAGCTGCTGTCGCAATCGGAACTGGAGACGCGGGCGCGGATTGAGCAGTCGCTTGCCGAGGTCTTGTGGGCCATCGACGGTGCAAAGAGCAGCGCGCGGGTTATCGATCTGGGCAACCATGCGCTCAAGCTGTTTGCCGATTTGGGTCGAATGCATCGCAGCGATAGCGAAGAGCTTCGGGGCTGGCTCCAGGCGCGCAAGCTGCTGCAAGCCGAACACCCAGCTGCGATGGATACCAAGAGCGCGGCTTCGCCTTAGTCAGGCTCGTTCCGACGGAAACCAGCCCGACTGTGATGGACGGCGTGGCTTCATTTGCACCGCATGCGGATCGGACTCGATCAAGTAACAGACGCGAGTGAGTGGATCGTGAAAGTCGCGCGGCAGCGTCTCGGCGCTGATGTCTTTGATTCGCAGCTGCGGAAACTGATCCGGCTTCAGATGAAACCCCCGCTTGTTGGTCGAAAAAACAAGCTGTCCGCCGGGGGCGAGGAATCTCACCGTGCTGCGCAAGAGCCAGTCGTGATCTCGCTTCAAATCGAACGTTCCGTGCATCCGCTTGCTGTTCGAAAACGTCGGCGGATCGAGGATGATGAGGTCAAATCGACCACGCAGCTCGGGCACATTCAGCGGATCGCGCAGCCAAGCCAGTACGTCGGCGCGGACCTGCCGATGTTGGGACAGATTCAGCCCATTTAGCTGCAAGTTGCGCTGCGCCCACGCCAAGTACGTTGTCGAAAGGTCCACCGTGACCGTCGACAGCGCACCACCCCTGGCGGCATACACAGAAAAGCTGCCCGTATAGCCAAACAGGTTCAGCACACGCCGTCCCGGCGACAGCTTCTGCACCAGCGCTCGGGTGTCGCGGTGGTCGAGAAACAGCCCGGTGTCGAGGTAATCGCTCAAGTTCACGAGGAAGCGATGCCCGTTTTCTTGCACAACCAGTTCATGCTGCGCTGCGTCAATTCGCTGATATTGCTCGGTGCCCTTTTGACGCTTGCGCTCCTTGATGAAGATGCGTGAGCGCCCAACCTCGGTCAGGGTCGATAGCGCGGTGAGCAGTTCTTCGCGAAAACCATCCTGCTCAGCCTGCTCCTCGTCAGTAAGCTCGCTCCGGTAGGCATACGGGTAGACGACCAGCGCGTCCGCATAGCGGTCGATGACCAGTCGTACCTCGGGAATGTCGCGATCGTAGAGCCGGTAGGCTTCGACGCTGCGCTGCGCCGCCCACGGCAAAAGCCGCCGCAGATTCTTGCGCAGCCGGTTGGAAAACATCTCCACCTTGGGATTCATCGCGCCTTTGATAG